>NZ_CAJMZE010000146.1:0-107 GCF_905220235.1 Paraburkholderia sp. J41 | reverse complement strand
TCGTGGTGAACGGCGGTACGACGTACACGAACGTGGCCGGTGCGATCACCAACATCGACGGTCGCGTGACGCAGAACACGAACGACATCTCGAACATCACCAACGAC
>NZ_CAJMZE010000145.1:0-107 GCF_905220235.1 Paraburkholderia sp. J41 | reverse complement strand
ATCTTTCTTGTCCCGTCAACCCCTTTTTTTCGCCTACCGCATCAAAAACGAAAAAACTGCTGATCGGACAACCGCCTGTTTCGGGGCGGCTTCGCTGTCCTGCAACC
>NZ_CAJMZE010000144.1:0-109 GCF_905220235.1 Paraburkholderia sp. J41 | reverse complement strand
TCGCGGAACACTTCCGGTCGCTCGCACGCTGCAAACCGCTGCGCACTGCGTTACCACCCGGCGTTTCCTGCGTTGCTGCGTCAGCAGCAGAGAAACGAGATTATGAAGA
>NZ_CAJMZE010000143.1:0-123 GCF_905220235.1 Paraburkholderia sp. J41 | reverse complement strand
TTGGCGCTGGGTGGCAATTCGGTTGCGAACGCGACGAACGCGACGGCGATCGGCGCAGGCGCGCAAGCTACGACGGCCAACTCGGTGGCACTGGGACAAGGCTCGGTGGCGAACACGACCGGT
>NZ_CAJMZE010000142.1:0-126 GCF_905220235.1 Paraburkholderia sp. J41 | reverse complement strand
CACAGTCGGCACGAACGCGGTGGCCGCGGGCGGCAACAGCGGCGCCACGGCTGCCACGGCGCTGGGCTACGGCTCGAAGGCGCAGGCAAGCAGTGCGTCGGCGCTGGGTGGCAATGCGGTTGCGAA
>NZ_CAJMZE010000141.1:0-126 GCF_905220235.1 Paraburkholderia sp. J41 | reverse complement strand
GTGTTCGTCGCGTTCAGTTGCGAACCGTTCACCGCGTCGGTGCTCGTTGCGCTCAGCAGACCGTTGGCCACGTTATGCAACGCCACCGCGCTCGCACCCGAGCCGCCCAGCGTCACCGACGTATGC
>NZ_CAJMZE010000140.1:0-127 GCF_905220235.1 Paraburkholderia sp. J41 | reverse complement strand
GCGGTGAACGCTTCGAGCGTGGATGCGGTGAACGGCTCGCAGCTGTACAACGTGGCGGCTTCGACGGCCAACGCGATTGGCGGCGGCTCGACGGTGAACAGCGACGGTTCGATCTCGAACCCGACCT
>NZ_CAJMZE010000139.1:0-128 GCF_905220235.1 Paraburkholderia sp. J41 | reverse complement strand
TATGCGCTGGGCGCGAAGACCGACGGTTCGGGCAACCTGCTCAACGCGTTCGTCGCTTACGACGACACGTCGATGAACTCGGTCACGTTCGGCGGCAGCATGGCTCACGCGCCGGTTCAGCTCCACAA
>NZ_CAJMZE010000138.1:0-130 GCF_905220235.1 Paraburkholderia sp. J41 | reverse complement strand
CGAGCACCGACGCGGTGAACGGTTCGCAGCTGAACGCGACGAACACGAACGTCACGAACCTGACCAACACCGTCAACAACATCAACAACGGTGCGGGGATCAAGTATTTCCACACGAACTCGACGCAGGC
>NZ_CAJMZE010000137.1:0-131 GCF_905220235.1 Paraburkholderia sp. J41 | reverse complement strand
GCCGACGAGTCGTACAGCACCGCGTCCGCCATCTTGCCGTTGATGTTGGTGATCTGGCTGTTGATGCTCGTCACGCTGCCCGCGAGGTTCGACACGTTCGTGTTCGTCGCGTTCAGCTGCGAACCGTTCAC
>NZ_CAJMZE010000136.1:0-133 GCF_905220235.1 Paraburkholderia sp. J41 | reverse complement strand
GAACGTGTCGAACCTCGCGGGCAGCGTGACGAGCATCAACAGCCAGATCACCAACATCAATGGCAAGATGGCGGACGCGGTGGTGTACGACTCGTCGGCGCATAACTCGGTGACGCTGGGCGGCTCGGGCGCG
>NZ_CAJMZE010000135.1:0-133 GCF_905220235.1 Paraburkholderia sp. J41 | reverse complement strand
GGTCTGCTGAGCGCAACGAGCACCGATGCGGTGAACGGTTCGCAGCTGAACGCGACGAACACGAACGTCACGAACCTGACCAACACCGTCAACAACATCAACAACGGTGCGGGGATCAAGTATTTCCACACGA
>NZ_CAJMZE010000134.1:0-134 GCF_905220235.1 Paraburkholderia sp. J41 | reverse complement strand
ACTGGCCCCATGTCGTTGACCGCGGCAAAGGACGTCAACCTCGGCAGCGTCAACGCAAAGGTCAGCCTCGCAGCAGCCAAGGAAATCATCCTCGAGTGCGGCGGCGCGTTTGTGCAGATCAAGGACGGCAGCAT
>NZ_CAJMZE010000133.1:0-136 GCF_905220235.1 Paraburkholderia sp. J41 | reverse complement strand
CGTCGGCGATCGCGATCGGCTACAACGCGACCTCGTCCAACACGAATACGATTGCGCTCGGCGCGGCGGCACAATCCGTCGGCTTCAACTCCGAGGCGCTGGGCAACTCCGCCCAGGCGCTGTACAACGGCGACAC
>NZ_CAJMZE010000132.1:0-138 GCF_905220235.1 Paraburkholderia sp. J41 | reverse complement strand
ATGCACCGGATACTGACGGCGCAGCCGAAACGCCATCAGGTGATCCGGAATGCCGTGGCGACGCAGCACCGCCCGGATAATGTCGGGCGCCGATTGGTGCTGATAGGTTTGGGTCGTGGTAACTGCCGCCAGCCGCCC
>NZ_CAJMZE010000131.1:0-160 GCF_905220235.1 Paraburkholderia sp. J41 | reverse complement strand
TTCGGTGACGCTGGGCGGCACCGGCGCGACCGCAGTGGCGCTGCACAAGGTGGCCAACGGTCTGCTGAGCGCAACGAGCACCGATGCGGTGAACGGTTCGCAACTGAACGCGACGAACACCAACGTGTCGAATCTCTCGGGTTCGGTCACGACGCTGCAA
>NZ_CAJMZE010000130.1:0-178 GCF_905220235.1 Paraburkholderia sp. J41 | reverse complement strand
TTCGCTGGCCCAATCGCGAAACGAGCTTCTGAACCCGTGCAGCGTCGCGACGCGCCCCGGCGTATCGCTCTTTGCCTTCACGCGGCGCAGGAGCGCCGTCAAGGTCATATCGGATAACACCTTGCCGCGCGGCGACGGAAACACCAGGGATTCGTGCTGCTTTGACTCTTTGAGCCGC
>NZ_CAJMZE010000129.1:0-179 GCF_905220235.1 Paraburkholderia sp. J41 | reverse complement strand
GCGCGCGGTCATCTTCGCGTAGATGTCGTCCACGAGCTTGCGGAACGCGGGGTCCAGACGATTGCGCGGATGCTTGAACGGCACCTTGATTTCCGCGACCACGCGGCCCGGATTCGACGAGAGCACGAGAATGCGGTCGCACATGAACACCGCTTCCTCGATGTTGTGCGTGACGATCA
>NZ_CAJMZE010000128.1:0-180 GCF_905220235.1 Paraburkholderia sp. J41 | reverse complement strand
TCGTGGTGAACGGCGGCACGCAGACGTACACGAACGTGGCCGGCGCGGTCACGAACCTGGACGGTCGAGTGACGCAGAACACGAACGACATCTCGAACATCACCAACGACATCAACAACGGCACGATTGGCCTCGTCCAGCAAGACCCGACGACGCGCAATATCACCGTTGCGAAGGACA
>NZ_CAJMZE010000127.1:0-188 GCF_905220235.1 Paraburkholderia sp. J41 | reverse complement strand
CTGCTTGGCGATCTGTCAACAGGTTTTTTTACTCCACCTAACCCGCCGACTCACTTCGAACCACCCGCAGACCCAAGCCGCACAAGGCTTTCGCCCTAGCTTCCCGTCTCCCCGCACCTTCATCGAAAGCGCGAAAGACCGAGATTCTAGTCACGCGCCCGACATCTTGCAAGCGGTTTTTTGGCCGA
>NZ_CAJMZE010000126.1:0-216 GCF_905220235.1 Paraburkholderia sp. J41 | reverse complement strand
ACGTTCAACAACGCAGGCGACGCGTTCACGTCGATCAACGGCAGCATCACGAACATCAACGGCACGATGGCTGACGCCGTGATGTACGACTCGTCGGCGCATACGTCGGTGACGCTGGGCGGCTCGGGTGCGAGCGCGGTGGCGCTGCACAACGTGGCCAACGGTCTCGTGAACGCATCGAGCCGCGACGCGGTGAACGGTTCGCAGCTGTACAAC
>NZ_CAJMZE010000125.1:0-226 GCF_905220235.1 Paraburkholderia sp. J41 | reverse complement strand
CAGACGTACACGAACGTGGCCGGCGCGATCACGAACCTCGACGGTCGTGTGACGCAGAACACGAGCGACATCCAGAACATCACCAACAACATCAACAACGGCACGGTTGGCCTCGTCCAGCAAGACCCGACGACGCACAACATCACCGTTGCGAAGAACACGAACGGCACGATCGTGAACTTCACGGGCACGGCAGGCACGCGTGTTCTGACGGGTGTGTCGAACG
>NZ_CAJMZE010000124.1:0-227 GCF_905220235.1 Paraburkholderia sp. J41 | reverse complement strand
CCATTCGACACACCCGTCAGAACACGCGTGCCTGCCGTGCCCGTGAAGTTCACGATCGTGCCGTTCGTGTTCTTCGCAACGGTAATGTTGTGCGTCGTCGGGTCTTGCTGGACGAGGCCAATCGTGCCGTTGTTGATGTTGTTGGTGATGTTCTGGATGTCACCCGTGTTCTGCGTCACACGACCGTCGAGGTTCGTGATCGCGCCGGCCACGTTCGTGTACGTCTG
>NZ_CAJMZE010000123.1:0-234 GCF_905220235.1 Paraburkholderia sp. J41 | reverse complement strand
TGCCTCGGGAAAAAATGGGGCGGCGCCGCCGATCAGCTCCCGTACGAATCAGCGGAAGGCGGCTATCAGGGCACCACTTGGGACACTGCCGAGCTTGTTTTCGAGGAGATTTGCCTTGAACTTCCACGCGATCATGACGGTAGTCTACAGGACGAAATCATTGGTACGCTCAATGACGATGTATGGTGCGACTATGACTGGCTTTCCCTGGATACGGATGTCGCCCTGAAGATT
>NZ_CAJMZE010000122.1:0-235 GCF_905220235.1 Paraburkholderia sp. J41 | reverse complement strand
CTCGTTGGTGATGTTCGAGATGTCGCTCGTGTTCTGCGTCACGCGACCGTCGATGTTGGTGATCGCGCCGGCCACGTTCGTGTACGTCGTACCGCCATTCACCACGAAGGTCGGGTTCGAGATCGAACCGTTGCTGTTCACCGTCGAGCCACCGCCAATCGCGCTGGCCGTCGAGGCCGCCACGTTGTACAGCTGCGAACCGTTCACCGCATCCACGCTCGAAGCGTTCACCGCA
>NZ_CAJMZE010000121.1:0-244 GCF_905220235.1 Paraburkholderia sp. J41 | reverse complement strand
CAACGTGTCGAACCTCGCGGGCAGCGTGACGAGCATCAACAGCCAGATCACCAATATCAACGGCAAGATGGCTGACGCGGTGGTGTACGACTCGTCGGCGCATACGTCGGTGACGTTGGGTGGCTCGGGTGCAAGCGCAGTGGCGTTGCACAACGTGGCTAACGGCCTCGTGAACGTATCGAGCCTCGATGCGGTCAACGGTTCGCAGCTGTACAACACGGCGGCCTCGACGGCCAACGCGATC
>NZ_CAJMZE010000120.1:0-257 GCF_905220235.1 Paraburkholderia sp. J41 | reverse complement strand
GTGGCGACGGCGAGCGGCACGATTGGCGGCACGACGTACACGTATGCGGGCGGCACGCCGGTTGGCGTGGTGAGCGTGGGTTCGTCGGGCAACGCGCGTCAGATCACGAACGTGGCGGCAGGCCAGGTGACGGCTGCCAGCACGGATGCGGTGAACGGCTCGCAGTTGTACGCGACCAACACGCAGGTGACGGCCAACACGAACAGCATCAGCACGCTCAACGGGCAGGTCACGAACATCAACGGCCAGATGGCCAA
>NZ_CAJMZE010000119.1:0-288 GCF_905220235.1 Paraburkholderia sp. J41 | reverse complement strand
CTGGAGCGTCGTGACCGAACCCGAGAGATTCGACACGTTCGTGTTCGTCGCGTTCAGCTGCGAACCGTTCACCGCGTCCGTGCTCGTTGCGCTCAGCAGACCGTTGGCCACGTTGTGCAGCGCCACCGCGCTCGCACCCGAGCCGCCCAGCGTCACCGAGTTGTGCGCCGACGAGTCGTAAAGCACCGCGTCATTGAGCTTGCCGCTGATGTTCGTGATCTGGCTGTTGATGTTCGAAACGTTGCCTTGCAGCGTCGTGACATTGCCCTGGAGCGTCGTCACGTTGCC
>NZ_CAJMZE010000118.1:0-295 GCF_905220235.1 Paraburkholderia sp. J41 | reverse complement strand
GGATTCGTCGGCGACGGGATCGAACTCCACGGCGATCGGTCCGGTGGCAACGGCGTCCGGTCCGTCGGCGATCGCGATCGGCTACAACGCGACCTCGTCCAGCACGAATACGATTGCGCTCGGCGGATCGGCACAAGCAGTCGGCTTCAACTCCGAGGCGCTGGGCAACTCCGCCCAGTCGCTGTACAACGGCGACACCACGGTCGGCACGAACGCTGTGGCCGCGGGCGGCAACAGCGGCGCCACGGCTGCCACGGCGCTGGGCTATGGTTCGAAGGCGCAGGCGAGCAATGCG
>NZ_CAJMZE010000117.1:0-305 GCF_905220235.1 Paraburkholderia sp. J41 | reverse complement strand
CCCCGGCCGCCGGAAACGATGATCGACGCGCTCGTGAGTTCCGGGCGATCGAGCTTCGTGACCTCGCGGCTGACGAACTGCGCAAGGCCGGAATCCGCTGCCGCCTCGATTTTTTCGACCGATGCGCTGCCGCCTTGCGCCGCAACCGGATCGAAGCCCGTGGCACGCACCGTGATGACCTTGATCGCATCCTGCGACTGCACCGTGGCGATGGCGTTGCCCGCGTAGATCGGGCGTTCGAACGTATCGGCGGAATCGACTGCCGTGATGTCGCTGATCTGCGCGACGTCGAGCTTCGCGGCGAT
>NZ_CAJMZE010000116.1:0-328 GCF_905220235.1 Paraburkholderia sp. J41 | reverse complement strand
CATAACTCGGTGACGCTGGGCGGCTCGGGTTCGACCACGCCGGTGGCGCTGCACAAGGTGGCCAATGGTCTGCTGAGCGCAACGAGCACCGATGCGGTGAACGGTTCGCAGCTGAACGCGACGAACACGAACGTCACGACGCTGCAAGGGCAAATGACGACGGTGCAAGGTAACATCACGACGCTGCAAGGCAACGTCACGACCTTGCAAGGCCAGATGGCCAACGCCGTGATGTACGACTCGTCGGCACATAACTCGGTGACGCTGGGCGGCTCGGGTGCAAGCGCGGTGGCGCTGCACAACGTGGCGAATGGTCTGCTAAGCGCAA
>NZ_CAJMZE010000115.1:0-364 GCF_905220235.1 Paraburkholderia sp. J41 | reverse complement strand
CAACTGCGAGCCGTTCACGGCGTCGACGCTCGAAGCGTTCAGCGAACCGTTGGCGACGTTCGTGAGCGCCACCGGACCCTTGGTCGTGCCCGCGCCGCCCAGCGTCAGTTGGGTGTGTGCGTCGTTGTCGTACACAACGCCGTTGACCGAGCCGGTCGCTGCCTTGGCGTCGATCGCCGCGAGCGCCTCGCCAACGTTGGTGAACGTGCCGTCGGAGAAGCCGTACGTCGGCGTGCTGATCGCGCCGCTGGAAGTGACCGTCGCACCGCCGCCCAGGGCAGCCGCCGTCGAGCTGGCGAGACCGTAGAGCTGGCCGCCGTTCACGGCGTCATAGCTCGACTGTCCCACCACGCCCGCCGCCACG
>NZ_CAJMZE010000114.1:0-378 GCF_905220235.1 Paraburkholderia sp. J41 | reverse complement strand
AGCGGAGACTGCGAGCCGTACCCGTCAGCGTATGCACGCGGTAATGCAATGGGCCTAGGCGCACGGTCATATCGCAGCAAACCCGGTTAGCGTGGTCGATCACCTTTTACCGAAGCAGAACGCGAAGAAGGAACACCAGCCCGCGATGCCCTGGCGTGCCATACCGGCATTCGTGAAAGCGCAGCTTAACGATATTGAACCCGGCGACAACACGCGCGCCGCGATGCTATTCGCGATTCTGACGGGCGCGCGTAGCGGCGAAGTGCGCGGCGCGACATGGGGCGAGTTTGACCTCGACGCCGCTATGTGGACCATCCCCGGCACAAGAATGAAGGCGAAAGAGCCCCACCGCGTCCCGCTCTCGTCGGCGGCGCTCGC
>NZ_CAJMZE010000113.1:0-381 GCF_905220235.1 Paraburkholderia sp. J41 | reverse complement strand
GTATGCGCCGTCGAGTCGTACACCACCGCGTCAGGCATCCCGCCGTTGATGTTCGTGATGCTGGCAGCGAGGTTCGAAATCGCGGTGGTGTTGGCCGTCACCTGCGTGTTGGTCGCGAACAGCTGCGAGCCGTTCACCGCATCCGTGCTGGCAGCCGTCACCTGGCCTGCCGCCACGTTCGTGATCTGGCGCGCGTTGCCCGACGAACCCACGCTCACCACGCCAACCGGCGTGCCGCCCGCATACGTGTACGTCGTGCCGCCGATCGTGCCGCTCGCCGTCGGCACACCGGTCGTGTTCGCCACCGAGCCTTGGCCCAGTGCCACCGAGTTGGCCGTCGTAGCCTGCGCGCCTGCGCCGATCGCCGTGGCGTTCGCCGCG
>NZ_CAJMZE010000112.1:0-386 GCF_905220235.1 Paraburkholderia sp. J41 | reverse complement strand
GGCCGAGACCGCCAGCCGTACCCGCCAGCGTATGCACGCCGTCTGCAATGGGCCTGGGCGCACGGTCATATCGCAGCAAACCCGGTTAGCGTGGTCGATCACCTTTTACCGAAGCAGAACGCGAAGAAGGAACACCAGCCCGCGATGCCCTGGCGTGCCATGCCGGCATTCGTGAAAGCGCAGCTTAACGATATTGAACCCGGCGACAACACGCGCGCCGCGATGCTATTCGCGATTCTGACGGGCGCGCGTAGCGGCGAAGTGCGCGGCGCGACGTGGGGCGAGTTCGACCTCGACGCCGGTATCTGGACCGTACCGGGCGAGCGGATGAAGGCAAAAGAGCCGCACCGCGTCCCGCTCTCGTCGGCGGCGCTCGCGCTCGTCAA
>NZ_CAJMZE010000111.1:0-408 GCF_905220235.1 Paraburkholderia sp. J41 | reverse complement strand
GGCTTCTCGCGGCATTCGAACGGGTGCTACCGCTTCGCAAGCCATCGGATCTGGCGCGACGCGAGATCGTACAGTTTGTTCTGAGCGCGACCGGTGGACTGACAGGCGAGATATCCACGTTACTCAACGATGCTGCCGAGCTGGCGATTCGCAACGGCGACGAATTCATTGGCATTGCGCACCTTGAGCAAGTCAGCCGACCCGCACCCTAGCGTTGCTCCATGGCCGATTACTCCAAGGCCTTTCTATGAAGAAGCCTTTGGATGCTGGTTGGGCCGTGTTGCAGCACCATATCAGTTGAGCGTTGCAATGCTCTGGGAAATGAACGCGCGCGAGCCGCTGCCTGCGTTAGGAACTGCTGGATGGATTCTCTTCCCTCCGGTTTCACACTCCGCGCTCCGACGATTG
>NZ_CAJMZE010000110.1:0-409 GCF_905220235.1 Paraburkholderia sp. J41 | reverse complement strand
TCTTATGCTGCAAACCGGAACCCCGGCCTCTCCCATCGTGGAGGGCCGGGGTTTCGGCGTTTCGGGCGGCAAATGGCGGGCAGGGGGCTGCGAAGCCCGGAAGAACAAGCCGCCTTGAAGGGGCGGCTTTTTTACATCAAGTCAAGCTAACTCCGGGCACTCACTTCTGCGCGAGAAACCTCGTCGCCAGATGAACCCAGAACGACGATCCGACCGGCAGCAACTGATCATTGAAGTCGTAGCTCGCGCCATCAAAATTCCGCCGATGAGCAATATCGGCATTAAAGCACGCGACTTCCACGCCACGCCGCAAATCTGTATTTGCTTCGCCTGAACAGCCACCGCTCCGCGCCAACTCCTCGCGATTCCCCTAGGCTGCCATCGTCTCCATCAAATCCCGCGTCATCAT
>NZ_CAJMZE010000109.1:0-425 GCF_905220235.1 Paraburkholderia sp. J41 | reverse complement strand
GGTAAGGTAACGGGATTGCTACTCACTCCCGGCAAAACGGGCAGCAAGTGGACGCTGCGCTTTACCAGCCCGACAACGGGCAAGCGCCGCGATGCGGGCCTCGGCGTCTATCCCGAAGTCACGATTGCCGACGCCCGCGACAAGGCGCTCGCGATGCGCCGCCAGATCGACGCGGGCAAAGACCCGACTGAGGAGCGCGACCGCGAACAGCAGACCGCCAGCATTGCAGCCGCCGCGCTCACCTTCGAAAAGGCGGCTCGCCAAGTCCACGAAGAACTCAAACCGGGTTGGCGGAACGAGAAGCACGGGAACGATTGGCTTAGGTCGTTAGAGGCTTATGTGTTCCCCAAGCTCGGCGGCAAGCCGTTAGACTCGATCACGCCCGCCGACTGCGCCGAAGTCCTGCGGCCTATCTGGCTGGAGAA
>NZ_CAJMZE010000108.1:0-430 GCF_905220235.1 Paraburkholderia sp. J41 | reverse complement strand
CCGTGTGGGCTACCGGGAGTACCGGTCGGACCCCGCCGTGTGCCGGCGCTGCGCGGTGCGCACGCAGTGCACGAGCAGCGCCAATGCGGTGAAGCTGGTGGTGCGCCACGTCTGGGAGCGCGCGAAGGAGCGGGTCGAAGCAAGGCGTCTGACCGAGTGGGGCCGACGCATCTACCGACGTCGCAAGGAAACGGTGGAGCGCAGCTTCGCTGATGCCAAACAGCTGCATGGGCACCGCTATGCACGCATGCGCGGTCTGAAGCGCGTGATGGAGCAGTGTCTGCTAGGCGCCGCAGCGCAGAACATGAAGAAGATCGCACTGGCGCTGGCGCGCCTTTTACTTCACCTGATGGCTGCCGTCCGCTGTCGCATACCAGCGGATCAAGCGCTCACGGCGCACATGAGCCCACTTCGACTGGCGTGGGCCTGA
>NZ_CAJMZE010000107.1:0-441 GCF_905220235.1 Paraburkholderia sp. J41 | reverse complement strand
TGCGTCGAGGCTCGTTGCGCTCAGCAGACCGTTGGCCACGTTGTGCAGCGCCACCGCGCTCGCGCCCGAGCCGCCCAGCGTCACCGCGTTGTGCGCCGACGAGTCGTACAGCACCGCGTCAGCCATCTTGCCGTTGATGTTGGTGATCTGGCTGTTGATGCTCGTCACGCTGCCCGCGAGGTTCGACACGTTCGTGTTCGTCGCGTTCAGTTGCGAACCGTTCACTGCGTCGAGGCTCGTTGCGCTCAGCAGACCGTTGGCCACGTTGTGCAGCGCCACTGCGCTCGCGCCCGAGCCGCCCAGCGTCACCGCGTTGTGCGCCGACGAGTCGTACAGCACCGCGTCATTGAGCTTGCCGCTGATGTTCGTGATCTGGCTGTTAATGTTCGAAACGTTGCCTTGCAGCGTCGTGACATTGCCCTGGAGCGTCGTCACGTTGCC
>NZ_CAJMZE010000106.1:0-448 GCF_905220235.1 Paraburkholderia sp. J41 | reverse complement strand
TTGTCCGCGCTTGCCGTCGCACCCGCACCGATCGCCGTCGCCCGGGAGCCGGTCGCATTCGAGCCCGCACCGTACGCCGTTGCCTCCGTGCCGCTCGCCACCGAATTCGCGCCGCCTGCCGTGGCATGCGTGCCCGTGGCTTGCGCCGCTTCGGTGTTGCGATCGCCTTGCGCCGAGAACATCGGGTCGGACGCGCTTTCAGCAATGTTCTGGACATTGTTGATCTGCGACTGGATGTCGTAGAGCTGCGAGCCGTTCACCGCGTCGGTGCTCGTTGCGTTGACCAGGCCGTTCGCCACGTTGTGGATCGTGACCGAAGTCGTCGCACCCGAGCCGCCCAGCGTGATCGAGTCCTGCGCCGACGAGTCGTACATGACCGCGTTGGCAACCTGACCGTTGATCTTCGTGATATCGCCTTGCAGGTTCGAGATATCGGTCGTGTTCTGCA
>NZ_CAJMZE010000105.1:0-448 GCF_905220235.1 Paraburkholderia sp. J41 | reverse complement strand
CGCAGAACACGACCGATATCTCGAACCTGCAAGGCGATATCACGAAGATCAACGGTCAGGTTGCCAACGCGGTGATGTACGACTCGTCGGCGCAGGACTCGATCACGCTGGGCGGCTCGGGTGCGACGACTTCGGTCACGATCCACAACGTGGCGAACGGCCTGGTTAACGCAACGAGCACCGACGCGGTGAACGGCTCGCAGCTCTACGACATCCAGTCGCAGATCAACAATGTCCAGAACATTGCTGAAAGCGCGACCGATCCGATGTTCTCGGCGCAAGGCGATCGCAACACCGAAGCGGCGCAAGCCACGGGCACGCATGCCACGGCAGGCGGCGCGAATTCGGTGGCGAGCGGCGACCAGTCGACGGCGATGGGTGCGGGTTCGGTGGCAAGCGGCAAGAACGCCACGGCGATCGGTAGCGGCGCAACGGCTACGGCTGCCGG
>NZ_CAJMZE010000104.1:0-473 GCF_905220235.1 Paraburkholderia sp. J41 | reverse complement strand
ACGCGGCGCAACGTTCTTTCCCGCCGCCGTGGCGGGCGCGAGAATGTGCGAATAGTTCTTCGCAATCGCGAGAACCGTCGCCTCGACGTTTTCCGCGAGACCCTGTTCGAGTTGCGGCGCATCGGCGAGCAGCACCTTGGCCACGCCCGCGATCTTCGCGGCGGCGTCGGCAGCGGCCTGCGCGTTGTGGCCCGCGACCAGCACATGCACGTCGCCGCCGATCTTCTGCGCGGCGGCAACCGTGTTCAACGTCGCGGCCTTGATCGACTGATTGTCGTGTTCGGCAATAACCAGAATCGTCATTTCTTCGCTCTCCTTACAGCACCTTGGCTTCGGTCTTGAGCTTCTCGACCAGCGTCTTGACGTCGGCGACCTTCACGCCTGCGCTGCGCTTGGGCGGCTCGGCAACCTTCAGCGTCTTGAGACGCGGCGTCACGTCCACGCCAAGATCCTCGGGCTTGATCGTCTCCAAA
>NZ_CAJMZE010000103.1:0-473 GCF_905220235.1 Paraburkholderia sp. J41 | reverse complement strand
GCTGGAGACGGTCAAGCCCGAAGACCTTGGCGTGGACGTGACGCCGCGTCTCAAGACGCTGAAGGTTGCCGAGCCGCCCAAGCGCAGCGCGGGCGTGAAAGTCGCCGACGTCAAGACGCTGGTCGAGAAGCTCAAGACCGAAGCCAAGGTGCTGTAAGGAGAGCGAAGAAATGACGATTCTGGTTATTGCCGAACACGACAATCAGTCGATCAAGGCCGCGACCTTGAACACGGTTGCCGCCGCGCAGAAGATCGGCGGCGACGTGCATGTGCTGGTCGCGGGCCACAACGCGCAGGCCGCTGCCGACGCCGCCGCGAAGATCGCGGGCGTGGCGAAGGTGCTGCTTGCCGATGCGCCGCAACTCGAACAGGGTCTCGCGGAAAACGTCGAAGCGACGGTTCTCGCGATTGCGAAGCACTATTCGCACATTCTCGCGCCGGCCACGGCGGCGGGGAAGAACGTTGCGCCGCGC
>NZ_CAJMZE010000102.1:0-486 GCF_905220235.1 Paraburkholderia sp. J41 | reverse complement strand
ACAACATCGGCGGCAAGACGTACAGCAACGCCGGCGACGCGTTCACGCAACTGAACAGCGACATCACGAACATCAACGGCACGATGGCTGACGCCGTGATGTACGACACGTCGGCTCATGACTCGGTGACGCTGGGCGGCTCGGGTGCAAGCGCGGTGGCGTTGCACAACGTGGCCAACGGTCTCGTGAACGTATCGAGCCTCGACGCGGTGAACGGTTCGCAGCTGTACAACGTGGCGGCCTCGACGGCCAACGCGATTGGCGGCGGCTCGACGGTGAACAGCGACGGTTCGATCTCGAACCCGACCTTCGTGGTGAATGGCGGCACGACGTACACGAATGTGGCCGGCGCGATCACCAACATCGACGGTCGTGTGACGCAGAACACCAGCGACATCCAGAACATCACCAACAACATCGACAACGGCACGATCGGTCTGGTGCAGCAAGACCCGACGACGCGCAACATCACCGTTGCGAAGGACA
>NZ_CAJMZE010000101.1:0-502 GCF_905220235.1 Paraburkholderia sp. J41 | reverse complement strand
TCACGCGACCGTCCAGGTTCGTGACCGCGCCGGCCACGTTCGTGTACGTCTGCGTGCCGCCGTTCACCACGAAGGTCGGGGTCGAGATCGAACCGTCGCCGTTCACCGTCGAGCCGCCGCCAATCGCGTTGGCCGTCGAAGCCGCCACGTTGTACAGCTGCGAGCCGTTCACCGCGTCGAAGCTCAATGCGTTCACCGCACCATTCGCCACACCCGTCAGAACACGCGGGCCTGCCGTGCCCGTGAAGTCCACGATCGTGCCGCCCGTGTCCTTCGCAACGGTGATGTTGCCCGTCGTCGGGTCTTGCTGGACGAGGCCAATCGTGCCGTTGTTGATGTCGTTGGTGATGTTCTGGATGTCGTTGGTGTTCTGCGTCACACGACCGTCGATGTTGGTGATCGCGCCGGCCACACTCGTGTACGTCGTGCCGCCATTCACCACGAAGGTCGGGTTCGAGATCGAACCGTCGCTGTTCACCGTCGAGCCGCCGCCAATCGCGTT
>NZ_CAJMZE010000100.1:0-540 GCF_905220235.1 Paraburkholderia sp. J41 | reverse complement strand
GGCACGGAGCACTCCGGCAAGTCACAGCTAAACCTTGGCTACCTGGTCAACAACAAGCTCGAATACCGCGGTGAAGGCCAGGAGCTTCGTACATCGGGATGGGGGGCAATCCGCGCGGGAAAGGGCGTGATGGTGACCACCTACGATCGCCCGGGTGCCAATGGCAAACAACTCGACATGCAGGAGACCACCGCGCAGCTCGAAAGCGCGCTGGAGCTTGCCAAAGCCCTTGCAAACTCGGCAAGCAGCGCGAAGGCAGAGCCTGCGGACACCGCCGCCCAGCAGCAGGTCAAGGACGATCTCGACGGGCTGAAGAAGCCGGGCCTCCTCATGAGCACGCCGGCATCGGCGGGGCTCGTGGCGGCCGGGGGGATCCAGTTTGCTGCGCAGGACAACCTGAGTGCCACCGCAGGCAAGAACGTCGATTTCAGCGTGCTCAAGAGCTTTACGGCCGCCGTCGGCGAAAAGATTTCGCTCTTCGTGCAGAAGTGCGGCATCAAGATCTTCGCCGCGAAGGGTCCGGTCCAGTTCCAGGCCCAG
>NZ_CAJMZE010000099.1:0-540 GCF_905220235.1 Paraburkholderia sp. J41 | reverse complement strand
AGCACGGAGCGCTCCGGCAAGTCACAGCTAAACCTTGGATACCTGGTCAACAACAAGCTCGAATACCGCGGTGAAGGCCAGGAGCTTCGTACATCGGGATGGGGGGCAATCCGCGCTGGAAAGGGCGTGATGGTGACCACCTACGATCGCCCGGGTGCCAATGGCAAACAACTCGACATGCAGGAGACCACCGCGCAGCTCGAAAGCGCGCTGGAGCTTGCCAAAGCCCTTGCAAGCTCCGCAAACAGCGCGAAGGCCGAGCCTGCGGACACCGCCGCCCAGCAGCAGGTCAAGGAAGATCTCGACGGGCTGAAGAAGCCGGGCCTCCTCATGAGCACGCCGGCTTCGGCGGGGCTCGTGGCGGCCGGGGGGATCCAGTTTGCTGCGCAGGACAACCTGAGTGCCACCGCAGGCAAGAGCGTCGATTTCAGCGTGCTCAAGAGCTTTACGGCCGCCGTCGGCGAAAAGATTTCGCTCTTCGTGCAGAAGTGCGGCATCAAAATTTTCGCCGCGAAGGGTCCCGTCCAGTTCCAGGCCCAA
>NZ_CAJMZE010000098.1:0-549 GCF_905220235.1 Paraburkholderia sp. J41 | reverse complement strand
GAAGTGCGACTTCAGGACAAACTGGTGCTTCGTGAGGTCATGCGTCTTCTGGATGGCCGAGACACGTTCGAGGTAGCCTGAAAACTTCTTCACGCTACCGTCTTCCGCCGTAATGGTGAAAACAGCGTCGAGATTCAGGTAGTCCGCGCGAGGTAACTGCCCGGGATGCGTCGCCTCGAACATCACCGTGGTCGGCTCACCCATCGCTTCAGTCGCCGTAAACGACACGACCGACAGCTCCGACGCGCTTGCCGTTCCGGGAATCTCCAGGTGATACGCCTGCCTGCCCGTGACACCCGGCCGTAATGGATCAAACTCCGCCATGCTTCGGTTCTCCTTCTCAAGACTGGCGGATTGTGTCGCAGGCGCCCGCCCGATTTCAACCTTCAGAGTGGTAAAAATAGGGCATATTGGCCACTCGAGGTCGTACAGCCACCAGAAACCTTGACCCGCAACAACGACGCCACGCCGGTCCTACAAGGCACCTGAATAATTCTGCATAACGAATCAATTGGCCGAAGGTGACTCGCCTTCAGCCCGTCGCGCCCC
>NZ_CAJMZE010000097.1:0-565 GCF_905220235.1 Paraburkholderia sp. J41 | reverse complement strand
GACAGTCGGCACGAACGCTGTGGCCGCGGGCGGCAACAGCGGCGCCACGGCTGCCACGGCGCTGGGCTACGGCTCGAAGGCGCAGGCAAGCAGTGCGCTGGCGCTGGGTGGCAATTCGGTTGCGAACGCGACGAACGCGACGGCGATCGGCGCAGGCGCCCAGGCTACGACGGCCAACTCGGTGGCACTGGGCCAAGGCTCGGTGGCTAACACGACCGGTGTGACGACGGCGAGCGGCACGATTGGCGGCACGACGTACACGTATGCGGGCGGCACGCCGGTTGGCGTGGTGAGCGTGGGTTCGTCGGGCAACGCGCGTCAGATCACGAACGTGGCAGCAGGCCAGGTGACGTCTACCAGCACGGATGCGGTGAACGGCTCGCAGCTCTACGCGACCAACACGCAGGTGACGGCCAACACGAACAGCATCAGCACGCTCAACGGGCAAGTCACGACGCTGCAAGGCAATGTGACGACGCTGCAAGGCAACGTTTCGAACATCAACAGCCAGATCACGAACCTCAACGGCCAGATGGCCAACGCGGTGCTGTACGACTCGTCGGCG
>NZ_CAJMZE010000096.1:0-584 GCF_905220235.1 Paraburkholderia sp. J41 | reverse complement strand
CTCGTACCAGTCAAACGCGTGGTCGATTACAACGTGAAGGTTCGCGTGAAATCGGACGGCACGGGCGTCGATATCGCCAACGTGAAGATGTCGATGAATCCGTTCGACGAAATTGCCGTGGAAGAAGCCGTGCGCCTGAAGGAAGCGGGCGTGGCGAGCGAAGTGATCGCCGTGTCGTGCGGCGTGACGCAGTCGCAGGAAACGCTGCGAACGGCGCTCGCGATTGGCGCGGATCGCGCGATTCTCGTCGAATCGAACGAGGATTTGCAGCCGCTGGCGGTCGCGAAGCTCTTGAAGGCGCTGGTCGACAGGGAACAGCCTTCGCTCGTGATTCTCGGCAAGCAGGCTATCGACGACGATTCGAACCAGACGGGCCAGATGCTGGCCGCGCTGGCTGGTTTGCCGCAAGCGACGTTCGCATCGAAAGTCACGGTTGCCGATGGCAAGGCCACGGTTGCGCGTGAAGTCGATGGCGGCGCGGAAACCTTGTCTTTGAAGCTGCCCGCCGTGGTCACGACGGACCTGCGCCTGAACGAACCGCGCTACGTCACGCTGCCGAACATCATGAAGGCGAAGAAGAAGCC
>NZ_CAJMZE010000095.1:0-589 GCF_905220235.1 Paraburkholderia sp. J41 | reverse complement strand
GCTCGACGTTGGGGGATTCGTCGGCGACGGGATCGAACTCCACGGCGATCGGTCCGGTGGCAACGGCGTCCGGTGCGTCGGCAATCGCGATCGGCTACAACGCGACCTCGTCCAGCACGAATACGATTGCGCTCGGCGCGGCGGCACAATCCGTCGGCTTCAACTCCGAGGCGCTGGGCAACTCCGCCCAGGCGCTGTACAACGGCGACACCACAGTCGGCACGAACGCTATAGCCGCGGGCGGCAACAGCGGCGCCACGGCTGCCACGGCGCTGGGCTACGGTTCGAAGGCGCAGGCAAGCAGTGCGTCGGCGCTGGGTGGCAATGCGGTTGCGAGCGCGGCGAACGCGACGGCGATCGGCGCAGGCGCGCAGGCTACGACGGCCAACTCGGTGGCACTGGGCCAAGGCTCGGTGGCGAACACGGGCAAGTCACGACGCTGCAAGGCAACGTTTCGAACATCAACAGCCAGATCACGAACATCAACGGCCAGATGGCCAATGCCGTGACCTACGACTCGTCGGCACATAACTCGGTGACGCTGGGCGGCTCGACCGTGACCGCGGTGGCGCTGCACAAGGTGGCCAAC
>NZ_CAJMZE010000094.1:0-652 GCF_905220235.1 Paraburkholderia sp. J41 | reverse complement strand
TGCCGTGACGTACGACTCGTCGGCACATAACTCGGTGACGCTGGGCGGCTCGGGTGCAAGCGCGGTGGCGCTGCACAACGTGGCCAACGGTCTGCTGAGCGCAACGAGCACCGATGCGGTGAACGGTTCGCAACTGAACGCGACGAACACGAACGTCACGAACCTGACCAACACCGTCAACAACATCAACAACGGTGCGGGGATCAAGTATTTCCACACGAACTCGACGTTGGGGGATTCGTCGGCGACGGGATCGAACTCCACGGCGATCGGTCCGGTGGCAACGGCGTCCGGTCCGTCGGCGATCGCGATCGGCTACAACGCGACCTCGTCGAGCACGAATACGATTGCGCTCGGCGGATCGGCACAAGCAGTCGGCTTCAACTCCGAGGCGCTGGGTAACTCCGCCCAGTCGCTGTACAACGGCGACACGACAGTCGGCACGAACGCTATAGCCGCGGGCGGCAACAGCGGCTCCACGGCTGCCACGGCGCTGGGCTACGGCTCGAAGGCGCAGGCGAGCAATGCGCTGGCGCTGGGTAGCAATTCGGTTGCGAACGCGACGAACGCCACGGCGATCGGCGCAGGCGCGCAGGCTACGACGGCCAACTCGGTGGCACTGGGCCAAGGCTCGGTGGCGAACACGACCGGC
>NZ_CAJMZE010000093.1:0-715 GCF_905220235.1 Paraburkholderia sp. J41 | reverse complement strand
ATGGCCGAACTCATGAACCGCGACGCATTCCGCAGCGCGCTCGAAGAGGCGATCAAGGGCAAGAGCGCCAACAAGGCGCCCTTCAGCGTCGCCTGGGCAAGCGGCAAGCTCTCGCGGCAGCACCTCGCCCGATGGGCCGAGAACCACTACCACTACGTCGGCCCCTTCGCCGACTACCTCGCCTACCTCTACGCACGCACCCCCGACCACATGACCGAGGCCAAGGACTTCCTGCTGGCCAACATGTACGAGGAGGAAATCGGCGGCGACCGCCACACCGACCTGCTCATCCGCTTCGCCGAGGCCTGCGGAACCTCCCGCGAGCGCGTCACCAACCCCGACAACATGTCGCCCACCACCCGCGGACTCCAGGCCTGGTGCTATTGCGTGGCCATGCGCGAGGACCCCGTCGTGGCCGTCGCCGCCCTCGTGGTCGGCCTCGAGTCGCAGGTGCCCTCGATCTACCGCAAGCAGACCCCCACGCTGCGCGAGCAGTACGGCTTCACCGACGAGGAGGTCGAGTTCTTCGACCTGCACATCGTCTCCGACGAGATTCACGGCGAGCGCGGCTACCAGATCGTGCTGGAGAACGCCAACACGGTCGAGCTTCAGCAGCGCTGCCTGAAAATCTGCGAGATCGGCGCGCAGATGCGCCTGCTCTACACCACCGCCCTCTATTACGACTACGTCGAGAAGGAAATCTCCCTTCCCGAAC
>NZ_CAJMZE010000092.1:0-762 GCF_905220235.1 Paraburkholderia sp. J41 | reverse complement strand
ACGTTCAACAACGCAGGCGACGCGTTCACGTCGATCAACGGCAGCATCACGAACATCAACGGCGCGATGGCTGACGCGGTGCTGTACGACTCGTCGGCGCATACGTCGGTGACGCTGGGCGGTTCGGGTGCAAGCGCGGTGGCGCTGCACAACGTGGCCAACGGTCTGCTGAGCACGTCGAGCCTCGACGCGGTGAACGGTTCGCAGCTGAACGCGACGAACGCGAACGTGACGACGCTGCAAGGCAACGTTTCGAACATCAACAGCCAGATCACCAATATCAACGGCAAGATGGCGGACGCGGTGCTGTACGACTCGTCGGCGCATACGTCGGTGACGCTGGGCGGCTCGGGCGCGAGCGCAGTGGCGCTGCACAACGTGGCCAACGGTCTGCTGAGCGCAACGAGCCTCGACGCGGTGAACGGTTCGCAGCTGAACGCGACGAACATGAACGTGACGACGCTCCAGGGCAACGTTTCGAACATCAACAGCCAGATCACCAATATCAACGGCAAGATGGCGGACGCGGTGCTGTACGACTCGTCGGCGCATACGTCGGTGACGCTGGGCGGCTCGGGTGCGAGCGCGGTGGCGTTGCGCAACGTGGCTAACGGCCTCGTGAACGTATCGAGCCTCGATGCGGTCAACGGTTCGCAGCTGTACAACGTGGCGGCCTCGACGGCCAACGCGATTGGCGGCGGCTCGACGGTGAACAGCAACGGTTCGATCTCGAACCCGACCTTCGTGGTGAACGGCGGCACG
>NZ_CAJMZE010000091.1:0-848 GCF_905220235.1 Paraburkholderia sp. J41 | reverse complement strand
GCGTCTGCAACGAGCGCAAAGGCCGAACCTGCCGACACCGACGCGCAGCGGCGGATGAAGGACGATTTTGACGGTCTGAAGCAACCGGGGTTGCTGATGAGCACACCTGCCTCGGCGGGCATCGTCGCGGGTCATGGCATCCAGTTCGCGGCCGAGGACAACGTTTCAACTGTCGCCGGAAAGAATGCGGACTGGAGTGTGCTGAAACGTTGGACAGTCGCGGCTGGCGAGAAGGTTTCGCTGTTCGCGGGGAAGGCTGGTATCAAGATTTTTGCTGCGAAAGGCCCGGTCGAGGTGCAGGCGCAAGGTGGTCCGATGTCGCTTGATGCCGACCAGGACCTGACGATAGCGAGCGTCAATGGCGTGGCGCGCATCGTTGCAAAGACCGAACTCACGCTCGAATCGGGCGGTGCGTTTATCCAGATGAAGGACGGCAGCATTACGCTCGGCGGTCCCAATGACCTGTTCCTGAAGGTCATCACGATCCAGAAGCAGGGCAAGGCGCAAATGCATCTGGCTGCACCCGCGTTTTCACCAACCATCGTTCCGTTTACCTTTGCCTGCGACGCGTGGCGTCGTCCCGTTGACGCGGACGATACAACATCACCGCCGCCCGCTCCAGAAGCTTCGGACTGGGACCAGCTAGGCAATCCGGCGACTGGCAACCCCGAGGCCCCGGCTCCCGTTGCCGCCCCCGCATCTTCGTCAAGCGGGTCTACGTCACAGTCCCCGCAGCAAGGAGCGACAGGTTCCACAAATACGCCTGACACATCTGGCGCGGATCAGGATTCGGCGCATGAGCCGAAAAAGCCGCCTGCGGATGATGCAAGCGTGCCGATCAAGCTGGC
>NZ_CAJMZE010000090.1:0-910 GCF_905220235.1 Paraburkholderia sp. J41 | reverse complement strand
TGAAGCCCATCGGCACGAGCAGCCGATGAATGAGGTGCGTGCGGCGAATCAGGTCGAGCAGCCAGGACTCGGGCGCGTCGCCGGCGCTGGTGTTTTCCATGCGGAACTTGTCGGCCCACGCAACCAGCGGGCGGAACAGGAACTGGTCGTACGCGAGAATCACCACGATCATCGCCAGAATCACCCAGCCGATCGCGTGCAGGTTCTTTTCCGCGATCGCCTGCGCCAGATAGGCGCCGATGCCCGGCAGCGTGATCGTGTTGTTGCCGACGGTGATCGCCTCCGAAGCCACCACGAAGAACCAGCCGCCCGACATCGACATCATCATGTTCCAGATGAGGCCCGGCATCGAAAACGGCACTTCGAGCTTCCAGAAACGCTGCCAGCCGGTCAGATGAAAGCCGCGCGAGACTTCGTCGAGATCGCGCGGCACCGTGCGCAGCGACTGGTAGAAGCTGAACGTCATGTTCCACGCCTGGCTCGTGAAGATCGCGAAGATCGCCGCGAGTTCGGCGCCGAGCACGCGCGAGGGAAACAGCGCGAGAAAAAACGTGACCGTAAACGAGATATAGCCGAGCACCGGCACCGATTGCAGGATGTCGAGAATCGGCACGAGCACCGCGCCCGCGCGGCGGCTTTTGGCGGCCAGCGTGCCGTAGGCGAGCGTGAAGGCGAGCGAGGCGATCATCGCGGCGAGCATGCGCAGCGTCGTGCGCATCGCGTAGTCGGGCAGATTGGCCGGATCGAGCGAGATCGGCTGCGCCTTGAGCGTGGCAATGGGCGCCATCGACTCGTGAAAGCCGACGGCCGCCATCGCGATCAGGCAAATGATGAGCGGGAACGCAACGAAGTCCCAGCGATTGGGCAGCACGCGCCACGCGGAAACGTTGGCCGTGCGGTTCAGGTTGAA
>NZ_CAJMZE010000089.1:0-943 GCF_905220235.1 Paraburkholderia sp. J41 | reverse complement strand
AGACACCGACACCCGTGCAGCACGAACTCGAGATGGTGACGCTCGAGGAACTTGTGCCGAAGGACCACCTGCTTCGCAAGATCGACGCGGCGGTGGATTTCGAATTTATCCGCGAGAAGGTGGCGCACCTTTACTGCGCGGACAACGGGCGTCCGGCGCTCGATCCGGTGGTGATGTTCCGGTTGCTGTTTATTGGCTACCTGTTCGGGGTGCGCAGCGAACGGCAGCTCATGCGCGAGGTGCAGGTCAACGTGGCCTACCGGTGGTTCGCGCGCTACCGGCTTACCGACAAGGTGCCCGATGCCTCGACGTTCTCGCAGAACCGGCGTCGGCGTTTCACCGATACCTCCGTCTATCAGGAGATCTTCGACGGGATCGTGCGTCAGGCGATCGGTCGCGGCATGGTCGACGGCCGGGTGCTGTACACGGACAGCACCCATCTGAAGGCCAACGCGAACAAACAGAAATTCGATGTGGTGAAGGTGGAGCAGGCGCCGGCGGCGTATCTGGCGCAACTGGATGCAGCCGTCGACGCGGATCGCGCCGCGCAGGGTAAAAAGCCCCTGAAGCGGGATCGTGATGATGACCCGGACGGCCCGGCGGGCGGTGCCACGAAAGAGGTGAAGGTCAGCCGCACGGATCCGGAAAGTGGCTACATGGTGCGCGATGGCAAGCCCACGGGTTTCTTCTGGCTGGACCATCGGACGGTCGACGCGAAGCACTCGATCATCACGGATACGCACGTAACGCCCGCGTCGGTGCACGACAGCCAGCCGTATCTGGCGAGGCTGGACCGTCAGCGCAGGCAGTTCGGTTTCGAGGTTCAGGCGGTGGGACTGGATGCGGGCTACTTCACGCCGATGGTGTGCCAGGGGCTGGAAGAGCGTGGGATTGCCGGAGTGATGGGCTACCGCACGCCGAATCACAAGCCGGGGCTGTTCTA
>NZ_CAJMZE010000088.1:0-1142 GCF_905220235.1 Paraburkholderia sp. J41 | reverse complement strand
GTCGAATACCGGCTTGTTGCCGTACGTGAGTGCCTTTGCCTGTTTGTCTGTGAGTGCCATTATTAGCCCATCGCGAAACGCCGGATGGGAGCAAACGAGTATAAACTCGAACGCACTAAAAGATAGACTAAACTACTGAAAGTAAAGGAGGATTCAAACTGGAGCGAACCGGAATGCACTGGATTTTGACGGTCCGTCTCCGCCGGAAATAGCGGTGGAAACCTCGCAAGTCGAAGGACTTGCGGGGTCTTTCTTTTGTGGCTTCATTTGTGTCGCGCAGATGGCAGATTCGCGAACGGTTGTAGCGGATATCCACGAGAAACTACCTGCGCCCGCGATGATGATCAGGATTCCCAGGTAAATTGCGACGGCGTGGTTTAACGGCACGCGGCGTGCTGACGCAATCCGGCGAATTAGCACCTGATATTCAAACGCAATATTCGAACCGGCCGGCCAAGCCAAAAGTTTCTCGCGCCCGCGCCGTTAAATTGAATGCGTCGGTGCGGCGCTGGTGCAGGCGTAGGTGCGCCTGCGACTTCGGCGGCGGATCACCGGGAGCGGTGCTATTCTCGCGGGCGTCGGTGCTATCAGCGTGCCGGTGTAACCAGACGTAACGCGGACGCGCATTGTGCAGGGTTGTGCATCAGTTATTACAAGTTTGAAATATGCGCCGCCAAGCCCTGCGCTATATTGGCTTCAACCAAAACATCAAACCCGAAAGGTGAGTCCATGAAGTTCCCACATGTCGTTGCAGTGATGCTCGGGGGCTTGGCCATTGGCGCGTCGAGCGCTGCGATGGCCCACGTGAGCGTCGGCGTCAACATCGGCATTCCCGCCCCGGTTTATGTCGCGCCGCAGCCGGTCTACGCACCGCCGCCGCCTCCGCCCGTCGTCTATCAACCGGCGCCGGTTTATGCGCAGCCGGCCATCGTGATCGGCTGGCACGGCGACCGTTACTGGGACGGCCGCCGCTACTGGGCGCGCGACGACTGGTATCGCCACCACGGCGGCTACGGCCCGGGCCGCGGTCACTGGGATCACGGCGGTCCTCCGGGACACTGGCGCTAAGCTGCTTTTACCTGCATCGTGCGACGCGTTTCATCGGCGTCGCGTGCAAAAGAAAAGCCGCCCACAGGGCGGCT
>NZ_CAJMZE010000087.1:0-1179 GCF_905220235.1 Paraburkholderia sp. J41 | reverse complement strand
GTCGGTGACGCTGGGCGGCACGGGCGCGACCGCAGTGGCGCTGCACAAGGTGGCCAACGGTCTGCTGAGCGCAACGAGCACCGATGCGGTGAACGGTTCGCAACTGAATGCGACGAATGCGAACGTGACGACGCTGCAAGGCAATGTGACGACGCTCCAGGGCAACGTGACGACGCTGCAAGGCAATGTCACGACGCTGCAAGGCAACGTTTCGAACATCAACAGCCAGATCACGAACATCAACGGCAAGCTGCAAGACGCGGTGCTGTACGACTCGTCGGCGCATAACTCGGTGACGCTGGGCGGTTCGGGTGCGAGCGCGGTGGCGTTGCACAACGTGGCCAACGGCCAGTTGAGCACGGCGAGCCTCGACGCGGTGAACGGTTCGCAGCTCTACGCGACGAACACGAACGTGACGACGCTCCAGGGCAACGTCACGACGCTGCAAGGCAATGTCACGACGCTCCAGGGCAACGTGACGACGCTCCAGGGCAACGTTTCGAACATCAACAGCCAGATCACGAACATCAACGGCCAGATGGCTAACGCCGTGATGTACGACTCGTCGGCGCACAACTCGGTGACGCTGGGCGGCTCGGGTGCAAGCGCGGTGGCGTTGCACAACGTGGCCAACGGTCTGCTGAGCGCAACGAGCACCGATGCGGTGAACGGTTCGCAGCTGAACGCGACGAACACCAACGTGACGACGCTGCAAGGCAATGTCACGACGCTGCAAGGCAACGTTTCGAACATCAACAGCCAGATCACGAACATCAGCGGCAAGCTCAATGACGCGGTGCTGTACGACTCGTCGGCGCATACGTCGGTGACGCTGGGCGGTTCGGGTGCGAGCGCGGTGGCGTTGCACAACGTGGCTAACGGCCTGCTGAGCGCAACGAGCACCGATGCGGTGAACGGTTCGCAATTGAACGCGACGAACACCAACGTGACGACGCTGCAGGGCAACGTTTCGAACATCAACAGCCAGATCACCAACATCAGCGGCAAGCTGCAAGACGCGGTGCTGTACGACTCGTCGGCGCATACGTCGGTGACGCTGGGCGGCTCGGGTGCAAGCGCGGTGGCGTTGCACAACGTGGCTAACGGCCTCGTGAACGTATCGAGCCTCGACGCGGTGAACGGTTCGCAGCTGTACAGCCTGGCAGCTTCGACGGCCAA
>NZ_CAJMZE010000086.1:0-1220 GCF_905220235.1 Paraburkholderia sp. J41 | reverse complement strand
CGGCGGAACTCGGCGTCTTCGGCGGCGGGCACCTGAATGCCGACGAGAATCGAGCTGTAATCGGCGCCCTGGTTGCGGTAGTGGAACAGGCTGATGTTCCAGTTCGGCGCCATCGACGAAAGAAAGCGCATGAGCGCGCCCGGCCGCTCGGGAAACGCAAAGCGGAACAGACGTTCGTCGTGCGCGAGCGGCGAGCGCCCGCCGACCATGTAGCGGATATGCTGCTTGGAAAGCTCGTCGCCGGTGAGATCGACGGTCGGAAAACCGTGCGCCACGAACGTTTGCGCGATCTCCTGCGACTCGCCGCGGTTGCGGATCTGCACGCCGACGAAAATGTGCGCGCGCTCGGCGTCGTCGATGCGGTAGTTGAATTCGGTGACGCTGCGCGTGCCGACGAGTTCGCAGAAGCGCCTGAAGCTGCCGCGCTCCTCGGGAATCGTCACGGCGAACACGGCCTCGCGCGCCTCGCCCACTTCGGCGCGCTCCGCGACGAAACGCATGCGGTCGAAGTTCATGTTCGCGCCCGAGGTGATGGCGACGAGCGTCTGGCCTTCGATGCCCGCGCGTTCCGCGTACTGCTTCGCGCCCGCCACGGCCAGCGCGCCCGCCGGTTCGAGCACGCTGCGCGTGTCCTGAAAGACGTCCTTGATGGCGGCGCACAGCGCGTCGGTGTCGACGGTGAGCACGTCGTCGAGATACTGCCGGCAGAGCCGGAAGGTTTCCGCGCCCACGAGCTTCACGGCCGTGCCGTCGGAAAAGAGGCCGACTTCGCTCAGCTCCACGCGCTCGCCGGCCTTCATCGACTGCGCCATCGCGCACGAATCGTCGGTCTGCACGCCGATCACCTTGATGTCGGGGCGCACCGCCTTCACGTAGGCCGCGACGCCGGCCGCCAGTCCGCCGCCGCCGATCGGCACGAAGATCGCGTGTATGGGGGCCTGATGCTGGCTCAGCACTTCCATCGCGACGGTGCCTTGTCCGGCGATCACGTCGGGATCGTCGAAGGGATGCACGAAAGTCAAACCGCGTTCTTCCTGAAGTCGTACGGCGTGCGCGTAGGCGTCGCTGTAGGATTCGCCGGCCTGCACGACCTCGACGGTCGCGCCGCCGTGGGCGCGCACGGCATCGACCTTCAACTGGGGCGTGGTGACGGGCACGCAGATCACCGCCTTCACGCCCAGCCGGGCGGCCGAAAGCGCGACGCCCTGCGCGTGATTGCC
>NZ_CAJMZE010000085.1:0-1240 GCF_905220235.1 Paraburkholderia sp. J41 | reverse complement strand
GGCCAGCGCACTCTCAAGCTGCGCAATGGTCTCCTCCGAGCTGCTTGCCCGTGGCAGCAGGCCGGTCATAGGTCGTGACCATCACGCCCTTGCCCGCACGAAGTGCCCCCCAGCCTGACGACCGTAGCTCGTATCCCTCACCCCGGTATTCGAGTTTGTTGTTAGCCAGATAGCCGAGATTCAGTTGCGACTTGCCTGAGTGCTCCGTGCTAACCTTGACGCCTTCCTGGCCCGCCCAATCCTCCATGCGCAGCTTGTTGTTCGCCTGCGTGCGGATCATGTTGCGCGAGAGCCAGCGCCGGTCGTTCGTCACCAGGTCGCGCGCCTGGCTGTGGTGATGAAACCCGCAAATTTCCGGCTTGTCCGGGTCGCCATCTCTAAACCGGATCACTGCCTCATCGTTGTCCAGCGCGATGAAGTGCATGCCCGTCTGGAGTTTGCCCGCGAAGGGTTTGGCCAGCCGCATCGGCACGCTCTCGCCGCCCTTCGGCCAGGTGCCGAAGTCCGCATCCAGACGGATGACGTAATATCCGGCAGAGTTCAGGTAGCCATAGGTGTATTTGTCCGGGCTGCAAATCCGCGCGCTGAGTGTGCCCGGGATGCGGGCCCAGGTTTCCGGCCTGAGCTGGAGCCGGAAACGCCGGTCGGCGGGGATGGCCCTGAAGCGGTTCGTATAGGGCTGGTCACGCGCGCCGCTGTGCCTGACCTCAATCACAACCTGGCCTTTGGGCGCATCGGGCAGGACAAGATCCGTCTCCAGCACACTTGCACATTGCAACGCCAGTACGTTACTCACGCCCTCGTAGATGACCTGCCGTGCGAGGGCCGCCTCGTGGCGAAGCTGCGCCTCCCACTTCGCTCCGGCCTGGTCGAGATGGTGAGTCCCGTAGATGTAGGGCTGGCCGTAGGTCGTCGGGTCCTGCGGGGCGAGGTTGGCGCTGTCTCTAAATCGCTCCCAGGCGCTCTCGGGGTTATAGTCTGCGACCACGACCGACTGAGGCACCACCGTCGCGTGAGTCTTCAGCGACGTGACCGCCTCGACGCCGCCCGCTTCCAGTCCCGCCGCCTCGCGGTAGGGCACCAGGCGCTGAGGCTCGTCGTAGCGATAGTGATCCATGTCATCGGCAAAGACGACCTGATCGCCGTACTCACACTCCTCGATGAAAGAGTAGATGCCCTCTTTCTGCATCAGCATCTGGACATAGACCAGATCGACCATCTGATGCTGGAAACGCCACGC
>NZ_CAJMZE010000084.1:0-1248 GCF_905220235.1 Paraburkholderia sp. J41 | reverse complement strand
TGGCCTTCCCCCGTTCTCCCGGACACATCAGCTAAGCTGACGTAATCCGGAGAGGATGGAATGAGCAGAACAAGAAGGCACTTCACCGACGAATTCAAACGCGAGGCGGTCCGGCTATGCAACGAGCCGGGTGCTGTCGTAACCCAGATAGGGCGCGACCTTGGCATTGGCGAGAATCTGCTGCGCCGTTGGGTCAGGCTGGCGCGAGACGGGGCGCTGGAGATGGACGCCAGTAAGCCGCTGCGAGCCGAAGCACTTTCAGAAGTGCAGCGCTTGCAGCGTGAGTTGAGGCGGGTCACGATGGAGCGTGACATTCTAAAAAAAGCGCTCGGCTACTTCGCGAAGGACCCGGAGTGAAGTACGCCTGGATAGTACGGCAACGCGGTGTCTGGCCGACTCGTGCCATGTGCCGGTTGCTCGGGGTCTCGCATAGCGGCTTCTACGAATGGCTCGGTCGAGCACCGGGCAAGCGCTCGCAGGAGAATGTCCGCCTCACGCGGCTGGTCCGGGCAAGCTTCGAGCTGAGCGACAAGACCTACGGCAGCCCACGCATCTGGCACGACCTGCGCGCAGCGGGCGAGAGCTGTGGCGTGAATCGTGTCGCGCGGCTGATGCAACAGGCCGGATTGCAGGCTCGACAACGGCGACGGCGCATGCCGGGCAATTCAGGGGCTGCTGCAGCTCACGCCATCGCCCCGAATCATCTGCAACGCCAGTTTGAAGCCGACGCGCCGAATCAGAAATGGGTTGCCGACTTTACCTATATCTGGACGGCTGAAGGCTGGCTGTTCGTTGCCGCCGTAATGGACCTGTACTCGCGCCGCATCGTCGGCTGGTCGATGAGCAATACGATGCATGCAAAGATGGTAGCCGATGCGTTGCTGATGGCGCTCTGGCGTCGAGGGCGACCAGCGGAATTGATACATCACAGCGACCAGGGCAGCCAATACACAAGCGAGGACTTCCAGTCGCTACTCAGGCAGCAAGGCATTACCTGCAGCATGAGTCGTCGTGGTGATTGTTGGGACAATGCCGCGATGGAAAGCTTCTTCAGCACCCTGAAGACCGAGCGTGTGAACCGAAGCATCTATCGCACGAGGGACGCGGCGCGGGCCGACGTGTTCGATTACATCGAGCGCTTCTACAATCCGCATCGCAGACATTCAACACTGAACTTCCTTAGCCCGGTTCAGTTCGAGCAACGCATGACGGGCTAATTTACCTGTCCGGGAAAGCGGGGGAAGGCCA
>NZ_CAJMZE010000083.1:0-1371 GCF_905220235.1 Paraburkholderia sp. J41 | reverse complement strand
CCTGCCGAGCTTGCGGTGCCGGGCACTTCCAGAAAGTACGCCTGCCTCCCCGGAATATCCTGCAATGCCGTCTGCAATTGCGCCATAGGCGTCGCCTCCCTGCTGTTGACGTGGAGACACGGCCCGCATGGATGGGCAGCAAAGAAAGGACGAGCCGTGGTGATGCCCTTTTACAGGCTATCTCTCCCTTATACCTGCCGCTATTTGTCAGAGCAATGGTTCGGAGCCCTTCGAAATGTCATTTCTTGTCAGGGAACAAAAGCTCTTCGTGCGCTGTCCTCAGTTGAAATGCAAGTAACAGTCAAAGGTGTTTCGTCACCCGCCAGGTCGCCAACGCACATTCTTTTGAGACTGCTGAACGGCTTTTCGTTGACGGGCTTTTATCGTGCTGTCGTCACGCTATCGGGAAATACTGGGATCTGTAGCCTGTTCACCGCGTGCGCGCAGTTTGCGCACGACCACCCACCGCCGAGAGGCTACGACCACCGACTCTGCACTTTCTTCAGGCGCGCAGAGGCCCGGGACGCTGCAACCGAACGACCAGACGATGCGGACGCAACGACGGTGGCGAGCCGCTCCCGCGCGGGCAGCATGCCGCAGTCAGGTGAGGCATCCTACGTCGAAGTTCCAGGGACGCCGGACGGCCAGTGAAGAACGCTATAACGGTGGCGCGCTGACGGCTGCCCATTGCAGGCTGCCGCTTGGCACCTAGGTGCACGTCACGGCGCTTGCGACCTGAAAGGTCAGTCGTCGTGCGCATCGACGATCGTGGGCCGCTCGTCAGGGGGCGGATTATCGATTTCTCGTGGGCGACGGCGCTGAATTTGCCTCATGCGCGTTCGAGACAGGTGCGGATCGAGCGCTTTGGAAAGACGACGCTCGCCCGCTACGGGTCCGAAGGATTGGCGGCCTGAAGACGCGTTGTTTGGAATGAATGAGGCCGGTCACGCTTCGTGGCAAAAAGATGGATGACCTAAATTTCCTTGACACTTTTTACCCAAGCGACAGGGGATAATCCGGACGCGCCATGAGCCTTTTTTGGCTCGACGGTACGCAATCGTAATCAACGTGAAGAACAACACCATGAAGAAAATCTCCTTTGCGCTGCTCGCTTCGCTGTTCGTGGCAGCCGCGGCATCGGCACAGACGCCGGAAAACGGCATCGTCACGACCCACGACGCCAATGTGGTTTCGCAGATCGAGCAACATGCACGGGACGCCCAGGCGCAGCCGCAGGTCGTCGAACAGGACGCGCACGCGGTCCCGGACAGTGCCCCGCACAAGCGCACTCACCCTCACCACCACCACAAGAAGCATCCGGCAAAGCCGGCACAAGCCCCGGCCGGCGAGTAAGCGCCACGGCTTGCCCTG
>NZ_CAJMZE010000082.1:0-1371 GCF_905220235.1 Paraburkholderia sp. J41 | reverse complement strand
GAACCTGTCCGCATTTTTGTGGGCGAGGCGGTTAAAGGAATCGTTACCCGCGCGCCTGCGTGAATCGATCACCAAACAGAATAGCAAACTGGTTCATGGCCGACTTCCAGTCGAAGGCGGCGCGAACGGACTTTGCCAGAACATTGCGTAGCGCCAGCCAAAGCAGCTTGATGGCGGCCTCGTCGTTCGGGAAATGGCCTCGGGTTTTGATGATCTTGCGCAACTGCATGTTCAGGCTCTCAATGGCATTCGTTGTGTACACAACGCGTCGAATCTCCGGTGGAAACGCGAAGAACGGCGTGACGTGCTCCCACGCCCGCTGCCATGACTGCACGATCATCGGGTATCTGAGACCCCAGGGGCCGTCAGCGAAGGCCTGCAGAGCCTGCCGCGCCGCCCCTTCACTGGCGGCCGTATAGACCGGGCGCAGCGCCGCCGCAAGGGCCTTGCGGTCCTTGTAGCTGGCGTACTCCAGACTATTGCGGATCAGGTGCACGATACAGGTCTGCACAGCCGTTCGGGGATAAGCGGCACCGATTGCGTCGGCCAGCCCCTTCAGGCCGTCGACCACCGCAATCAGGATGTCCTGGCAACCTCGGGTCTTCAGTTCGTTGAACACCTTGAGCCAGAACTTCGCACCCTCGGTCTGTTCAATCCACAGGCCCAGCACGTCGCGCTGGCCGTCGGCCTGAATGCCCAGGGCCAGATAGACCGCCTTGTTGCTGACCACGCCGTCGTCGCGGATCTTGACGCGCAGGGCGTCGAAGAACACCACCGGGTACATCACCTCCAGCGGACGGTTCTGCCAGGAGAGCGTTTCGGCCATCACCTCGTCGGTGACCGAGCTGATGAAATCGGGCGATACCTCGGTGCCGTAGCTTTCGGCCAGAAAGGCCTGAATCTCGCGCACGCTCATGCCGCGCGCGTACATCGCGATGATGCGCTCATCGAACCCGGTAAAACGCCGCTCGTGTTTGGGGATCAGGACGGGTTCAAAGCTGCCGTCGCGATCGCGGGGCACCCCGACGCGCACGGGGCCGCGATCTGTGATGACCGTCTTGCCACTGGCGCCGTTGCGCTCGTTGGCTTGCCCGGCCGGTTTGGACTGGCCTGGTGGGTATCCCAGATGCAGATTCATCTCCGCGCCCATTGCCCGCTCGATAACAGCCTTGTTGAACGCGAGCATCAGGTCCTGCACCTCGGCCGGCGTCATCGGCCCCTTGACCAGTTCGTCCAGCAGCGCCTTGGGCAGTTCAGGCAGCGGCCCTCGGGCCGCTGCCTGAGACGCCACCGTACGTTTCTTCTTCATCGGCATATCCATGATTTTTACCTCTCATGATATGCCTCGCCCACAAAATGCCGGATAGGTCC
>NZ_CAJMZE010000081.1:0-1382 GCF_905220235.1 Paraburkholderia sp. J41 | reverse complement strand
GCCGCGCCCAGCCCGTTGACTTCGAAGCGATCGGCCATGACGCCGTTCTCTTCCAGCGCCTTCCTGACGGCTTGCGCGCGTTGGAGCGACAAGGTCCGGTTGTGCGCCGCCGAGCCGAAGCGGTCGGTGTAGCCGTCGATCTTCAGCACGTGCAGCTTCGCACCCGATTCGCGAACCTGCTGCGCGAGCAGCTCGACTTCGCGATGGCCTTCCGGCTTGAGCACGGCGCTGTCGAAATCGAACAGCGCGTCGGCCGACAGGCGCACCGGCCTGGCGAGCGGCGCCACCACCGCAACCGCCGGAACCACCGGGGCCGGGACCGGCGCAGGCGGCGGCACGCACTTGTCGAGTTCGCCGTTCACCTTCTGCGCGAGCTTTTGCGCGCGCTCGATGGAGTCCCAGCCGTGCACCCAATGCGTGCCGTGCGTTTCGTCCTGTTCTTTCCAGGCTTCGTCGGTGAGCGCGGCAAGACGTCCCGCGTCCTCGCCGCGGCACGGCGACTGCGACGCACGCTGGTTCGTGCGCTCGATTTCCTGGAGCGCCTTCACCCACTTCTCGCGCGTTTCGACCGGCGGCCAGTTCTTGTTGGCGTAGATCGGCTGGAACGCCGTGCTGCCGTCGATGAAATGACGGCCGTTGTTGAGTGCGCGAGCCGCCGCGTCGTTGTAGACGGACGAGACGAGCACATGACTATCCTGGCGCCCGGCGATCTCGAGCCAGCCTTCGGCCAGGCCGCGCTGGAACGGATCGGCGATTTTCTGCGCCGTCGGCATCATCGCCCCGGCGTCGCTGCCGATGCTGGCGAACGCCTGGGCGCTCGCCAGCGACGCGAGCAGCGCGCCGCATATCAAGGTTTTCTTCATGGAATTCTCCGTGCCCGCCACGGTTTCCCGTGGCGGGCCTGGGTCACGGCCGTTTAGAAGCCGATCGTTGCGCCGACCGATGCACCGGTACCGCCGCCGCCCGTCGACTTCGAGACGTGCGCGTTCAGCAGCACACGATCCGAGACGTACCAGTTCGCACCGAGTGCCAGGGCGCTTTCACCGCCGTAGGTACCGGCCGCGACGGCCATCTGGAAGTTGCCTTCGGCGCGGGCGTTCGGGATCAGCGACGAGGCTGCCATTGCCGCGGCACCCAACGTGTTGATCTGCTTCTTCACGATGCCGATCTGCTGCGTCGTGTAGGCGTTGGCTTGCTGCGTCGCCTGCTGAACCGCGTTGCTCGATGCATTGCTGATCGCATCGTTCAACTGGCCTACGTTGACTGCGTCCGTGTTCGCCGTGCCCGCTGCGACGTTGGTGATCTGGCGTTCATTGCCCGCCGAACCCACCGACACCGTGTTGGCGCGGTCGGCAACCGAGCCTTGGCCCAGTGCGACGGAG
>NZ_CAJMZE010000080.1:0-1402 GCF_905220235.1 Paraburkholderia sp. J41 | reverse complement strand
GCTGTCGGTCGTGGAATTCGATGCTGCCGAGAAGATGGGGGAACCCAACGAGGTGGGCATCGTCCTCACCCACCCGCTCCAGCTCTCGCGCAACGATTATCTCAATCAGGATGCCACTTTTAAAATTGTGGCGGACGAAGGCGTGGTCCGGAAAATCTCCGGCTACGTCATGAAGTTCTCGACGATCCAGCAGACGAAGGACTACGTAAAGTACCTGGTCGTACTGAAATCGCATATCGGGCGCCTGCAGGGTGTGACGAACTCGCAGACGTTCCAGCATCTCACAACGCCGCAGATTATCCGGAAGATCCTGATCAGCCACGGCATCCAGGAACATCAGATGGCGTTCCGGCTGCGGCGCCAGTATCCGACACACCTTTGGCGCTTCCAACACCAGACGACGGATTTTAATTACATCCAGATGCTGATGCAGAAGTCAGGCATCTACTGCTACATCATCGAAACGGAGTACGGCGACCAGGTGGTCTTCGCCGACGACATCGACCACTATCTCTACGATCCCCGTCTTACCGTACCGTACCGCGAAGCGGCCGGGCTTGAATCCGCTGGCGTGGAAGCAATCACCTCGCTCAAGACGCACAACTACACGGTGGCACAGGGCTATACCGTCGCGGATTACAACCCCGAAGCGGCCTGGGAGAGATTTAGGGATAGCGCCAATCTCGCCCCGCAGGACACCACGACGTACGGCCAGCCGTATGTGTACGGTACGAACCACCTCGACCAGGCCGGGGCGAAATGGGAGGCGCAACTGCGCCACGAAGCGGCGCTTGCGCGCCAGGTGATGTACGAAGGCGAGAGCAATGTGCTGGAACTGCAGTGCGCGCGCGTGCTCGAAACGGACATCGCATTGCCCGACGCACCTCAAGGCCAGGTGGTCGTCGAGATCACCCACAGCGGCGGACGTGACAAGCCCTACACCAACCGCTACAAGGCAATTCCGGCCGATCGACGTTTCCGTCTTGAACTGAGGCCGGACACCTGGCCCAAAATTGCGGGCACGCTCAGCGCAAGGATTTGCAGTCCCGACAAATACACCTACGCCTATCTGAATTCTGTCGGATATTACGTCGTTCGTCTGGACGCCGATTTCGGAGCCTCGCCCCATGGCGGTGAAAGCGTGCCGCTACGTCTGGCGAAGCCCTTCGCCGGCAAGCTGCAGACCGGCCTGCACTTCGTCGCGCTGGATAATGACGAGGCAGTGATCTCATTTCGAGATGGGGATCCTGACAAGCCGGAAATTACAGCCTTTCATCATCATAGCCAGGCGCGCGATCTGATCACTAACGACCGCCGCTGGCTCTCGCGCAACATGATCCGCACGCAGAGCAACAACAAACTGCGCATGGAAGACTGGGCGGGCCAGGAAGGCATCAAGCTT
>NZ_CAJMZE010000079.1:0-1469 GCF_905220235.1 Paraburkholderia sp. J41 | reverse complement strand
CAGCTGGCAGCAGAGAAAAACGTCGAAATCGGCGTGTGCGTGCTCGAAAAAGGCTCGGAAATCGGGGCGCATATCCTCTCGGGCGCGGTCATGGACCCGCGCGCCATCTCCGAACTCTTTCCCGACTGGAAGGAAAAAGGCGCGCCGCTCGACGTGCCCGTGGCCGAGGACAAGTTCCTGTTCCTCTCCGAAACCGGCGCGAAGGCCGTGCCGAACTGGGCGCTGCCCGACAACTTCAAGAACCACGGCAACTATGTGATCAGCCTCGCGAACGTCACGCGCTGGCTCGGTCAGCAGGCCGAGGCGCTGGGCGTGGAGATTTTCCCCGGCTTTCCCGCCGCCGAAATCCTCTTCGACGAAAACGGCGCGGTGAAGGGCGTCGCCACCGGCAACATGGGCGTGGGCAAGGACGGCGAGCCCACGGAAAACTTCCAGCTCGGCATGGAGCTGCACGCGAAGTACACGCTGTTCTGCGAAGGCGCGCGCGGGCATCTGGGCCGTCAACTGAACGAAAAGCTCAAGCTCGACCGGGACGCCGATCCGCAGGTCTACGGCATCGGCATCAAGGAGCTGTGGGAGATCGACCCGGCGAAGCACCAGCCGGGCCTCGTGATCCACACCGCCGGCTGGCCGCTCGACAGCGACACCTACGGCGGCTCGTTCCTGTACCACATCGACAACAACCAGGTGATGGTCGGCTTTGTCGTCGGGCTTGCTTACCAGAATCCGTATCTTTCGCCGTTCGAGGAATTCCAGCGCTACAAGACGCATCCCGAGATCCGCAAATATCTCGAAGGCGGCAAGCGCGTTTCGTACGGCGCGCGCGCGATCACGGCGGGCGGGCTGATGTCGCTGCCGAAGCTCGTGTTCGCGGGCGGCGCGCTGGTGGGCGACGACGCGGGCTTTCTCAACGTCTCGCGCATCAAGGGCTCGCACGCGGCGATCAAGACCGGCATGCTCGCGGCCGAAGCCGCTTTCGATGCGGTGCAGGCCGGTCGTCAGCAGGACGAACTAACGGCTTATCCGGAAGCGTTCCGCCAGTCGTGGCTCTACACCGAGCTGTACAAGGCGCGCAATTTCAAGCAGTGGATGAGCAAAGGCCTGTATCTGGGCACGCTGATGGTGGGCATCGAGCAGAAGCTGCTGGGCGGCAACGTGCCGTGGACGCTGCATCACCAGCATCGCGACAACGAAATGCTGAAACCGGCTTCGCAATGCAAGCCGATCTCCTACCCGAAACCCGACGGCAAGCTCACGTTCGACCGGCTTTCCTCGGTGTTCATCTCGAACACGAATCACGAAGAGAACCAGCCGTCGCATCTCACGCTGAAAGACGCGAGCGTGCCCGTCGACGTGAACCTGCGCACGTATGCGGGGCCGGAGGCGCGCTTCTGCCCGGCGGCCGTGTACGAGTTCGTGAAGAACGACGACGGCAGCGACCGCTTGCAGATCAACGCGCAGAACTGCGT
>NZ_CAJMZE010000078.1:0-1474 GCF_905220235.1 Paraburkholderia sp. J41 | reverse complement strand
ACACCGACTTGATCGGCAGACGGCCTTGCGTCCACAAGTCGAGCAAATCGGTGCGCAGCGTTTCGGCCGTCAGCACGTCGAGCGCCGAAAACGGTTCGTCCATCAGCAGCAACGCCGGATCGACCACGAGCGCGCGCGCAAAGCCCACACGTTGACGCATGCCGCCGGAAAGCTCGCGCGGGTACGCATTTTCGAAGCCGTCGAGACCGATCAGGTCGATCGCGGCCAGCGCGCGCTCGCGCCGCTCGCGCGCGCCCACGCCTTGCGCCTCCAGGCCCGCTTCCACATTTTGCAGCACGGTGAGCCACGGGAACAGCGCGAAGGTTTGAAACACCATCGCCACGCCTTCGGCCGGCCCTTCGAGCGGCTTGCCGAGCCAGTTCACCTCGCCTTCGGTCGGCTCGATGAGGCCCGAGATGATGCGCAGGAGCGTCGATTTGCCGGAGCCCGAGCGGCCGAGCAGCCCGACGATCTCGCCTTCGCGCAGCGAAAGGTTCACGTCGTCGAGCACGAGGCGCTCGTCCTCTTTCTTCGCGAAACCGCGCGAAACGTGCTTGACGGCGAGCACTTCCTGGCCTGGCGTGGGCCGCGACGGCAGCAGGTCGGATGAGACGATTTTCGGATTCAGCATGACAGGTCACTCCATCTCAATCGAGGCGCAGCCGGGACTCGGCGTACGTATACAGCGGACGCCAAAGCACGCGGTTGAACAGCGTAACGAACAGGGACATCATCGCGATGCCCACGATGATCTTCGGGAAATCGCCGGCGGCGGTCATCTGCGCGATGTACGAGCCCAGGCCGTGCGCGGCGACCCGCGTGTCGCCCCATTGCACGAATTCGGCGACGATGCTCGCGTTCCACGCGCCGCCCGAAGCCGTGATCGCGCCCGTGATGTAGTACGGGAAAATGCCCGGCAGCATGGCCTGACGCCACCATTGCCAGCCGCGGATGCGGAAATTCGTCGCCGCTTCCTTGTAATCGTTCGGGTACGCGCTCGCGCCTGCGATCACGTTGAACAGGATGTACCACTGCGTGCCGAGCACGATCAGCGGCGAAAGCCAGATGTCCGGGTTCAGATGAAAGCGCACGATCGCGATCACGAACACCGGAAACAGCAGGTTTGCCGGGAACGCCGCCAGAAACTGCGCGAGCGGCTGAATCTTTTCGGCGAGCGCGGGGCGCAGGCCGATCAGCACGCCGAGCGGCACCCAGATCACCGAGGCAATGGCGATCAGCAGCACCACACGCAAGAGCGTGATGAGACCGAGCACGAAGATGTGACCCACATCGTTCAGCGTCACGCCCGTGCGGACGTACGAGAACACGCGCCATACGACGAACAGCGTGAGCGCGACGATGAACACGGCCCACACGACATCGCCCAGGCGCGAGCGCTTGCTCACGGTCGCGACCACGGGCAACGACTTCGGCAATTGCACGCGCAGCGGAATGCGCGCGAGCGTCGCGAACA
>NZ_CAJMZE010000077.1:0-1500 GCF_905220235.1 Paraburkholderia sp. J41 | reverse complement strand
CGTTCGCGACGCTCGCGCGCATTCCGCTGCGCGTGCAATTGCCGAAGTCGCTGCCCGTGGTCGCGACCGTGAGCAAGCGCTCGCGCCTGGGCGATATCGTGTGGGCCGTCTGCGTGATCGCGCTTACGGCATTCGTGCTTTGGCGCGTCGTGAGCTTCGTGCGCACGGGCGTGTCGCTCGACGACGTGGGCCATGTGCTGGCGCTCGGCTTCATCACGCTCTTGCGCGTGGTGCTGCTGATCGCCATTGCCTCGGTGATCTGGGTGCCGCTCGGCGTGCTGATCGGCCTGCGCCCCGCGCTCGCCGAAAAGATTCAGCCGCTCGCGCAGTTTCTCGCGGCGTTCCCGGCCAATCTGCTGTTTCCGGTGTTCGTGATCGCGATCGTGCGCTTTCACCTGAACCCGGATATCTGGCTGTCGCCGCTGATCGTGCTCGGGACGCAGTGGTATATCCTGTTCAACGTGATTGCCGGCGCGAGCGCGTATCCGAACGATTATCGCGAAGCCGCGAAGAACTTCCGCATTCGCGGCTGGCAATGGTGGCGTCAGGCCATGCTGCCGGGCGTGTTTCCGTACTACGTGACGGGCGCGATCACGGCTTCGGGCGGCGCATGGAACGCGAGCATCGTCGCGGAATTCGTGCAGTGGGGCGACACCAGGGTGGCCGCGCACGGCCTGGGCGCGTATATCGCGCAGATGACGGCGGCCGGCGACTATCCGAAGATCATTCTCGGCATTGCCGTGATGTCGCTGTTCGTCACGCTGTTCAATCGCCTGCTGTGGCGTCCGCTCTACACGTACGCCGAGTCGCGCTTGCGGCTCGACTGATGAAAACGAAGGATCGAAGGTAACGCGATGCAAAACCCCAAGACGCTGACCGCGGCGCACGGCGACGTGCAGACGGCTCCGAACCCGCCGCGCCTCGGCGACGAAATCCTGAACGTGAAGGACGTTTGCCGCGGCTTCAACAAGTCGCAAGGCGAACTGCTCGTGCTCGACGACGCCAACCTGTCGTTGCGCGAAGGCGAGATCGTCGGGCTGCTCGGCCGTTCGGGCTCGGGCAAGTCCACGTTGCTGCGCATCATCGCCGGGTTGATTTCGCCGACCTCGGGCGACGTGACCTGGCGCGGCAAGCCGCTCGAAGGACCGGCCGAGGGCGTGGCGATGGTGTTCCAGACCTTCGCGCTGTTCCCGTGGCTCACCGTGCTGCAAAACGTCGAAGCGGGCCTGGAGGCGCAAGGCGTGGGCGCGCGCGAGCGGCGCGAGCGCGCGCTGGCCGCGATCGACCTGATCGGTCTCGACGGCTTCGAAAACGCTTATCCGCGCGAGCTTTCCGGCGGCATGCGTCAGCGTGTGGGCTTTGCGCGCGCACTCGTGGTCGATCCGATGCTCATGCTGATGGACGAGCCGTTTTCGGCGCTCGACGTGCTGACGGCCGAAACGCTGCGCACCGATTTGCTCGACTTGTGGACGCAAGGCCGCTTGCCGATCAAGTCGGTGC
>NZ_CAJMZE010000076.1:0-1512 GCF_905220235.1 Paraburkholderia sp. J41 | reverse complement strand
GCATCGCTGGCTCGCCTTGAAGAAGACAGGTTGAGATACATTCAGACGCCGTCGGCGTGGCTCATCGAACGGTGCTACATGCCGTACAGATGCCTGGTGCTGAATGACGCAGACGTATCGGCACCTCGCTGGAAACGCGAATGGCTGGAGCCGACAGTTGCGTTCTGCACGGTACATCGCGCGCTTCTGGAAACTGAACCGCCCCGGATTTTGTGGAGGCTCCAACTCTTGAGAGAATGGAGCCATGAACAAGAAGGTAAGCAAGTTTTCCCCAGAAGTCCGAGAGCGCGCGGTGCGCCTGGTGCGCGAGCAGCGTAGCGAGCATCCGTCGATGTGGGCGGCGATCGAATCGATCGCGCCGATGATCGGCTGCACACCGCAGACAGTGCACGAGTGGGTCAAGCGCGACCAGGTCGACCACGGTGAGCGCGATGGCGTGACGACAGACGAGCACGAGCGCCTCAAGGCCTTGGAGCGCGAAGTCAAGGAGTTGCGTCGTGCCAACGAGATTCTCAAAGTCGCGAGGGCGTTTTTCGCCCAGGCGGAGCTCGACCGCCGTTTCAAGTCCTGAAGGCCTTCATTGATCAGCATCGCGACACCTTCGGGGTCGAGCCGATCTGCAAGGTCTTGCGGATTGCCCCGTCGGGCTACCGACGCCATGCCGCGCAGCTTCGTGATCCGGCGCGGCGCTCTGTTCGCGCAATCCGCGTGAACGTCTGCGGCCGGAGATCGAGCGTGTGTGGCAGGCCAACATGCAGGTCTACGGCGCCGATAAAGTCTGGAAGCAGATGAACCGGGAGCGTATCGCGGTGGCACGCTGCACGGTCGAACGGTTGATGAAGCAACTGGGTTTGCGCGGCGTGATGCGAGGCAAGCGTGTTCGCACGACTGTTCCTGATGCCATAGCCCCGCGCCCGCTGGATCGGGTCAATCGGCAGTTCAAGGCGGCACGGCCGAACCAGCTCTGGGTTTCGGATTTCACCTACGTTTCGACGTGGCAGGGCTGGCTGTATGTGGCCTTCGTGATCGATGTGTTCGCTCGCCGTATCGTCGGCTGGCGAGTCAGCAGCTCGATGACTACGGACTTCGTCCTGGATGCACTTGAACAGGCGCTTTACGCGCGGCGACCGGGCGACGACGGAACCTTGATACACCACTCGGACAGAGGGTCCCAATACGTCAGCATTCGCTACAGCGAAAGGTTGGCCGAAGCGGGCATCGAACCGTCGGTCGGCAGCCGGGGCGACAGCTATGACAACGCCCTGGCTGAGACGATCAACGGCTTGTACAAGGCTGAACTGATTCATCGCCGCACCTGGAAAACGCGGGAAACCGTTGAACTGGCAACGCTGGAGTGGGTGGCCTGGTTCAATCATCATCGGTTGATGGAGCCGCTCGGCTATATCCCGCCCGCCGAAGCTGAGGCAAACTACTATCGGAAACTTGAAACAGCTGCCGCTGAACCCGCATTAACTTAAACCAACCAGCCTCCACGATTCCCGGGGCGGTTCA
>NZ_CAJMZE010000075.1:0-1570 GCF_905220235.1 Paraburkholderia sp. J41 | reverse complement strand
TGGGAGCACTTCCACGAACTCGACCGCAAGGGCCTCATGATGTACGGCCAGATGACGGCGGGAAGCTGGATCTATATCGGCTCGCAGGGCATCGTGCAGGGCACTTACGAAACGTTCTATTCGGTCGCCAACCAGCACTTCAACGGCAATCCGAAGGGCCGCTGGATTCTCACGGGCGGCCTGGGCGGCATGGGCGGCGCGCAACCGCTGGCCGCGACCATGGCGGGCTTTTCGATGATCGCCGTGGAGTGCGATGAAACGCGCATCGACTTCCGCCTCAAGACGCGTTATGTCGATCGCAAGGCGAAAACCCTCGACGAAGCGCTCGCTATCGTCGAAGAAGCGAAGCAGACGGGCAAGCCGGTTTCGGTGGGCCTGCTCGGCAATGCCGCCGACGTGTTCGCCGAAGTCGTCGCGCGCGGCATCACGCCGGACTGCGTGACCGATCAAACGAGCGCGCACGATCCCATCAACGGCTATCTGCCGCAAGGCTGGACCGTCGGGCAATGGCGCGAGGCGCAGAAGGTCGCGCCGGAGAGCATCGTGAAGGCCGCGAAGGCGTCGATGGCGCAACAGGTGCGCGCGATGCTCGCGCTCCAGGAGCGCGGCGCGGCCACGCTCGATTACGGCAACAACATTCGCCAGATGGCGCTGGAAATGGGCGTGGAAAACGCGTTCGATTTCCCGGGCTTCGTGCCGGCCTATATCCGCCCGCTGTTCTGCGAAGGCAAGGGGCCGTTCCGCTGGGTCGCGCTTTCGGGCGATCCCGAGGACATCTACAAGACCGACGCGAAGGTCAAGGAACTCATTCCCGACGATCCGCACCTGCACAACTGGCTCGACATGGCGCGCGAACGCATCGCGTTCCAGGGCCTGCCCGCGCGCATTTGCTGGGTGGGCGTGAAGGATCGCTATCGTCTCGGCCAGGCGTTCAACGAAATGGTCCGGAACGGCGAATTGAAGGCGCCCATCGTGATCGGCCGCGATCACCTGGACACGGGTTCGGTTGCGAGCCCGAACCGCGAAACGGAGTCGATGAAGGACGGTTCCGACGCCGTGAGCGACTGGCCGCTGCTCAACGCGCTGCTCAACACGGCGGGCGGCGCGACGTGGGTTTCGCTGCATCACGGCGGCGGAGTGGGCATGGGTTTCTCGCAGCACGCGGGCGTGGTGATCGTCGCCGACGGCACGCAGGCCGCGCATGAACGTCTGGGCCGCGTGCTGCACAACGACCCGGCCACGGGCGTGATGCGTCATGCGGATGCGGGCTACGAGCTTGCGCAGCAGACCGCGCGCGAAGCGGGCCTGAAGCTGCCGATGCTGGGACGATGATGGCGTTGCCGTCGACCGTCGCGCAGACGCTGATCCGTCACGCGCAACTGGCGGCGTCGCCGTGGAAGAACGGCGGCGGCGTCACGCGCGAGATCGCGGCAATGCCGCTGGATGCGGCGGGCAACGCGTCGCTGGACGCGTTCGCGTGGCGCGTGAGCATTGCCGACGTTGCGCAGGCCGGGCCGTTTTCGCGCTTTCCCGGCGTGGATCGCACGCTCGTGCTGCTCGAAGGCGCGGG
>NZ_CAJMZE010000074.1:0-2726 GCF_905220235.1 Paraburkholderia sp. J41 | reverse complement strand
AGCGGACTTCCGAGGAAGTCCGCTTTGACATTCGGGCCGAAACTGCCGGCCCGATTGAGCGCTTCGCAGCTAACCGGAAGCGGGCATACCGCACCCACGCTTCCGGCTTGCCATCAGACGCTTACCACTGGTACGACATACCGCCGCCAACCGTGGCACCGCCACCCGACGAGTAACCGCCGCCCACCTTCACCTTGATGTTCTGGGTGATGCGAGCCGACGCGCCCATCGCCACGGCTTGATAGCCCTGGTAGTTGGCCGTACCGACACCGATCGCGATCGTCTTGCCCTGATCGACGTCCGGGATCATCGTCAACGCCGTTGCTGCCGCAACACCGCCGTAGGCGTTACGCGCCACCGAGCTGATGCCGCTCTGGAGCTGATTCAAACCGCTCTGGAGCTGCCCGACGTTCACGGCATCCGTTGCGTTGACGCCGTTCGCGACGTTCGTGATGCGGCGCTCGCTGCCCTGGGCGCCGACCGAGACGGTGTTGTCCTCGTCGGCCACCGAGTTCGCACCGATCGCCACCGAGTTCGCGCCGGTCGCCGCAGCGTTGGCACCCATGGCCGTCGAGTTGTTGCCGCTCGCCGAGGCCTTGTCGCCCATCGCCGTCGAGTTCGCACCCGATGCCGTTGCGCCGCCGCCCGCTGCGATCGAGTTACTGCCCGTTGCCGAAGCCGGGCCGCTCGTCGTGTTGGTCGAGATGAACTGCGAACCCGTGTCGCCGATGTTCTGGATCGCTTGATCCAGATTGGCAACTTGCTGGTTCGTGGCCCACAACTGCGCACCGTTCACGGCGTCGGTGCTCGTTGCGGTGAGCGTGCCGTTTGCAACGTTCGTGAGCACCACCGGCGTGGTCGAGTTCGACCCGCCCAACGTGATCTTGCTATGCGCCGACGAGTCGTACTGGACAGCGTCCGCAATCTGGCCCGCGATGTTCGTCACGTCGCCTGCGATGCTGGTGATGGTGTTCTCGATGTTCGTCACGCGACCGTCGAGGTTCGTGATCGCGCCGCCGACGCTGGTGAAGGTGTTGCCACCCACGTTGTACGTCGGAGCCGAGATCGTGCCGTCGCCGCTCACCGTCGAGCCGCCGCCGAGTGCGGCAGCCGTGCTCGACGCCGTGTTGTACAACTGCGTGCCGTTGACCGCGTCGGTGCTGCTTGCCGAGATCGAACCGCCAGCCACGTTGTGAATCACGACCGGAGCATGGTCCGTGCTGCCGCCCAGCGTGATCGAGCTCATCGACGTGTCATCGTACATAACGAAGGCATTCGTCATGTTACCCGACGTATCGAAGCGCGCGCCCATTGCATAGAGCTGGCCACCGTTCACCGCGTCGGTGCTGGATACGCTCACATCGCCCGCTGCCACGTTGTGCAACTGGACCGGCGCGTGACCGGCGCCGCCGAACGTCACCGAGGTCATCGACGTATCGTCGTAGGCGACGAAGGCGTTCAGCAGGTTGCCCGAGCCATCGGTCTTCGCACCCAGCGCATACAGTTGCGAGCCGTTCACGGCGTCGACGCTCGATGCGTTCAGCGAGCCGTTGGCGACGTTGGTCAGCGTAACCGGCTTGGTCGCACCGACACCGCCGAGCGTGATCTTGCTCATCGACGTGTCGTCGTAGGTGACGAACGCATTGAGCAGATTGCCCGAACCGTCGGTCTTCGCGCCCAGCGCATAGAGCTGCGAGCCGTTCACGGCGTCGACGCTCGAAGCGTTCAGCGAGCCGTTGGCGACGTTCGTGAGCGCCACCGGACCATTGGTCGTGCCCGCGCCGCCCAGCGTCAGTCGAGTGTGTGCGTCGTTGTCGTACACAACACCGTTGACCGAGCCGGTTGTTGCCTTGGCGTCGATCGCCGCGAGCGCCTCGCCAACGTTGGTGAACGTGCCGTCGGAGAAGCCGTACGTCGGCGTGCTGATCGCGCCGCTGGAAGTGACCGTCGCACCGCCGCCCAGGGCAGCTGCCGTCGAGCTGGCGAGACCGTAGAGCTGGCCGCCGTTCACGGCGTCGGTGCTCAACTGTCCCACCACGCCTGCTGCCACGTTGTGGAGCTGAACCGGCGCGTGAGCCATGCTGCCGCCGAACGTGACCGAGTTCATCGACGTGTCGTCGTAAGCGACGAATGCGTTGAGCAGGTTGCCCGAACCATCGGTCTTCGCACCCAGCGCATAGAGCTGCGAGCCGTTCACGGCGTCGACGCTCGAAGCGTTCAGCGAGCCGTTGGCGACGTTGGTCAACGCAACCGGCGTGCTCGAACCGACGCCGCCGAGCGTGATCTTGCTCATCGACGTGTCGTCGTAAGCGACGAACGCGTTGAGCAGGTTGCCCGAACCATCGGTCTTCGCACCCAGCGCGTAGAGCTGCGAGCCGTTCACGGCGTCGACGCTCGATGCGTTCAGCGAGCCGTTGGCAACGTTCGTGAGCGCCACCGGACCCTTGGTCGTGCCCGCGCCGCCCAGCGTCAGCTTGTCGTGAGCGGACGTGTCGTAGCTCACGGCATTCGGCGAGTCGCTACCCTTGCTGTCGATCGCGGCCAGCGCCTCGCCCACGTTGGAATACGTGCCGCCTGCAACGTCGTAGACCGGGCTCGTGAGCGTGCCGTCCGAGTTGACCTTCGTGTTTCCACCCAGCGCGGTAGCGGTGGAGCTGGCGACGCCGTAGAGCTGGCCGCCGTTCACCGCGTCATAGCTCGACTGTCCCACCACGCCTGCTGCCACA
>NZ_CAJMZE010000073.1:0-2862 GCF_905220235.1 Paraburkholderia sp. J41 | reverse complement strand
AAAGTGCGACTTGAGGACAAACTGGTGCTTTGTAAGGTCGTGCGTCTTCTGGATGACGGAGACGCGTTCGAGGTAGCCTGAAAACTTCTTCACGCTCCCGTCCTCCGCCGTGATGGTAAACACGGCGTCGAGATTCAGGTATTCCGCGCGAGGCAACTGCTCGGGATGCGTCGCCTCGATCATCACCGTGGTCGGCTCCCCCATCGCTTCAGTCGCCGTAAACGACACGACCGACAGCTCCGACGCACTTGCCGTTCCGGGAATATCCAGGTGATACGCCTGCCTGCCCGTGATACCGGGCCGTAATGGATCGAACTCCGCCATGCTTTCGGTTCTCCTTTTCAAGACTGGCGGACTCGTGTTGCGGGCATCCGCCTGTTTCCACTTCCAGACCGGAAAAATAGGGCATGTCTGGCAGGAACGGCGCGCAAACACCGGAAACCTTGACCCGCAACAACGACGCCACGCCAGTCTTACAAGTCACTTTAATAAATCTGCATAACGAACAAACGGTCAAAGGTGACACGCCTTCGGCCCGTCGCGCCCCGGATGAATGCGACAGCAACGCGCGTGCGCTTCGAGCTGCTGATGATCGCGCTGGAGGACGAGTCGGACATCGACGCCATGCGCTCGCTGGAAGTCTCGGCGTTCTGGCTGCACGAGGCCACCGACCTCACCGAAGCGATCCTGCGCGTCGCGACCCAGCGCGTCGGGCGCTACCCCGCCATGAAGCACGGCGTGGCCTGTGCGGAGCCGGGGGTAATGCTGGACTTCAACCTGCCGGACCAGACCCACTGGCTGTACAAGAAGTTCGTGGAGCGTGAGCCGTTGCCGGTGATCGAGCTGGCGGACGGTCGTACCTTCGTGCCGACCGTAGAACTCTTCACGCAGCCCGCCGCCGTCCTCTGTGACAACGAAGCGGAAGTGGAAGCCGATGGCGCACCGCCGCGCTTCCGTATGAACCCGGCTGCGGAGAATGTGGCGAACCTGCCGCCCGACTACTACGCCAACCAGCTCGCGACGCTCAAGTGGCCGGAAATCCGCTCCTACCTGCTGATGCGCTGGACCCCCACGGCCCTCGGCAAGCTCGTGCATCCGGAGTTCTCGGCGCAGGCCCACGTGGGCAAGCTCCGCACCATGCCCGTAACCGGCGAGGAAACGCTGATCGGGATCGACACGTCAGGGTTGCACCCCGGCGCGGTGTTCGGCCAGCCGCAGGCGGGCCAGCTTGTCGTGATGGATGAGGGCTACAGCGACGAGATGGCGTTCGAGCAGTTCATACAGGAAGTGCTGCTGACGATCATCGCCAGGCGCTACCACGGCACGCCGCTGCTGGCGGTCTGCGATCCGTCGAACCCGAGGGACGCGCGCACCGGCCTGACTCCGGTGCAGCTCCTACAGCGCTACCAGATACGGGCCATTCCCGCATCAACGAACCGCTTTGCCTTGAGAAAAGCCGCCGTCGCGCGCCTCCTGAACCGCCGTCATGGCTGCGTGATTGATCCGGTCTGCATGATGCTCATCGACGGCCTGGGCAAGAGCTACGTGCATCGCCGCCTGCGTGCCACAGCCACCACGGGCTTGCAGTACGCCAACGAGCCGGTCAAGGGGACGACCTCGCACGTGTGCGAGGCGTTCCAGTACCTGTGCCTGCACGTGGCGCACGTGGTCCCCGAGGAAGAAGTCACTAACCGGTCGAGGGTGCAGATCAGCAAACGGAGGATGGTTTAGTCGTCTCAGGAATCGGTATGCACGCCAGTGTCCGCGTCGATCTTGCGGCCTTGCCCCACTTCGTTTGGCGCAGGGCTGGCGGCGGGCGACGGCGTGCCCGCCTGGTCCCCGGTGGTCTGTACGGCGGGCGTTCCTGGGGCAGTCGTGGCTGCGCGGGGCGGATCGCCCGCTGCTGCACTGGGCCGGGTCGCGCCTGGGCTGCTGTCGTCTCCGCCGCAGCCCGCCACGCACAGGCACATTGCGACGGATACGGCAAGGAAGAAGGTCGGAGTGTGTCGGAGGCCCACGTTTTCACCTCAATCACTTTGAAGAAAGTCATTGAGAATATATCGATGCAAGCTCCAGATCGAGGCCCACCAGTCTCCAGTTGGTCCTTGATTGACCTACGCCAACATGGCTGCATGATTCAGATTTCCCGTATTCTCCTGTGGATATCCCATGCCTAGGATTCAACGTTTCTTCGGCAAGTTCAATTCTTATAAACCAGCCATAAATGTAGGAGAACTAATTGAAGCTCCGCAATCTTCTTGTGTCGGCGTCTAGTTACCTGATGAGCTTCCTGCTGGCCGCGCCCGCCATTTCAATGCTGGGCATCCACGCTGCACAGGCAATGCCTCCTGGATACCCGTCTACTGCCAGCGCTGCCTATAACGTTGGAGGCACGGTTGACGGCAAATATATAGATAGCAAAGGTAAAACGTATGACGGCACAGGTTATCTTGTCGTCGTCATCGACGGCGCAATTCGCACGGATCATGCAGCGTTTATTGATGCGGGGAAAAAAAGCAAAATCTCGGAAGTTGCCTGCTTCGGGCTAAGGACTGGCCCGTGGCCAAGTCTGTGCAAGTACGAGACTGTCATCAGCCGTCCGCTCGCGGGTGATCCTTCTGCGGCATATATCTTCACCGCACTCGACGCGATGCCATCGAATGCACCACAGAATAGGTGCAGCCAGCTCGATTATCTTGGAGCGCGCCAAGCGTGCCATTACTTTCACGGAACGGCGACTTCCGGTGCTGTCGTTGGTCAGCCTTCTGTCTACACAGAAGGAGCAACAAGATTTACGTATACCGGTGTCGCCCCTGGAGCGAAACTCGTTCCGATCAAGATTGGGGGCGGGGTGGGTGCGGA
>NZ_CAJMZE010000072.1:0-2880 GCF_905220235.1 Paraburkholderia sp. J41 | reverse complement strand
GCGTCCGGGCTGGCGGGAAAGCCCTTGACCGCGCTTACCTTGTCCCACCATTGCAGCTTCTTGATGCGTTCAAGCTCGGTCTGCCAGACCTGCTTTCCGTTGCCCATCAGCCGCGACAGCGCCTCCCACTTGCTCATGCCGCCGCCCCATTCGCTCTCATAGCGAAAGATCAGGTGCGAGACCGCCTCCGCCAGCCATGGCACCGTCAATGCGTTCTTCAGGTCGGCGGGAACCACGTTCCCCTTGCCGCCGCCCTGGCGCTTGGCGGCCTGCTCCAGCTTCGCGATAAACGGACTCGCGTTGACCGTTGCGGCGACGGCGCTGAATTCCTTTTCCTCGCCATCAAGCAACTGCTTCTTCTCAAACAGGCAGCGCCGCCACATGTCGAGTAACGGGATGCTGGTGGTATCCACCGTATCGAAACCCGGCCACGCCCACGGGCTTTGCCATTGCGTATCGGGTTTTTCACACACCCAGCCGTAGATTGTCCTGCCATCGCTGTTGCCCGCACCAATCTCCCACCATTGCGCCCCACCCGTGTCCGTTGTGTCGGTCGCCTTGTCGCTATCTGGAAGCTGGTCAAGCTGGGCGCGCGAAAGCACCTGCTGGTATCCAACCGCCTCGCCCTTTGCGTTGGCAAGCTGAAGCGGGAAGTCGGCCCAGGTCTGGACCGTCGCTCCGGCAACCGTGCCCACGTTCTTGCGCTCCACCCATAGCGGATTCCCGACAGGCGTACCGCTGGCGGCGTGAGTGTGTCCGTGACCATGACCGTGCGCCCCGGATTGCGCCGCAATGCGGGTAGGCTGCACCCTGGCCCAGCGTCCCTTGCCCGGATCGCCCTTTGCGGGCGCGAGCGTCAAGCCCACCAGTTGGGTGTTGCTTTGGGAATCGGTGGGTGTGACGAGTTTTGCTCCCTCCGGGATCACCAGCAGCGTCTTGCCATCCGTGCGCTCCTTCGCCCGTTTCCGGCTTTTGGTGATGAAGTCGTCAATCTGCGCGCCGGTAAAAACCTCGACATGAAGCAGCGGGCGCATCGGGGCGGGCGGGAGCAAGCTCGCCTGGCTGGAAAGCTGGTACTCGCCCAGGTAGCCCACCACATCGCCTGCCTTGACCTCGAACGGCGTATCGAGCACCACGACCGTATCCAATGGCTTCGGATCGACTACCGCGTCGAGTTCGTCAAGATTCACCCAGCCCGTGGCGGCGCGCGGATCGGGCGTTTCCCCAGCGACGGCGGCAACCGGCGTACCGTTCGTGATGGTCGCAATCTGCGCCCAGCCCTTCGCCGCATTGCCAACGATGGTGAGTTCGCCACCGCGCGGCAGCAGGCCGATTGCCGTTCCCGATGCCCGGTCGCAGATGCGAACGCCGGTCTGCGGTGTATCGGTATTCTGCGAAGGGCCTGCCTGACTCGCTGGCGGCACGGTGTAGCGCACCTTGTCCTGATACTGCGAGAGCGCATCCACGCTTTCCAGTGTCGGGCCTGACGCCACGCTGCCGAGCAGCGCGCCGCCACCCAGCGCAGCCGCACCCAGCCCGCCCGGAGGCTGCGCTAACTCCAGCGGTGTATGGAGTTGCGGGGGGAGCGCCTGGCGGTCGTTCGCCTTCGCGCCTACCTGAAAATGCCGGTCGCCTTGCCAGAAGGGCAACCGGCGAATCGACGGCGCGGACGGCGCGCTGCCACTGTTCGCCTGTTCGGCGGCCTTGTAACCCGCCAGGTCAAGCTGGTGCATGTAAAGGCTGTAGAACTCCAGCACCTCATCGGCGGGCGGCTGGTAGGTCTGGGGAGCCTGCGCGCCGCTCGCGGCTGCCGGAGTCGCGGCGGCGGGAGCCGATGCATCCGACGCGCCAGCCGGAGAACCGGCAGGCTTCGGCGCGGGGGGCAGCACAAGCCTGTGACGCACAAGCACAAACCCGGTTGAATACAGCGCATGGCGGGGCGGCGTACTCGGATAGGTTAGTTCGGCATACTTCGAATCCAGCCGGTACGCGACCACATACCCATCAGCGATGGCCTTGACGCCATCGCCCTGTTTCAGGTCGCTGCCCGTGCCCGCGTCGAAGTGGATACCGCCGTGAAACATGCCGTTTGAACCGAGCGGATAGAATCCACCGTTCGCCCCGGCAAGTGCATGAAGCCAGGTCTGGGGATCGGCTGAATTGCCGGTCTTGGGTGTGAACGGGAAACTCCAGTTCAGCGGCTGCCATTGGGGCGGCGGGGGAGGTGTGGGGGTCGCGGGCGCTGCCGGGTGGTGCGGATGGTGGGGGTGAGCCATGAGTCTCGCTGTTCCTGTCAGTTCTGGGGACTGGCCCGCGAGCGCTGCATTTCCGATTGTCAGCGTGTGTGCGAACCGGGCGGCGGCCTGAATGTGGCAACGTCAGAAGTGGGCGCGACCGCGATATGGACCCTGTGGGGTCCATCGCGTTTTATAACGCCTCGATTGCCCGCACCGATGCCGTCAAACCAGGAAACACACCATCTGTTGACGGGGCGCAAGTGTGGCGCGGGATGATGCGTCCTGCTGGCGGCGCGGCTGATTCCCGTCATTAAAAATCAGCCTTCGCCGGAGAATTCCGCGCGGGCCTCGCTCAAGTCGAGAAGTTGCTGATGGACGGCCTCGGCCAGCAGCGCCGTCAAGTGGTCGGCATTTACGCCAAGCTCGGCGCCAGAAACGGCGCGACCTTCGTGGGCCACGCAAGCCAGCTATCGCGCTGTGTGCGGCACAAATCGAAAACCGCGCGCTCGGCGAGTTCAAGCTCGACAAGGCGGCCCGCCTTCTGTTCGTATTCGAGTTCGCGAAGCCTCGCGAGCCAGGTTTCCTTGGCGCAAATCGCTTCAGCCAGTGTCATGGCGGGCAATGCGCCGTCGACCGGCACAGC
>NZ_CAJMZE010000071.1:0-2894 GCF_905220235.1 Paraburkholderia sp. J41 | reverse complement strand
CATCTCAATGTGCTCGCAGATCTCATCGAGAGGCATTGTCGGTGAATCATATCCGCCGCAGGCATCGCAGCTTCGCGGGCCGTTATGCTGGCGAATCCACCTTCTTAGATCAGTGTCAGCAAAACACGAAGAGCAGACGTGCCAGCTAGACATTGCGAAGCCTCGATAGATTTAGTGTGCCGACTTTTCGTCCTGAGGATAGATCTCTCCGCATAAAAGCTCGGCGATGCAGACGCGGGCCAAATATGCGCGACTTCGCGCCGTCGCAACTTCCGACTAGACCGGTTCGAGTTCAGTATTCGAGAGGAATGGGTACGCTTGCACTAGCCGTGCAATCAACGGATGGCGTTCACGCAAAACGCGAGATTTCTCCGTGACAGCTGTTGCAGTCCGCAGAAAGCGCTAATCGTGTCCGTAGATTACGCTAATGTAATATTCTAGTCTGATCCCGCGAAATACGGCTTTGCAGCGGTTTTGCACGCCTTTTCACGCGTTGCGTTTCGGCAACGCACGGATGCTCGAATGTCCGTTTATTTTGCTAATGCGTTTGTCCTGTCCTTTAATTCCGCTAACGCGTCTTACGAGGCTCACTAAGGAGCGGCCATGACGGTTTCGGAAGAAACGGCTAGCCGTGCTGCGAAAGTAGCAGACGTTCTCCGGCCGTTAGGGCGCGGACCACTATCGAAAAAGCTTGCGATAGTGGCCGCGAACCTGCTGGGCGTTCACTGGACGACTGTTTATCGTCTGCGGCAGAGGTTTCTCGCAGACCCGGTAGCGAGCTCAGTCATCCCGAAGCGCCGAGGTCCTTCAGAGGGGGATCGTCGATTGGGAGGGGCCGTTGAAGCTGTGATCGACCAAGTTGTCCACGTCTGGCTGCCTGCTCAACGACAATTGGCGCATCCCGCAACCGATCTCGTGCTGGAGGTTCGGCGTAGATGTGAACTTGCCGGACTGCAACCGCCAAGCCGAACCACCATTGGCCGGCGGTGGGCACTGCACCGCGAGGCAGACGCTCTGAGGCGTGCGGCCCTCCCGGACGCGATGACTGCGCCAGGATCGCTTGCCGCAAAGTATCCTCTGGAAATCGTTCAGGTCGGCCATACACAAGCAGATGTGTTTTTGGTTAGCGAATACGACAGACGGGTGATCGGACGCCCTTGGCTAACTATCGCTCTGGACGTCGCGACGAGATGCGTGTTGAGTTTCTACGTCAGCATGGACCGTCCGGGAGCGGCTACCGTTGGTTGGCTGCTGACCAGAGCGGCACTATCCAAAGCGCCTTGGCTTGCAAAGATCGAGGCTGATGCAGAATGGCCAATGCGTGGAATTCCGCGAGTTCTCCATCTCGACAATGCCGCCGAGTTCAAGAGCAGGGTGCTTCGCAGTGGATGTCGGGAATTCGGCATCCACCTTATGTATCGTCCAGTCGGGCGTCCTCATTTCGGCGGTCACATTGAGCGGTTCAACCGCACGCTGATGGAGCGCGTTCGAGGCTTGCCGGGGGCCACCGGATCATCACCCAAAGGCCGCAAGGCGAGGCAGTCCGAGAAGACGGCATCGTTGACGCTTCGAGAATTTGAGCAATGGCTCGCGATTGAGATCGCCAGACGGTACCATCACGTTCCGCATCGTGGGCTGCTTGGAGCAACCCCGGCCGACACATGGCGGATGCTTGCGCGCAATCCCGATTCGCGACAGCTACCCGCGGCGAGCGACGCTGAACTCAGGTTCCTCATCCGGTTTTTGCCTGTCGCGCACAGGACCATCCAGGATAACGGACTGACGCTATTCCATGTTCGTTACTGGGATCCAATATTTGTCGCCTGGCGGCAGACCCGGCGGGACGTCACGGTTCGTTACCATCCTGAGGATCTCTCGCGTGTTTTTGTGACGGCGGGACGCGGCGAATACCTTGAAGTCCGCTACGCGGACTTGGGGCGGCCGGCCATTTCTCTTTTCGAACAGCGGGCCGCGTTGTAAGCCATTCGGTCAGAAGGGCAACGGACAGTCTCAGAAACCCCGATGTTCAGGACGATAGAAGAACAACGGCGCGTGATTGGCAAAGCCAGGCAGGCAACGGTCCGTGCACGTCGTCGGTCACGAAAAAATGACGCCCCGTTGAATGAGTTGCTCGACAGGATTCTGCCGTTCACGCTCGCGACGACGGAGGAGGCTGAAACGGTCGACTACGCTGTGCCAGTTCAGGCCTTCAACGTCGAGGAATGGTGAGGTGCCGGATGAAGGATGGGACGCTTGCACATCTGCTGCCGGCCGCCAGAAAGCAGGCTGAGCAGGGGAACGACGAACGAATTCTTGGACTTCTGCGTGACCGCTGGATAGATTATCTCCGCGCGACGCAGGCTTTGCAGCAACTTGAGCGCCTGTTTGAAACGCCACGCCGAGACCGGATGCCGTGCCTGCTCCTGCACGGAGATTCAACTATAGGGAAGACGAAAATCACGTCCAGATTCAGACGTGCGCATCCAAGCGAGTTCGACGAGCGAAGCGGAACCGAACGTTGTCCGGTCGTCGCGATGCAGATGCCACCCAGCCCCGACCGGCATCGATTTTTTCGGGTCCATTGTTCGTGCTAGGCGCCCCTCATAATGCAGCGGCAGGCCTTTCGTCCCTTGAACGGCTGGCACGCGAAATCCTCAAACGCATGTCGCCACGCATGCTGGTTGTTGATGAGGTCCACCACCTGCTGGCAGGCACCTATCGGGAGCAGCGAGCGTCTCTTAACTTGCTCAAATTCCTCGCCAATGACCTCCAGATCAGTATGGTTCTTGTCGGCACCCGCGACGCAGTACTCGCGCTTCAAAGCGATCCCCAGATGATAAGTCGTTATACACCGTTCGAAATTCCACGGTGGCGGGAGAGCGACGGGCTGAGGC
>NZ_CAJMZE010000070.1:0-3984 GCF_905220235.1 Paraburkholderia sp. J41 | reverse complement strand
CTGACCGCCAGTTCCCCGCTCGCGGTCTTCAAACCACGAACCATGACCTGCCCCGCCTGCGCCACCGTGCCCACCTGATGTCCGGCGGCGTCGAACACGTCCGCGCCGAAGGGCACCGGCTCGCCGCCGGCCGTCCGTGCCCGGATGATCAGCGAGGCGCCCGGGTTGTCGGTTTCGAACCGCGTGCGCACGACCGCGCCGGCCGTGGGCGCCACGTGCTGCGAGGTGGACTTCAGCTCCACGCTCACCGGCAGCCCCTTCGGGTCGATCTCGATCTCGTTGTCGGCGAACGGCGTCAGGCCCGGCACCAGGGCATGCCCCCAGCGGTCCACACGCAGCCCGCTCTGGCTCGCGACGCGCGCGCCTTCCGCGTCCTTCGCCTCGACGATGGCCATGGTGTCGCCCGTGGCCGGCGAGAACACGACGCCGCCGCCGTACGCCACCACCGAACCCGACGCACCCGCGCCAAACTGGCTGGCGCCCCGGCCGCCCGACGCGCTCGCGGTGAGCGTGGACAGCGGCGAGCGGTACGACACGTTGCCGCCCGCGCTCGCCGTGCCGACCGTCTGCGCGCCGCCGTTGTATCCGGCATTCACGCCGTAGCTGAGACGGTTGTCGACGCCCAGCGTGCCGCTCATCATTTCCTGGATGCTGGTCGCGCCGTCCGAGTCGCGCTGCACGCTGGTCTGCGTACTGGGCGCGTGCGCGCCGATGCCCAGCGGCACGGACAGCGTCAGCATCAGGCGGTTGTCCCACTTGCCCGTGAGCTGCTCATACTGGCGCGAAGCGGACACGCCGTAGTTGATCCGTCTGAAGTTGTTGCTGTAGCCCGCCTGGAACTGCGTGTCGGTTCCGGCATGGTTCCAGTAGTCCTGCGCGAGGCCGGTCAGATAGAACGAGCCGTAACCCGCCGGCAATGTCTGGTTCAGGGTGAGTTGCAGGTTGTTGCGCCGGTTGCCGCTGCCGAAGCTATCCGCCGCGAGGTTGCCGGTGGCGCGCACGGCCATGGCATCGTCGAGGCCGAGATAGCCGCGCTCCGAGAACCGGTAGGCGGCCACGGCAAGGTTGGTGCCGGTCGGCGAAAACAGCTTGCTGTAGCTCAGCCGCACGCTCTGGCCGTTCTGCGAGCGCCCGTCGCGCAGTTTCGTGCCGGCCTGCGTGATGTCGAGCCCGACGGCGCCGTACGGCGTGTTCAGCGCCGCGCCGGCCACCGCCGCGAAATAGCCCTCGGCCACCGTCACGCCGCCGTAGCCGGTAACCAGGTTCGTAAAGCCGTGCTGCACCGTCGCCTGGAACAGCGGCGGGCGGGCGTCGAGCGTGGCGCTGCGGTATTCGCCGGCGGTCACGGTATAGCGCGTCACGCCGGGACGCAGCGCGTTGGCGGCCGGTGCGTAGGGCACGAGCGAGGTGCTCTGCGTGCCGTCGGCCTCGGTCACCACGACCTGGAGGTTGCCGCCGTAGCCGGTCGCATACAGGTCGTCGATCTCGAACGGACCCGGCGCGACATTCGTCTCGTACAGCACATTGCCGTTCTGCAGCACCTGCACGTGGGCGTTGCTGCGGGCGATGCCGTGGATCACCGGGGCGTAGCCGCGCTGGGACTCGGGGTACATGCGGTCGTCGCTTGCGAGCTGCACGCCGCGAAAGCCCACGCTGTCGAACATGGTCCCGTCGGTGAAGGCGTCGCCCATCACCAGCTGGCTTTTCAGCGGCCCGATCGAGCGCGTGAGGCTCGTCTGGACATCCTGGTAGTGGGTGCCCGCGATCGAGCTGCTGGCCAGGTTGCCGTTGTGGCGGAAACGCCAGGGCCCCATGTTCAGCCCCGCGGTCAGGCCCACGTAGCCCTGCGTCAGCGCCCCGCCGCTGCCGGCGCTATGGTAGCCGCTCGCGTTGTACTGGAGGATGCCCGAGGTGACGCCCTCGTCCCAGAACTTCGGATCGACATAGCCGCGCGCCAGGCGGCTCAGCGCCACCTGGGGCACGCTGATATCGAGACGCTGCTCACCGTTGTCGAACGACGCCGTCGCGTCCGGCACGAGCTGCGGCAGCGGCACGCAGGCGTTCGCGCCCGCTTCGAGCCGTGCCGCGGCGTCGGGGGCGAGCTTCGTGAGGTTCACGCCGGCGCGCTCGAGCAGTTCGCGATCGAAGCACGGCTCGACCCGCCCGGGGCCGGTTTCCCTGAGCGTGACCGGCGCGCGCCCCAGCCACGTGCCGTTCACGTAGAGGTCGGCGCGATAGCTGCCCGCCGTGAGCGTGTTGCCCTCGTCGAAGCGCTTCACGTCGAGCGCCAGGGCGCCGAACTGCTGCACGAACGCCTCGTTGAACTGCACCTGGGCCACCTGTTCGCCGCCCGGCGCCGCGAACGCGCCCGCCGCGGCGAAACTGGTCAGGACCAGCGCACACACGGGGCGCAGGCGCAGGGTAGCGGTGCGGAGCGGTTCTGTGGCGGGGCGAATCATGGCAGGTTCAGGATTTCGACGGCAAACCGCTGCCCGGACCGGTGCGCGCGGCACACGGTCAGATCAGGGAAACAGGCTCAGCCGCGGGGGATTGCGGAGGCGGTATCCGTCAGGACACCCGGGAGGCGCGGGTCATGCGCTCAGCGAAGCTGCGCCGTACCTTCGACGGTTCCGCCGTAGTCGTTCACGGCGTGGTAGCGGACCACGGCCGAATGCGCCACGGACGGCGAGCCCTTGAGCGGAAGGATCCGGGTCTCCCCGGGCCCCACCATCTCGCCCTCCTCGAAGACCGCCTTGCCGTTGCCGTCGAACACGCCGGCGTCCGTGAGCGAGACGTGGTATTCGCCGGGGTTATGGACCTCGAGCGCGGGATGGCCGTTCTGCGTCACCAGCCGCCAGGCGAGCTGGGCGGGCGCGTCTTCCGGATGCCCCTTGAGGCCGTCCGGCCGGTAGAACAGCTTGATGCGCGTGCGAAAGGCGAGTTGCAGCTGGTTGCCGTCCGCTTCCGAGCCCGTGGCCTTCGGGGGGATTTCGAGGACGTCGAGCCAGTACACCGACTCGTGGTCCTGGGCCTGGGCCTGGGCCTGCGTCCCGGCGCTATGGATGATGCGCAGCGTCTGCGCCTTGCCGGGTTCGATGCGCGACGCCGGGGGCGTCACGATAAACGGCACGTCGACCGAGGTGGGCGAGATCCTGGGGTCGCCGTTGTCGACCCACGCCTGCACCAGGGTGGGCGTGTTGCCGACGTTCGAGAGCTTGAGCGTTACCTCGGGTTCCTTCTCGTTGTAGATGACGCGGGTGCCGGCGATAACAATCGAGGCATGGGCCTGCATGGCGGCGACGAGCGCCAGGGCTGCGGCACCGGCGGTCATCCAGGACTTGAGGGAAAACGAGGCGTTCACGGCAAACCTTCGATAATGAAACGAGAGACGGGAAACGGAATGAAGCGCAACGAAGCGGAGCGCGCTCCGCCTCGCTGGTCACTTCATTAGTTGTACGACATGGTGTACATGACGCTGGAGTTCGCCGCGCCGGCGGTTGCCTTGCCCGTGGCGAAATACTGGGCGTAGTAGTTCAGCGTGGCCGCGCCGCTGCTGATGGCGACCGACTCCGACTTCTGGGCGGAGTCAGCCTGGTTGAGCGCGATGGTCGAGAGGTCGGCGTTCTGCAACTGGATCTCGACGTTGGTGGCGCCACCGGCATTGACGAGCAGGTTGCCGGTCGTCGTGTCGATGGTCGGACCCTGTTCGAAGAACGTATGGACGTTACCGCTCTGTGCGCAGTTGGTCAGCGCGATGTTGAACGGCGTACGGCCGGCGGTTTGGCCTGCGGCGGCCAGCGACGATGCGGACACGGTCGGCAGCGCCACGGTGAAGCTGCTGGTGCCGCCGTTGCCCGAGATCGTGCACGTCTGCGCGGTCACGTTGCCCGTGAACGTGATCGTGCCGTCTGCAGCGTGAGCGCCAACGGATGCCGCACCCAGCAGCGTACCGACGATGGCGATTGCGCGAAGATTCTTTTTCAT
>NZ_CAJMZE010000069.1:0-5041 GCF_905220235.1 Paraburkholderia sp. J41 | reverse complement strand
TTCCATTCCGTAATTACAATAAGGATTCGATTTTGAATTCTTGTCCCGTTGCAATATTTGCTGTCATTTGCACTTGCACTGCCGGATTGCTCAGTTAGAAAATCAACATCGCGAATGCCGGATTTGGTATGAAGTGAAATCAGGACGTCTCAAAACCACCAGCCACTTACCCAGATCACATCGCTGGGCGGCAATGAAAATATAGCGAACCGACGAACAGAAATGATTAGTAGGATTTCGATTTGACGTGGCGATAACAGATTGAAACTGAATTTAAGGTCAATCTGAAACGATCGTGGGGAAACCTCGAAAAAGCGCACATGATCGAGGTTAGAGAACGTGTAGAGAGCCACGTTTGCCCACTGGAATCGCGCTCCTTTTCTTCGGAAGCATTATGCGAAGCCGCAGCCAGGGTGGTTGACGAATGCGACGCTTGGCGAATGGGCGCTGGCCTGGCCCGGCGGACAGATGAGGTGGGACGTGGCGCGATCGTCTACGCAAGTGTGCGAATCGACATTCGCCTTGCATGGCCAAACGCTGCGTTTAACGGGTCGTTGCGCGCCGACCCGTTAAAACGTTTGGGATCTACCGGCGGCGGGTAGAACCGGCCGGCAAAATCACGAGATCGCCGGTCGCGACGGGCTGTCCATATCGGCGGTCTCGACCACCACGCGTCCGAGCGCTCTGAACGGCGCAAGAAGCGCCTCGTCGGCCACGCTCGAAGTGATCAGCCGCCAGTCGCGCTCGAGAGGCGTCCAGTGCTGCTGCCGCGAGCGGCCCAGCTTGTCTGCATCGGCGAGCACGAACGCTTGAGCCGCACGCCGGATGATGCAGTCCTTCAGATACGCTTGTTGCGCGCTCGCTTCACACAGCCCGAACTCCGCGACCACGCCGTCCGCGCCGAGAAACGCCTTATCGACGCTCAAGCGGCTAAGCGAAAGTTCCGCGAGCGGCCCGAGCGTGCTCATGCTCGAATTACGCAGATCGCCGCCGATCAGCGTGAGATGAACGCCGGGCGCGTTCGCGAGCGTCATGACGGCAAGCAGGTTGTTGGTCACCACATGAAGATCGACGCGCGAGGCGAGATGGCGCGCCAGCGCGGCACAGGTCGTGCCGCCGTCGAGCAGCAGCGTGTCGCCGTCATGCACGTGAGCGGCGGCCGCGCGAGCGATGGCTTCTTTCTGCTCGCGCTGCGTCGCCTTGCGTTCGTCGAGCGACGCCTCCGGTTCATGCGCACCGATCAGCGCGGTCGCGCCGCCGTAGGTGCGCACGAGACGGCGCTGGTTGGCGAGCGTCGTGAGGTCGCGCCGGACGGTGGCTTCGGATACGCCGAGCGCGGCGCTGAGTTGTTCGACGTTGGCATCGCCGGTCAGGACGAGATCGAGAATCGCGCGATGGCGCTCGGACGCTTTCATAGCTGGCATCTACAGTATCGAGGTTGCCGATGTTACACCACGGCCCGCGCGCCCTCCGTCACGCTCGTTGCGCGCGCTCAGCCGCGCCGCGTCGCCAGTTCCGCGCCCTGGCGCAGCGCTTCGAGCAGGCTGCGCTCGTCGGCGATGCCCTTGCCCGCGATGTCGAACGCGGTGCCATGATCGACCGACGTGCGGATGACTTCCAGCCCCACCGTCACGTTCACGCCCGCTTCCAGCCCGAGCACCTTCACCGGACCGTGCCCTTGGTCGTGGTACATCGCAACCACGAGATCGAAGTCGCCCCGGCCCGCGCGGAAAAAGAGCGTGTCGGCAGGCAGCGGGCCGGTCACGTCGAGGCCGCGCTCCTGCAAAGCCGTTACGGCCGGCACGATCTTCTCTTCTTCCTCGCCGTATCCGAACAAGCCGTTCTCACCCGCATGCGGATTGATGCCGCACACGCCGATGCGCGGCTTCGCGATGCCGGCCTTCACCAGCGTAGCGTTGCCGCGCTCGATCGTGCGTTGCACGAGGCCCGGCTCGATCTTGCGGATCGCGTCGATGATCCCGATATGCGTCGTCACGTGAATCACGCGCAGTTGCGGCGCGACCAGCATCATCGAGACTTCGTCGACACCCGTCAGATGGGCGAGCATTTCGGTGTGGCCGGGAAACTTGTGGCCGCCGGCGTGCAGCGCTTCCTTGTTCAGCGGCGCCGTGCAGATGGCGTCGATCTGTTTGGCCTCGGCAAGCTGCACCGCACGCGCGATGAACCGATAGGCGGCATCGCCCGCGACGGGCGACAACTGGCCGAAGGGCAGATCGGCCGGAATCAGGTCGAGGTCGATGCAGTCGATCGTGCCCGGCTCGTAGCGCGCCTCGGCCGCTTCCTTGATGCGGCGGATCTTCGCCGTGCCGCCGACGATCTCGTTCGCCCGTTCGAGCCGGCGCGCGTCGCCGATCACGAGCGGACGGCACTGCTGATAAACGACGTCGTGTGCAAGGCTCTTGACGATGATTTCCGGGCCGACGCCCGCTGCGTCGCCCATCGTAATGCCGATCACGGGAAGGTAGTTGCTCATGATGTTTGCCTTGATGTCCTTGAATTCTGCTGTACCGCATGCCGGATCGCGCGGGGCGATCAGGCTAAATCGTGTGAGCCCGTGTCCGCGCTGACGGCCGCTGCCGGGGTTTCGTGGAGATAGCGCCACGCGGCGAACAGTGCGTGGTCGGTGCCGAACGCCCCCGCCTTCGTGACGATGCGCAGATGCGGCTGGCAAGCGCAGGCGCCGACCGGCTTGCCCACGGCCACGCCCGCCTCTATCTCCGCAATCAGCTCGACGCTGCCGACGCCAACCGCGCTCAGCATCGCGCGGGCGGTTTCGCCGCCCGTTGCGATCAAGCCGCCGAGCGCCGCGAAATGCGGCCTGACGAGCCCGGCGAGCGCCGCCGAGAGCAGCGCGCCTTCCGCCGGATCGAACGCGTCGTCGCTGCCGATGCGCAGCAGCAAATCCGCGCCCGTTCCCAATACCTCGCCGATCCGCGAGCGCCACTGCGGCAAGTCCGCGTGGCGCGCGCCGCCGCGCAGCACGGCGGGCGGCACCGTCAGTTCGATCATGCCGGCGCGTTCTCGCAGCATGGCGCACTGCCGCTCCGAGACCGCCGATAGACTGCCCACCAGCACCAGCACGGGCGCCTGTTGTTGCGGCCGTTCCGAAGCGCTTGCGCGTGTTCGCGCGGCGCGCGACACGAACAGACCTTCCAGGCTCGCGATCTCGCGCGCGAGGCCGCCCGAGCCGACCCAGAACAGCGCCTCGTCCATCTGCGCGGTAGTCCGCGCGAGTGCGATCAGATCGCCGTTCGTCTCGGCGTCGACCACCAGCGCCTGGATGCCGCTCGCCGCCACGGCCGCGATCCGCGCCATGAGCGCCTGACCGCCTTCGCGCACTGCATCCACGTCGAGTTGCGCGGTCGAAACACCGGCTTGCGCGAGCATCGCATGCAGGTCGGCCGTGCGGCCGGCGTTTTCGAGCTTCCAGGTATCGGTGGTTTCGAGCGGCTCGCCGCGCACGAACACACGGCCGCCGAGCAAGGTGCGGCCCGTCGCCGGAAACGCCGGCGCGACGATCGCAAGGCCCGCGAGCGGCTGCAACGCGGCGACTTCGGCGGCCCAATTGCCACGCAGCGTCGAGTCGATCTTCTTGTAGAGACGCCGGCCCGGCTCGCGCAACGCCCGCCAGGCCGCCGAGGTGCGCTGCGCGGCCTCGGCGGGCGTGAGACGGCGCGTGTCGGTATCGGCGGCGATCACGTCGACGGCGGTAACGTCGAGACCTTGCGCCGGCATGTCGAGCGTGACGACCGTGCGGTAGCCCGCGCTCGCAAAGCCGATCGCACAATCGGCGGCGCCCGACAGATCGTCGGCGATGATCACCAGGCTCATTGCGCCATTTCCCTTGCTTCGCGGTTTCCCTGCACGCGTTTTGCGACGGCGGCGGTCAGGATCGGCGAAAGGACCGCGGTCACGACCACGCAGGCAGCCACCAGCAGTGTCGCGCTTTTGGCCGCCTCCGCGTAGACCGGATTCGCCGCGGCGATCAGCGCCGGCACGGCGGCCGCGTTACCTGCCGTATTCGCCGCAGCGGTTCCCGCGACGCCGGTGCCGCCCGTCAGACGGTCCGCGAGGTAAAGGGGAATGCCCGTCACGATCACGACAGCGACGCCCAGACCGACGCCCAGCACGCCGGCCTGCCACACCTTGTGCAGATCGAGACTCGCTCCGAGCGCCAGTGCGAAGAACGGAATCATCACGGGTACCGCCTTGCCGAGAAACGCACGCATCTCGCGATCCAGGTTGCCGAGCAGCATGCCGAACGCCAGCGGCAGAATGCTGCCGACCAGCGTCGGCCACGGGAACGCCGACAGTCCCGCCACGCCGAGCGTGACCATGGTCAGGAACGGCCCCGATTCGAGCGACATGATCGTATAGGCGCCAACGTCTTCGGAACGGCCGTACTGGCCCATGAGCGCCATGTACAGCCCGCCGTTGGTGTCGTTCATCGCCGCGACGACAGCGAGCGTCGACAGGCCGGCGAACAATCCCGACGAGATCGGCTGTTCGCCAAGGAAATGCCCCATCACCACGCCCACGACGATCGCGGCGCCCACCTTCGTGATGAACAGCGCACCGCCCTTCCTCAGCAGATAGGGGGTTGCCTTGACGTCGATGCTCGCGCCCATGCAGACGTAAAACACCGCGAGGATCGGCAGCGCGCCGGTAAAGAGCGCATTGGTGAAAGAGCCGAAGAACTTCGGCATGTCAGGCAGAAATGTGGCGACGAGTGCGCCCAGCAGCAACGGCACGATCATCATGCCGCCGGGAACGCGCTCGATGCCGCGCTTTATGTGTATCTGAGCCATGCCAGTCTCCATTCTGATCGGATTTTGATTGGACCGGTCACTAATTTGATTGAACCGATCAGATCGGAGTGTACTTCGCGCCCGAGTTTTGCGCAAACCAATCATTTTCGTGATCGATGCGATCACACGCTCGCGGCTGGGCACGGTCAAACACGCTTGTCGGAGGCAAACTTGCCAGGCAGACGCAAAAAAGCCACTCACGAGAGTGGCTT
>NZ_CAJMZE010000068.1:0-5260 GCF_905220235.1 Paraburkholderia sp. J41 | reverse complement strand
TTCTTTTGCTCCTGATCTTGGTGGGAACGACGCCCGCCGCGTCGGGCGAAGCGCCCGGCCGGTGGACCGTGGGCGTAGAATAACCGACTCTAAGAATACTGTATACTTTTTATTAGACGGAGGCGCCCGCCTACGGGATTCGGCGATACCGCTCAACGTCAAGATTACCGGCTTCTGGCCGATGCTATCAACGCTCGCCGGCCTCAACGGACCTATCTGCAAAGCCCTGACAATTTGGAATCAAGTATACAATGTTCTCACTAATCGCTACAATCCGGAGAAAGCGAGCGCGCTGCTGCGCGCGCGTTCCGGTCTAACGATGGAGAGGAAACGGCAATGCCGAGGGTCATATTTCACAGAAATGGCGAAACCTACGAGGGCGACGTGAAGGAAAACACCAACCTCGTGGTTCGCGCCGGCATCAAGCAGTTTCCGTTTCCGCATCTTCGCTACGAGTGCGGCATGGGCAAGTGCTCCAGGTGCGCGTGCGTGGTTCGCGCGGGCGGCGAACATCTGCCCGCGCCCAACTGGAAGGAAAAGAAGCAGCTTGGCGAGCGCCTCGAACAAGGCTATCGCCTCGCCTGCCAGCTCTGGATCGAGCACGACATCGAACTGGAGCAAACCGACGTGGGGACCGCATGAGCGCCCAAGCCATCGCCCCGATCGCCTACGTGATCCTCACGAGCAAACCTGGCCAGTATCGGACCGAACCCACCGGCAAGCTCGCGCCCGCCGAAACCTGGGACTACGTATATTGCGGTCGCCACGTCGCGACCTTTGTCATCGCCGCGCTCTATGGCGAAGCACGCCTGCGCGTGATCGAAGAAGCCGAAGGCGGCGCGGTCAACGACATGCCCACGCGCTTCCTCGAAAAATACGCCGATCGCGACGCGGCCTTCGCGGCGCTTCGAATGCTGGTCGGCACGCGCGGCCAGGACGCTTCGCTCGAACCGCGCGCCACGCCGTTAGCCTGCTGAAGCGCCGCGTCGATTTCCGTATCCAGCCAGAACAGGTCTCACGCATGATCCAGATTACTTTTCTCAGCAACGACAGCAAACGCGTCAGCGCACCGCCCAACAGCAATTTGCTGCGCGTCTCGCTGCGCGAAAAAGGCGGCATTCCCTTCAAGTGCGGCGGCGGCCTGTGCGGCACCTGCAAATGCCGGGTCGAAAGCGGCATCGAAAACACCGACGCGGTGAAAGAGAAGGAAAAACGCCATCTCACCGCCGCCGACATCGAAGCGGGTTATCGCATGGCGTGCCAGACCTTCGTCAACGGCGACGTGAGCGTGTCATGGTGAGCCGCCTCGCGACCTCGGAGCCGCTCGGCTCCTTGCCCGAAGATCAACGCCGACTGCTGCTCGACATCGGGCCGCGCTGGGGGCAGGACATCGTCGGCCACCGGCAAACCGTGATCGAGTGCTACACGCCGCTCGTCGCGGCCGCGCCCAAGGACGGCATCGAAGTCAAGCGCGACCTGAGTTACGGTCCGCACGCGCGGCACGTGCTCGACGTCTTTCTGCCCGCTGTGGATGCGGCGCGCGGCGGCCACGAAGAAGAAAAGCCGCTCGACGTCGTGGTGTTCGTGCACGGCGGCGCATTCGTGCGCGGCAGCAAGAGCGTCAACGGCGAGATTTACGACAACGTCTGCTATTGGTTCGCAGCGCAGGGCCTGGCGGCCATCAACGTCGAATATCGCCTCGCCGACGCGGCGCCCTACCCCGGCGGCGCGCAAGACGTGACCCAAGCGCTCGACTTCGTCCATCGCCACGCAAGCGAGTGGCGAATCGACCCGCGGCGCGTATTCGTGATCGGCCATTCGGCCGGCGGCGCGCATGCCGCGACGACCCTGTTCGACGCGGCCGTGACCGCGCCGTGCCCGCCGCCGCCCGTGGCCGGACTCGTGTTGATCAGCGCACGCGTAGCCGCCGACGTGCGCCCCGGCAATCCGAATGCGAAACCCGTGCGCACCTATTTCGGCGACGACGAAAGCCTCTACGCCGCGCGCTCGCCGCTCAGTCATGTGGCGCGCTCCTGCGTGCCGCTGATGATCGCCGTGGCCGAATTCGAAAACCCCTACCTCGACGAATACGGCGCGCAGTTCTTCATTGAGGCGCTGCGCCATCGCGGCGTGCCGCCTCGCCTGATCCAGATGCGCGGCCACAACCATACGTCGATCGTCGCGCACTTCAATTCCGGCGAAGAATACCTGGGGCGCGAGATTCTTCACTTCATCGGCAGCGTGGCTTGACAGCGGGTTGACAGCGGCTTGACAGCGGGGAACCCGCCCCGCCTTGCGCGAGTTTCAACAACGCAACGGATTCGCCTGCAACGCGGCCCAGACCAATGTTTCGGAATGCGAATCCAGTGGACGGGGCGCCACTTCGTCGTCGAGCTTGAACGCGTTCACGGCCCGTTGAAGCTGCAAGATTTGCTGCGATAACGACGAAGCGGCGGCCGCGGCCTGTTCGACCAGCGACGCGTTTTGCTGCGTGGTGGCATCCATGTGCGCCACCGCCTGGTTCACTTCGTCCACGCCGATACTCTGCTGCGCCAGCGCGCCGGAAATCTCGCCGAGCAATGCCGTGACCTCGTTCACGGCCCGCATGATCGCCTGCATCGTGGCGCCTGCTTCGCCCACGAGCCGCGATCCGCTCGTCACGTGCTCGACCGATTCGACGATCAGCCCGCGAATTTCCTTGGCGGCCACGGCGCTGCGCTGCGCAAGGCTGCGCACTTCGCTTGCGACGACCGCGAAGCCGCGCCCCTGCTCGCCGGCGCGCGCCGCCTCCACCGCCGCGTTGAGCGCGAGAATATTGGTCTGGAACGCGATGTCCTCGATCACCTGAATGATGTTGACGATCTTGCCCGAACTCGCGCTGATCGACTCCATCGTGCCCACCACGCTTGCCACCACGGCACCACCTTGCGTGGCAATGGCCGATGCGTCGTCGGCGCGCTCGCTGGCCGCGCGCGCCCGCTCGGCGCTTTGGCGCACCGTCGCCGTGATCCGGTCCATGCTCGCCGCCGTTTCCTGAAGCGAAGCGGCTTGCCGCTCGGTGCGTTGCGAGAGGTCGCCGTTGCCCGCATCGATTTGCTGCGACGCCGTGGCGATGGTGTCGGTGGATTCCTTGATGCGCGTGACGAGATCGGTCAGCGTGTCCTCCATATGGGCCAGCGCGCCGAGCAAGCGACCGAACTCGCCGCCGTGATCGCTCGAGAACTCCTTGCTCAAATCGCCGGACGCCACCGTCTCCGCAATATGGATGGCGTCCGCCAACGGCTTGCCGATGCTGCGCGCGAGCGCCGCGATCGACCCGAGGCAAATAACGGCAGCAAGCAATCCCGCGCCGACGAACATGCCGCGAACGCGGCCGAAACCGGGATCGCTGCCGTCCATGTGCGCTATCGCGAGCGCGATCACGCCCATCATCAGCAGGAACAGCACGCCGTACGAAAGCGCGATGCGCGGACCGATTTTGATATTGCCAAACATTGAGCTTCCTTCTTTTTATTGGGAGTGACGAAATAGTCAGGCACGCCGGCATTCCGGGCACGAGAGTAGATGACGCCGAACGCCTGGACGGCAGCCGGAAACGCGTTCTTTCCGAAACATACGATTGAGGCAATGCCGCCGCTCTCGCGCCGGGTTTTTCTACGAACTGACGCGCACGCGCAACGCTTTTGGAAACGCGACTGTTGCGCCGACCGCACAGTTTCGCGGCAACCTTCTTGTTGCATTGCCCGCTATACCGCTCACTGGCGCAACACCGCTTTTGTATACTATGTACGTAACTGGCGACGAGCAACAGTAAAATAATCAGCGTTTACCCGAGAGCGTTTGATGCTCTTTCCGCTCCTCAGCCGTCCATAAACCCCAAAATTCGGCGCTTTTCCACCGTCACCACGCCTAAAAAAATCCCGCAAGCGGCGCAAACCCGTCGATGGACCGAAATCAAAAATCCATTGGCGATATTTTTGTATACCTCATACTTTGTTCCGCTGGATCAACGACTACAACCACGACCTCGCACCAGCACCGAGGACGCCTGCCTCTAAGGGATAACGGGATGAAGAAGACGTTCTGCATTGCAGCGGTACTTTCATGCGCGGCCGCCGGCGCGCACGCACAAGGAAGCGTCACGCTCTATGGCCTGATCGACGCCTCGATCCAGTACACGAACAATCAGGGCGGCGGCAGCACGGTGGCGATGAGCAGCGGCACCACGCGCGGCAGCCGCTTCGGCCTGTTGGGAACCGAAGATCTGGGCGGCGGCACGCACGCGATCTTCCGGCTCGAAAACGGCTTCGACGTGACGGACGGCTCGCTCGGGCAAGGCGGCCTGATGTTCGGACGCCAGGCCTACGTCGGCATCGAAAACGATCGCTGGGGCGCGCTCACGTTCGGTCGGCAGTACGAATCAATGGTGGATTACGTCGCGCACCTCACGGCCGCCGACTGGTCCGTCTACATGGAGCACCCGGGCGACATGGACTTGACCAACCGCGGCGTGCGCGTGGACAACGCCGCGAAGTACACCAAGACCTACGGCGCGTTCACGGGCAGCGTGCTGTACAGCTTCGGCGGCCAGCCCGGCAGCTTCGGCAAGGACAGCATGTGGAGCCTTGGCGGCAGCTACGACGACGGCCCGCTCTACGTCGGCTTCGGCATGACCTACGCGCGCCAGCCCGGCGACCGCTCGGCGGGCACGTTCTGGAAGCCGTCGAATTCCGCCGACGGCGAATTCGTGACCGTGGCCAGTTCGTTCCTGACCATGGGCGGCGGCGCGGCCTACAAGTTCGGCTCGCTGAAGCTGGGCGGCGACATCACGAGCACGACCTACAAGAACGGCTTCGAAAATCAGAACGTTCACTTCATGAACTACGAAGTCAACGGCGTCTACTACTTCACGCCGGCGTTTTCCGCGGGACTGGGCGTGACCTACACCGACGGCAAGATCGACGCCAACGACGGCGATCCGCGCTACATCCAGTACAACGCGACCGCCACCTACAGTCTCTCGAAACGCACGGACCTCTATGCGTTCGCCACGTTCCAGCGCGCGATGGGCGACGCGCAGGTGGCCCAGGTCACGCAGTTCATCAACCCGTCGAGCACCAATAAACAGGCGTCGGCCGGCATTGGTCTGCGCCACACGTTCTAACGCGTTCGCGACGCCCAGCCGGGTGCGCGCCCGAATCGAATGACCGACTTTTCCATGCTCGCCACCGGGCATGGACCGATCCAAGGAGCAGTGAAC
>NZ_CAJMZE010000067.1:0-5437 GCF_905220235.1 Paraburkholderia sp. J41 | reverse complement strand
CGATCTTTAAAAATTTACAGCCGATAAGTGTGGGCGCTTGATGCGGTGGCGGCCTGACCTTGTTCTTTTGAATGAAGTCAGGAGCAGCAAAAGTATCAAGAGTCTCACACTAAAGTAAGTCAGGTTTTCGGATTCATTCTGAAACCTGTCAGCTTTGAGTGAGCGACCGGGTTCGAGAGAACCCGAAAACAGTAACAGGCATTGAACTGAAGAGTTTGATCCTGGCTCAGATTGAACGCTGGCGGCATGCCTTACACATGCAAGTCGAACGGCAGCACGGGGGCAACCCTGGTGGCGAGTGGCGAACGGGTGAGTAATACATCGGAACATGTCCAGTAGTGGGGGATAGCCCGGCGAAAGCCGGATTAATACCGCATACGATCCATGGATGAAAGCGGGGGACCTTCGGGCCTCGCGCTATTGGGGTGGCCGATGGCGGATTAGCTAGATGGTGGGGTAAAGGCCTACCATGGCGACGATCCGTAGCTGGTCTGAGAGGACGACCAGCCACACTGGGACTGAGACACGGCCCAGACTCCTACGGGAGGCAGCAGTGGGGAATTTTGGACAATGGGGGCAACCCTGATCCAGCAATGCCGCGTGTGTGAAGAAGGCCTTCGGGTTGTAAAGCACTTTTGTCCGGAAAGAAAACCCAGATCCTAATATGGTCGGGGGATGACGGTACCGGAAGAATAAGCACCGGCTAACTACGTGCCAGCAGCCGCGGTAATACGTAGGGTGCAAGCGTTAATCGGAATTACTGGGCGTAAAGCGTGCGCAGGCGGTGATGTAAGACCGATGTGAAATCCCCGGGCTTAACCTGGGAACTGCATTGGTGACTGCATCGCTGGAGTATGGCAGAGGGGGGTAGAATTCCACGTGTAGCAGTGAAATGCGTAGAGATGTGGAGGAATACCGATGGCGAAGGCAGCCCCCTGGGCCAATACTGACGCTCATGCACGAAAGCGTGGGGAGCAAACAGGATTAGATACCCTGGTAGTCCACGCCCTAAACGATGTCAACTGGTTGTTGGGGATTCATTTCCTTAGTAACGAAGCTAACGCGTGAAGTTGACCGCCTGGGGAGTACGGTCGCAAGATTAAAACTCAAAGGAATTGACGGGGACCCGCACAAGCGGTGGATGATGTGGATTAATTCGATGCAACGCGAAAAACCTTACCTACCCTTGACATGTACGGAATTCTGCCGAGAGGTGGAAGTGCCCGAAAGGGAGCCGTAACACAGGTGCTGCATGGCTGTCGTCAGCTCGTGTCGTGAGATGTTGGGTTAAGTCCCGCAACGAGCGCAACCCTTGTCCCTAGTTGCTACGCAAGAGCACTCCAGGGAGACTGCCGGTGACAAACCGGAGGAAGGTGGGGATGACGTCAAGTCCTCATGGCCCTTATGGGTAGGGCTTCACACGTCATACAATGGTCGGAACAGAGGGTTGCCAAGCCGCGAGGTGGAGCCAATCCCAGAAAACCGATCGTAGTCCGGATCGCAGTCTGCAACTCGACTGCGTGAAGCTGGAATCGCTAGTAATCGCGGATCAGCATGCCGCGGTGAATACGTTCCCGGGTCTTGTACACACCGCCCGTCACACCATGGGAGTGGGTTTTGCCAGAAGTGGCTAGTCTAACCGCAAGGAGGACGGTCACCACGGCAGGATTCATGACTGGGGTGAAGTCGTAACAAGGTAGCCGTATCGGAAGGTGCGGCTGGATCACCTCCTTTCATGAGCTCATCGCTCACCGCGTTTTAAGCGCTCACACTTGTCGGCTGTAAGAAAGACAGACTCAGGGGTCTGTAGCTCAGTCGGTTAGAGCACCGTCTTGATAAGGCGGGGGTCGATGGTTCGAATCCATCCAGACCCACCACTGTCTGTGACGGGCAGTCCCCTTGGGTTATGTGACTGGGGGATTAGCTCAGCTGGGAGAGCACCTGCTTTGCAAGCAGGGGGTCGTCGGTTCGATCCCGTCATCCTCCACCAATCCTCAATGCCTAGTGTCCGGTAGAAACACAAACCGGGTATTACGCATTGGCGATTGAGCCAGTCAGAGCGGTACGAAAGTACCGGCTGTCGTTCTTTAACAATCAGGAAGAAGTAGTAAAGAGATTCATCCGAAAGCGGACAGAGATGGCCGTCGAGTAGGTGAATCAGGGTTGTGATTGTATCAATGTATTTTTAAGTGATCGAAAGATCGCCTTGAAATACGGCGCAACACGAATACTCAACCTGTAGCGCGTGGGTCGCAAGGTGATCAGTCACCGGCAGACACACCCGTTATAGGGTCAAGCGAACAAGTGCATGTGGTGGATGCCTTGGCGATCACAGGCGATGAAGGACGCGGTAGCCTGCGAAAAGCGGTGGGGAGCTGGCAAACGAGCTTTGATCCACCGATATCCGAATGGGGAAACCCACTCCGAATGGAGTATCCATGGCTGAATACATAGGCCATGCGAAGCGAACGCGGCGAACTGAAACATCTAAGTAGCCGCAGGAAAAGAAATCAACCGAGATTCCCAAAGTAGTGGCGAGCGAAATGGGACCAGCCTGCATTCTTTATCTGAACTGTTAGCCAAACGCTCTGGAAAGTGCGGCCATAGCGGGTGATAGCCCCGTAGGCGAAAACAGATTGGAAGAACTAGGTATGCGACAAGTAGGGCGGGACACGTGAAATCCTGTCTGAAGATGGGGGGACCATCCTCCAAGGCTAAATACTCGTGATCGACCGATAGTGAACCAGTACCGTGAGGGAAAGGCGAAAAGAACCCCGGGAGGGGAGTGAAACAGATCCTGAAACCGCATGCATACAAACAGTCGGAGCCTCGCAAGGGGTGACGGCGTACCTTTTGTATAATGGGTCAGCGACTTACATTCAGTGGCAAGCTTAACCGAATAGGGCAGGCGTAGCGAAAGCGAGTCCGAACAGGGCGTCCAGTCGCTGGGTGTAGACCCGAAACCAGGTGATCTATCCATGGCCAGGTTGAAGGCACGGTAACACGTGCTGGAGGACCGAACCCACTAACGTTGAAAAGTTAGGGGATGAGCTGTGGATAGGGGTGAAAGGCTAAACAAACCTGGAAATAGCTGGTTCTCTCCGAAAACTATTTAGGTAGTGCCTCGTGTATCACCTTCGGGGGTAGAGCACTGTCATGGTTGAAGGGTCCATTGCGGATTACTTCGCCATAGCAAACTCCGAATACCGAAGAGTGCAATCACGGGAGACAGACATCGGGTGCTAACGTCCGGTGTCAAGAGGGAAACAACCCAGACCGCCAGCTAAGGTCCCCAAATATGGCTAAGTGGGAAACGAAGTGGGAAGGCTAAAACAGTCAGGAGGTTGGCTTAGAAGCAGCCACCCTTTAAAGAAAGCGTAATAGCTCACTGATCGAGTCGTCCTGCGCGGAAGATGTAACGGGGCTCAAGCCATATACCGAAGCTGCGGATGCACATTTATGTGCATGGTAGGAGAGCGTTCCGTAAGCCTGCGAAGGTGCGTTGAAAAGCGTGCTGGAGGTATCGGAAGTGCGAATGCTGACATGAGTAGCGATAAAGGGGGTGAAAGGCCCCCTCGCCGTAAGCCCAAGGTTTCCTACGCAACGTTCATCGGCGTAGGGTGAGTCGGCCCCTAAGGCGAGGCAGAAATGCGTAGCTGATGGGAAACAGGTCAATATTCCTGTACCAGTGTGAAATGCGATGGGGGGACGGATCGCGGAAGGTTGTCCGGGTGTTGGAAGTCCCGGTCGCTGCATCGAAGAAGGCACCTTGGCAAATCCGGGTGCGCAATTCAAGGGTGTGGCGCGAGCGGCCTCGAGCTGCGAAGCAATCGGAAGGGGTTCCAGGAAAAGCCTCTAAGCTTCAGTTTCACATTGACCGTACCGCAAACCGACACAGGTGGGCGAGATGAGTATTCTAAGGCGCTTGAGAGAACTCGGGAGAAGGAACTCGGCAAATTGGTACCGTAACTTCGGGATAAGGTACGCCCCTGTAGCTTGATGCGCCTGCGCGCAGAGGGTGAAGGGGTTGCAATAAACTGGTGGCTGCGACTGTTTAATAAAAACACAGCACTCTGCAAACACGAAAGTGGACGTATAGGGTGTGACGCCTGCCCGGTGCCGGAAGATTAAATGATGGGGTGCAAGCTCTTGATTGAAGTCCCGGTAAACGGCGGCCGTAACTATAACGGTCCTAAGGTAGCGAAATTCCTTGTCGGGTAAGTTCCGACCTGCACGAATGGCGTAACGATGGCCACACTGTCTCCTCCCGAGACTCAGCGAAGTTGAAGTGTTTGTGATGATGCAATCTCCCCGCGGCTAGACGGAAAGACCCCATGAACCTTTACTGTAGCTTTGCATTGGACTTTGAACCGGTTTGTGTAGGATAGGTGGGAGGCTGTGAAGCGGGAACGCCAGTTTCCGTGGAGCCGTCCTTGAAATACCACCCTGATCTGTTTGAGGTTCTAACCTTGGCCCGTGATCCGGGTCGGGGACAGTGCATGGTAGGCAGTTTGACTGGGGCGGTCTCCTCCCAAAGGGTAACGGAGGAGTACGAAGGTACGCTAGGTACGGTCGGAAATCGTGCTGATAGTGCAATGGCATAAGCGTGCTTGACTGTGAGACCCACAAGTCGAACAGGTGCGAAAGCAGGTCATAGTGATCCGGTGGTTCTGTATGGAAGGGCCATCGCTCAACGGATAAAAGGTACTCTGGGGATAACAGGCTGATACCGCCCAAGAGTTCATATCGACGGCGGTGTTTGGCACCTCGATGTCGGCTCATCTCATCCTGGGGCTGTAGCCGGTCCCAAGGGTATGGCTGTTCGCCATTTAAAGAGGTACGTGAGCTGGGTTTAAAACGTCGTGAGACAGTTTGGTCCCTATCTGCCGTGGGCGCTGGAAGTTTGAGGGGGCCTGCTCCTAGTACGAGAGGACCGGAGTGGACGAACCTCTGGTGTACCGGTTGTCACGCCAGTGGCATCGCCGGGTAGCTATGTTCGGAAGAGATAACCGCTGAAAGCATCTAAGCGGGAAACTCGCCCCAAGATGAGACTTCCCCGGGAACTTGATTCCCTTGAAGGGTCGTTCGAGACCAGGACGTTGATAGGTCAGGTGTGGAAGCGCAGTAATGCGTTAAGCTAACTGATACTAATTGCCCGTAAGGCTTGATCCTATAACCGGTGTGTTTGATGGAACACGCAGGGTTGAGTGATCGCGTGTTGTGCCAGGCTGAACAACACAACCCAACGAATTCTTTACGCTTCTTCCCGATTGGCTGTGGCGCCAGGTTGAACCGACCCGCGCGACGCAGCAACCCGTCATGCCTGATGACCATAGCGAGCTGGTCCCACCCCTTCCCATCCCGAACAGGACCGTGAAACAGCTCCACGCCGATGATAGTGCGGATTGCCCGTGTGAAAGTAGGTAATCGTCAGGCT
>NZ_CAJMZE010000066.1:0-7516 GCF_905220235.1 Paraburkholderia sp. J41 | reverse complement strand
TACGCTCGGCGGCCCAGGGGACTTATTTCTGAAGACCATCACGGTTCAAAAGAAGGGCAAGGAGTCAAAGCATATCCTTTTGCCGGCACTTCCCGGCGCTCAAAATGCGTTTGACGATCGTTTCAGGTTACTTGACAAAGTTACCGGCGCGCCGCTTCCGAATACCGAATACGCAATCGTCCGGGCTGATGGTGCGGTTGAACATGGTGTCACCGATGATGACGGCCACACACATCTGCTTAGTCAGACTGCGAAATCGGAGTCCATCAAGATTTACGTGTAGTTGAACATCACTTAATGTTCGAATTTCATTTCATCAGATAATTTCCATAACTTGAATACACTTCTCATGAGCGAAGAGACATTTCCCATTGACTTCGGAAACACGGCAGACGATTGGATAACTAGCCCACTCGGGCGAAATCTCAATCTTGTGTGCAAGAAAAATACTACGTTATATACCGACGAAACCGTGAAGGAAGTTCTTGTTCCAGAAAGATATGTAAAATTGAAAATAACAACAAATACTTCTGGATTTACCATCCAGAAAGTGTACGGGCATCCTAACGTGGGCACGCGCTGGGAGAAATCCACAGAGCCGCAACCTGCAGTCGTAGTACCGACGTACCATGCGAGGTTGATTTTATTTGATTCATCCAAAGGTGAAGATGCCTCTGTTCAATATGACATAAATGTCACGCGAGATGCCTGGTATTATCTTGGTGTCGATACCAATCACGCGACCCAATGCAGAAACATTGCATTTGAACCAGCTGACGCAGCCAAGAACAAATATTTGACAGATCAGATTCATTTTCCGACTGCTGCGGATCCCATAATCCATGGATATTTCCTCATGGAGGACGAGTCCCAGCGCCAACAGGAAAAGCGTTATCTTCACGCTGAAAAAGTAAGTATCGATAACCCGTTCGGCCCCCCAGTATCCTCTCGAAATGATGAATCATTTGCCACGAATGTAATGTTTCACATTGGAGGATTCTACATAGCTCGCGCGTCGGCTCTACACGCTAAATGGCTCGGTGGCTCAGAGGGATGCTTTGCGTTTATTCCCAAAAAAAACATTCGCGCGACACCCGAGGATGCGGCGAAAATAATAATGGAAAGGGCGTTCTTCTCTAATAAAACCTGGGTAAAACTCACAACGATGATTGAGAAATATAGAGATAATGATGTGAAGAAACGGTTCATTATCGAGGTAGAAAAACGCCCCCCCTACCCTCGTAACGCAGTCAAGAAGATATTGATGGTTTCCGGCGCCCTTGACGACCTCATATTGCCAATGGACGGTATAGAAACACGCGTATATTAAATTATATAGAAAAGATTCTCAGCATGGCAAAAAATAGCAATTATTATCGACCACTTGCAATTACCACTATTATTTTTATGGTTATATTGGTTGGAACTGCTTTTTTTCTGTTTTCCCCCGTCTTGGAATGCATGCACAACTTTGGTGGATACGTAGAAGATTGTGATGATGCGTTTTCACTTTTCCTGGCTCCATTTGCAATTATTTTTATAATTTGGAGTATCATATTTATAATCGCAATTTTTATTGTACTGTCAAAGCAAAAAACAACGTGACCCTCAATTCATAAAGTGACGCTCCATCAGACGCGATCTTTTAATAGGGTGTGCCTAGACAATTCATTGGGCATCCAATCTCCAACAAGAAATCGCCAAAGCTTGCCTCGAATGTAATGTTCCATATAGGCGGCTTCTATGACGCGAGAGCGCGATATACGCATCACAAATGGCTCGGAGGATCTGAAGACTGCTTCGCTTTTATTCTCGAGAAGAGTAAGCGGGCGTCACCAGAGGATGCTGCCGCGGTTACTTATGAAACGACGTTCGTTTCGAATGGGATATGGATAAATCTAACCACCATCATCGACAACCACCGCGATTAGGATTCACAAAAGCGGTTCATTGTTAAAATCGAGAAGCGCGGCAACATGGCGGCAGATGCAGCAAAAACTGTAATATTTATTGCGAAAAAATGACGCGCATCATTCGACATCCATTTAAATAGAAATCCGATCGTCGTGAAAAGAGCAATATGGTATCTGCGCAAATTATGCATCATATTTATGATGCTAATATCCGCATTCGCGGCGACATATATATATGACATCGCCGCTTGTTTTCGCGAATTCGGATATTACAGCGATGATTGTCCTGAGATAACCAGTTATGTTCTAGTTATATCTTTTCCCATTTGGGCAATCATTTTCTTGGTTACTTTATTGATATTTTCCTATTTATCAAGGAAACTACGCGCGTTTAAATTCAATTAAATTGCGAGAACTTTGGCGATCAATGAAGCCATGGCGACTGATATGGGCTGGGCGAGCTTTCCCTGATGACGGGCGTGAAAACAGGTTCTGGTGCAAATAGTCGGTCTGGTCGAGATTTTTGTGATAACTATGGATACCTGATCAATTGAAAAGGACGGCATCCCAGGCAGAGGACGCTGCCGTGTCATTGAGCCGGAGATCGCAGAGATCGCACTGCCCCTTGCGAATGCGATGCATCAACTCGATGCCTGAAATCGTCGTCGCGGCATTCCGGAACCGCTTGAAGCCGAGCATCACGTTTGTCCGGGACTTGATGTTTCGATGGTCCTGTTCGACCGGGTTGTTCCGATACTTCGAGGACCGGACCTCATGTCTGCAGGTAGCGGACCACCGGCCTTCATCTCACGCACCGCCCGGTGCGTGGCGGCATACCCATCGAGCGTGATCGTCTCCGGCGGCTGCCCCTGATCCTTGATCGCCTTGCTGAAAAAGGCTTTGGCAGCGGCCACATCGCGTTTCGCCCTGAGCATGAAGTCCACGGTCTGGCCAGACCGATCCACCGCTCGGTAGAGATAAACCCACTTGCCACGGTTCTTCACATCGGTCTCGTCAACGCGCCACGACCGGCCGGCTGCCCTAGCAAAACGATTTTTCAATTGATAAGGTATCCATGGTTATCACAAAAATCTCGACCAGACCGACTATTTGCGCCAGAACCCACGAGCGATCTGCCCGTCGATCTCGCGGCTTTCGGCCAGCGACCGGCGCGGCAGGCGCGATGCGCCGATGCGCCGATGCGCGTACGTCATGCGCCGAAGCATGGGCGCATCGCGCTCGGCGCGGCAGCGAGCCGCGCCCGGTCGCGCCGAGCGCGCAACGATTGCTTACTTACGGTTGAGGAACGCGAGCAGATCGGCGTTGACCTGATCGGCCATCGTCGTACACATGCCGTGCGGGCCGCCCGGATAAATCTTGAGCGTCGCGTCCTTGACGATCTTCGCGGAAAGCTTGCCCGCGTCGTCGATCGGCACGATCTGGTCGTCGTCGCCGTGCAGGATCAGCGTGGGCACGTCGAACTTCCTGAGATCGTCGGTGTAATCGACCTCCGAAAATTCATGCACGCATTCGTAGAGCGCAAGAACGCCGCCCAGCATGCCTTGCAGCCAGAACTGGTCGATGGTGCCCTGCGAGACTTTCGCGCCTTCGCGATTGAAGCCGTAGAACGGCGTCGCGAGATCCTTGAAGAATTGCGAGCGGTTGTCGACCACGCCTTTGCGGATGCCGTCGAACACGTCTTTCGGCAGGCCGCCCGGATTCTTCTCGCTCTTGATCATGATGGGCGGCACCGCGCCGATCAGCACCGCGCCCGCCACGCGCTTCGTGCCGTGACGGCCGATGTAGCGCGCGACCTCGCCGCCGCCCGTCGAATGGCCGACGAGCGTGGCGTCGCTCACGTCGAGCTTGTCGAGCAGTTCGGCCAGGTCGTCGGCCCAGGTGTTCATGTCGTTGCCCTTCGCGGGCTGGTCGGAGCGGCCGTGGCCGCGCCGGTCGTGCGCGATCACGCGAAAGCCCTGCTGCGCCAGAAAGAGCATCTGGGCGTCCCAGGCGTCGGCCGACAACGGCCAGCCGTGGCTGAACACGACGGGACGGCCGCTGCCCCAGTCCTTGTAATAGATCGACGTGCCATCGCGGGTGGTGAAGGTGCTCATCGCAAACTCTCCTGTTTCGACCATCGGGTAAATGACGAAGACGAACGCCGTCGCGCGAACGCGGCTGGGTACGGAGCCAGTTGCGAGGGCGTCGGGAAGCGGGGCAGTGCGGGACCAACGAAGCATGCCGGAGCCCACACGCGCGGGTGGGGACGACACGCGGCAAAGTATAGAGAGAACGAATTGACGATGGCGCGAAGGTGCGCGGCGGCTCCGGGCGTGCCGCGAGCGCATCGCGGCGAAACTCAACGCCGGCGCTTTTTCCAGTCGTAATTCGCGGGCGGATCGGCGGCGCCGGCCGGCCCCACGCTCTGCGGATTTTCCGAGCACAGCGAAACGAAGCCGATCGTGCCGTCCCGCGCCTGGCGGCGGCGCAAGGTTTCGGCGAAAGCGAGCGCATCGGACAAACCGCCCGCCGGGAACGACTGTGCGCGCGGCGACAAGGCGGGTTGGCGCGCGTCGTTTCCGGATGTCGCGCCCGCCGCTTTTTCCGCCGCCATTTCGCACCAGTACACCACGTACACCGCGCTCGTTGCGCTCATCGCGCCCCCGCCGCGCGCGTGGCACGCGATATGCGAACCGCCTTGTTCGATGTTTGCATCGCAAGTTTGAAGGAGCGCTTCGTGCCGATAAACAGGTCGATATTCATGCCGATAAACATGCCGATATTCATGCCGCCGTCCGTGTCGATTTTCATGCCGGTTGGCGCGGTGGCGGCCGCTTTCGCCGGTTTGAACCATTCCGCCGGTTTGAACCCTCCCGCCGATTCCGCGATTTTCCGGCGCCGCGCGGCACCGGCGCAACGTTGATCGCGCGGAACGCCTGCCTATGTTGCATCCGCGACCGACGCTGAACGAAGCCGCGCAAACCACGCGCGAAATCGGGCCCGAATCGACGGCCGGAACCGCGGGCGCGCCGTCCCGCGCGGGCCTTTTGCGTCCAGGCGAAACCTGCGATTCGATTCACCACGCCCCGCGCCTGCGTCTTTTGATCGACGCCGCCGATTACTACGCCGCGTTGCGCGCCGCGATCGTGCGCGCGCGGCGCAGCGTGACCATCGTGGGCTGGGATATCGACAGCCGCGTGGAACTCGTGCCCGGCGGCGCGCGCGACGGTTTTCCGGCGCCGCTCGGCGAGTTTCTCGCGGCAGTCGCGGCGCGCCATGCGGTGCGTGTGCGCATTCTCGCATGGGATTTCGCGATGCTTTACGCGTTCGAGCGCGAGTGGCTGCCCGCGTTCAAGCTGGGCTGGAATAGCGGCAAGCGCATCGGTTTCCGGCTCGACGGCGCGCATCCGCCGGGCGCGTCGCATCATCAGAAGATCGTGGTGATCGACGACCGGCTCGCGTTCGTGGGCGGTATCGACATCACGCGCTCGCGCTGGGACACGAGCGCGCATGCGCCGAACGAGCCGCGCCGCCGCAACGGCCCGCGCGAACCCTACGCGCCGACGCACGACGTCCAGGCGATGTTCGACGGCGACGCCGCACGCGCCGTGGGCGCGCTCACGAGCGCGCGCTGGCATCGCGCGAAAGCGGTTACGCCGCGCCAGCCGATGCGCGAACGCGCGCAGGAGCGGCCGCAGGATTCGCCGCAACCGCCGACGCAGGATTCGCCGCCGAACGGCGCGGATGGGCAAGCGCAACCCGTGCCGCCGAACGAAGCGCGAGCGCAAACGTCATCGCCATCGCCATCCCAATCGTCATCGACCGAAAACGATCCCTGGCCGCCGCATTTCGCGCCCGACGTGGAGGACGTTCATCTCGGCATCGCGCTCACGGCCGCGCCGCACGCCGATCGCGCGGGTTGTCAGCAGATTCACGCGCTGTATCGCGAGGCCATCGCGGCCGCGCGCAAGACCCTCTACATCGAAAACCAGTATTTCACCGCGAGCGCCGTGGGCGATGCGCTCGCGCGGCGGCTCGAACAGGCGGACGCGCCCGCGATTGCTGCCGTGCTGCCGCGCGAGCAAACCGGCTGGTTGCAATCGGCGACGATGGGCACCTTGCGCGCGCGCCTCTACAAGCGGCTGCGCGCGGCGGACCGGCACGAGCGTTTGCGCTGCTATGCGCCGTGGACCGAAGGACTCGGCGACGCGTTCATCAACGTACACAGCAAGCTGATGACCGTCGACGACGAACTGCTCGTGATCGGCAGCGCCAATCTCAACAATCGCTCGATGGTGCTCGACACCGAATGCAACATCGCGCTCGAAGCAAACGGCGATGCGCGCGTGCGCGCGGCCATCGCGAACGTGCGCAACGGCTTGCTCGCGGAACATCTGGGCGTGGAGCGCGCGCGGGTGGAAACCGCATTCGAATGTTTCGACGGCGACGTGAACCGCGTGATCGCGAGCCTCGGCGGCGAGTCGCGCACGCTCGAGCCGCTCGAGCCCGCCGTCTCGCCGGAACTCGATCAGTGGGTGCCCGAAAGCGCCGTGGTCGATCCCGAGCGGCCCGCGCGTCCCGACGAAGTCGTGCGCGCGTTCGTGCCGGGGCGCGGCGGCCGCTCGATCACCGGGCGCTTGCTGCTGCTCGGCGTGTGCGCGCTGCTCGCCGTCGCGATGACGCTCGCCTGGCACTACACGCCGCTCGCGCAGTACGTGAGCTTCGAGCGCATCGGCCGCGCGGCGCATGCGCTCGCGGACACGCGTTTCGGCCCGCTGCTCGTGGTGGCGGCCTATGCGCTGGCGGCCGTGGCGTCGGTGCCCGTGACGGTGCTGATCGTCTGCGCGGGGCTTCTGTTCGGCGCGTTCGCGGGCAGCGCGTATGCGCTCGCCGGCTCCTTGCTGGCGGCGCTCATCACCTACGCGATAGGCCGGTGGGCGGGCCGCGACGCCGTGCGCCGGCGCGCGGGCTCGCGCCTGAACCGCATCTCGAAGCGGCTCGGCAAACAGGGCTTGCCCGCCGTGGTCGTGCTGCGCGTGCTGCCGCTCGCGCCGTTCGTGCTCGTGAACCTGGCGGCGGGCGCGTCGCATATCGGCTTGCGCGACTATCTGCTTGGCACGTTGATCGGCATGGGGCCGGGCATCGTGCTCGCGGCGACGTTCGCGCATCAGCTCGTGAATGCCGTGCGTCATCCGGGGTTGGGGTCGATCGCGCTGCTCGCGGCGATAGGCGTGGCGCTCGTGGGTTTGTCGGCGGCATTGCAGCGCTTTTTGGGAGCGCGCGAATGACGCCGGCCAGCGACCGAGGCGATCGGCACGGACGCGACGCGAACGAAACGCGCGCGAATGGAAGCGCCGGGAACGCAAGCCGCGTGAACGGACGGGCTCCGGATGAAAGCGCCGCGAACGCGCGAACACTGCGCTTCGTCACCTGGAACATTCACGGCGCGGTAGGCACGGACGGCGTGCGCGCGCCCGGGCGCATCGCGCGCGTGCTGCAAACCCTCGACGCCGACGTGGTCGCCTTGCAGGAAGTGCCGCTCGGCGGCCAACGCGGCAACGACGCGGAGAATGGCGATCACGCCGATCACGCCGATCACGCCG
>NZ_CAJMZE010000065.1:0-9629 GCF_905220235.1 Paraburkholderia sp. J41 | reverse complement strand
CACCATCGGCGCGGATCTCGATGCATCCCATCCGGGTACTCCCACATGTCGATGTAGCAACAATCAGGCTGCGGCTCGCCGGGGGTATCGTCGAGCAGCCAGATCATGCGGTCGTTCAGCAGCGTCAGCGCATCCGACACCTTGCGCCATACCCGCCACGTCGGCACGCAGCGGCCGGTGTGCGTCGAACCGGCTTCTGGGCGGCTTCGCGAAGCGGGCGTTGGAGGCCGTCATGAAGGCGTTCGCCTCGTCCAGCGTGCTGAGGCTCTGCCGCGATAACGGCAGGCAGTCAATCCTGATTGAGACAGAGCCCGTTAGTGCAGCCATGCGGCATGCGCGTTTCCTTGCGATTGGCTGTAGAGCGTTGCGATCTGCGACGCGTTGAGTGCCTGTGTTTGCACGCGCACGTCGGACAGCGTGCCTTGCAGCGCGCCATGGCCTCCTTCGCCGATCTGCGAGAGTTCGAACGCGTTCCTCCAACTGCCGGTACCCGTCGGCGCGCCGTTCACGTAGACGGTCAGCGCGCCATTCTGCCGCGTGACCGCGACGTGCGCCCACATGTTTGCCGCGACCGACGCGTTCGCGACTACCACGTCACCACTGCCGCTATAGAGCCGGGGAAGCCGCGAATAGAAGTTCACGTCCATGCCGCCGCTACCGAAGAACAGCTCGTCCGCGTTCGATGGCGTGCGCGTGATGTTGACCCACGAGGCGAGCGTGAAGTCGCCGGTCAGCGGATAGCGCGTGACCGATGTGTTGCTCTGCACAGCAGAGCTTTGCAGCAGATTGGCGATTTCCAGCGTGCTCAGCGCGCGGTTGTATATGTGAACTTCGTCGAGCGCGCCGGTCAGCGAGCCCGCGACCGTGCGGCCTATCCCATCGACATTCAGCGTGGCGCCGAACGTCCCCTGCGCGGTCTTGATGCCGTTCACGTAGATGGACATTACGCCGCCCGCGCGCGTCAGTGCGACATGCGTCCACGTCTTCTGCGGTACCGCGAGCGACGACACAAGCACGTCGCCGGCCGAGCCGCCGTAGAAACGCGGATAGCCGCCATAGAAGTTGAAGTCATAGCCGTCGGCAGTATGGAAGAGGCCGTCGTGATTGCCCGGCGTGTTCGTCGTATTGACCCAGCCGTCGACCGTGAAATCGCCCGCGAGCGAGATGGGCGCGACCGAAGCGTAGCTGCTGCCCGCCAGTGTCAGCGCTTGGCCGGCGACGCCCGTGGACTTTCCCGCAGGGCCGACGAGCATGCCCGTATGCCCGTTCCCGGACGAGTCGGCAATCGTAGTCGTGACCTGCTCGAACGCGTACCACGCCTGCATACCGTCCGTCGGTACCGACGAAGAGAAGCGAAGCTTCGCGATTGCTACGCCGTGGTTCGCCTGGGGTATCGACGACACGTTCTGCCAGCCGCACGTTGTGATGTACCAGTTCCCGGAGTCGTCTTGCACGTACTCGGGCGCGTGAACCTTGAGCCGCTCAATGACGTTCGAACCTGACTTCGGCAGGTCCGAACCGTCATAGGTGCCGAAGTTGAGGCGGTTTTTCGAGCGCAGCAGGATCGTGTCCTCGTACGTCGGCGAGCCGGAGTCGGTATCGGTGGTCGACAGGTAGTACCAACTGCCGCGCTTGAACACGAACGGCGATTCGGTTGCGCCCCACGAGACTTCGACCGCGCCGTTTGCGAGCGTGAGCGCAATGCCCTGGTAGGTCCAGTTAAGAAGGTCCGTCGATGTATAGACGGGGACGCGCGAATGGCCTGTCGACGCGTCGTACGTGACCGTGTAAAGCAGGAACGTCCCGTCGTCGTCGCGGAAGATGCCGGGGTCGCGGAAGTTCGTGGGCCAGCCGGTCGAATTGTACGCCGGGCCGGACGCAGTGGAGATTGTCGTCGGCGTGCCGTTGACCACGATACCGAATCTGACTGGCGTGTTCGGCGACGCCTGCGTCGGATACGTGTTCACCGGCGTCCATTTCTGCAGCGTCGGGTCGGTCGACTTGAGGATTTCAAGTCGCGTCGCCGCGCGCCGGCAGTTGCCGTTGTTATCGCGGTCGCTGCGGAAGAGCAGGTAGATCGTGCCGTTATAATTGATCGACGACGGTGCCCACGCATTGCATGCGTTGCCGCTCTTGTCGTAGAACTGCGCGACCGGCGCAGCCTGTCCGTTCTTGTCGAGATTGCTGTAGGCGCCGGTGTTGATGACCGGATGCGGCGGGTAGAGGCTCGACAGGATCGTGTGATAAAACGAGTTCTCCGAGCCGTTGCCGCCGCCGTTGATTCCGATCACGTGCCAATTGCCATCGCCGCCCTTGATTACCGTGTGGTCGTTCGAATATTGCAGCGGGCCGGGGATCGTCGGGCTTGCGAGCGTCTGCCACGAGGTCGAGTCGATCGACGCGACCTCGAACTGGCCACCGGCGGGCGGCGCGTTGGTCTGTGCGCTTGCGCTTTGGACTGCCGCAGCTTGCATAATCGTGTGCGTGATCGCGCCGCCGTCTGACGCGACCTCGAACTGGCCATCGGCGGACGGCGCGTTGGTCTGTGCGCTTGCGCTTTGGACTGCCGCAGCTTGCACATTCGTGTGCGTGATCGCGCCGCCGTCTGACGCGACCTCGAACTGACTACCGTCGGTCTGCGCGCCTGCGCTCTGGACTGCCGCCGCTTGCGCAGCCGTGTGCGCGATCTCGGTGCCGTCTGACGAGGAGCCACCGCCGCATGCGGACAGCAAGGTCAGCAGCGCCGGCAGCAGCCAACGTTCGCAGTGTTTATTGAACGTCATCAAGTCTCGTCCTTGAGGTGGGCTGCGCAGTATGGTCAATCGGACCAGCGCGTGATAACAGCAATGTAGTTTCCATCGTTTTTTCTCGCGGCTGCGATGACCGCGTAATTGAATTTTTACCATCGCCCCAAGTTCAGGTCGAATATCTTTAAGAATTTGTCACCGTATCTTGAGGTAGGCGTCCCGGAGGGCATTGTCAGGTAGCTCGAGACCTTGCAAGCCGCCATACCTTCAAGTGCCTCGGCAAGTTTCGCGATGGCTTGCTAAGTCAGTTCGGCATCTGCCGGATCGGAGATAGCCAGCGACAGGCCGATCAGAAAGGATGAAGGCAAGAAGCGCATGTAATTTTCGCTCATTCGTAAAGAGTCTTTATTAGAATTCATGCAAAGCGGATTCGATCGTTTGTGGCAGCCGTTTTCAACATTTTCGAAACAATGATTAGGATGACGTACAATAAAATTTCATGGCCAGATAGAGATGTCGTACGGCCAGCCATTTACAGATGTCGCATCTTTCTCTGTTTCTGTGTTCACTCATTGTTGAAGGCCAGCGGTTGAAGCAGCAGGGCGCTGACGTTCATTCAGCGGGCCCTGGCAGACCGCTGGCCAGGTTTTGAATCTGGCTTTGCCTACCTCGACGCCGCGGTTCGTGCGCGAAGGCGAGCCCGCCGCCCGCCGGTCATCGCGCTGCGCATGCAGAGCCTGCGCCACCGCGAGCGCGTGCGCGAGACGCTTGTGCTCGATCACTGCACCTTGGTCCACCTCGGTCAGACGGTCATACTCGCGGTACGGCAGCGGCTGGCCGTCAGCACGGATCTCGATGCGTCCGTCCGGGTACTCCCACACGTCGATGTAACGGTGCACGAGTTTGCGGTTCTGGGGCTTGTCGTCCACCAGGTACATCACGCGGTCGTACTGCACCGTCAAGGCATTGGTCACCCGCCGCGTCTCGCGCCAGGTTATCAGCAGATCGAGATTCTCGTCGTCTCGCAGCGGCCGGTGTGCGTCGAAGTCGCTCTTCGGCGGCTTCGCACAGCGCGCGTTGTAGCTCGCCATGAAGGAGGGCGCCCAGGCATTCGCTTCGTCCAGCGTGCTGATCCGTCGATCTAGATGAACTCACCCAAGCATGCGCGGCGCGCACGGGGTTGATAGACCTTCGGCGGGCGCCGGGCCTGTGGCACCCAGAGTCCTGCGTCCGTCATGAGCTTCCTCACTGTTTCCTTCGACAGCACTTGGCCATGACACTCGTGTAGCTTCTCGGCGGCCAGCGTGGGCCCGAAATCGGCGTAGCGCTCACGGACGATGACCAGCGCGCGCTGCGCCAGGCCTGCGGGCAACTGGTGGTTGCTCGCGCTGCCTCGACGTTGCGAAACCAGCCCGCATGCGCCGGATTGCCGGTAACGCAACACCAGACGTTCGACCTGGCGGCGGCTGATACCAGCCGTTCGGCCGCGCGCCAGGGCATCAGCCGTGCCTCAGCAACAGCTTCGATCACCTTCAGACGGTCCAGCTCGCGCATGCTCATCGTGATCATCCCAGTGCAGGTTATCGGCGGCTCCACGCAGTCCGTGAAAACCGCGCCAGCATGCATCTCAAATCGTGCCTGCGTACGACATCTGTGCTTTGCCCAGCTACGAAATTACTATTTTGCTCCGACAAAAAAATATGTCGATAAATAAGATTATGTTAAATGATTGCTGGGCGCCGGGAGCGCAGGGACGGCCTTATCCCTTCGACGTTGTTCGACAGTTGCGTTACGACCACGAGCCAATGTCCATCAGGTTCCACAGTAATCGCGAGCGACGACATCGCGACCGTCCACGACTCCGGCCGCTACTTCCCTGGAGCCCGCCACCGAACGCCCTTTTATTCCTGCCAAGATATCGAAGCGATCGGTCGGAGTGAAGCAGATGTGCAAGCTTCGTAACGCGCCGCAGTTCGAGGAATGCGCAATGATCCCTGCGCTGGATCTGAGGCAACCATCGCCCGGCTAGCCGTCACATGAGGCACGCTTGCGGTAGCATCAAGGCCGTTCTTTCCGGAGCCACGATCCAATGGGAACCCGATACGCGATTCGAAAAGGAGACAAAACCACAGCAGACGGCGTGGTAATCGCTGCCTCTGAGATCCACTTGGTGTTCGGGGAACCGGTTGCACACGAAGGCGACAAGGTCTCCTGTCCAAAATGCCACTCTATCGGCACTATTCTCTGCACGGGCGATCGGCTGCCCGCGTTCGGGATGGATGCGCGCCCGATTGCCCTGAACGATGATCTCTGCCTCTGCCGATGTGTACCGCCGCCGAAGCTCCTCGCCTCGCAGATGCTGTTCTCGATCACGGCCGGCGATGGCGATACGAGCGGTGGCAATGAAGCGCTCTCCGCAAGCGCGGCACCCGCGGCTGAGTCAGCGTCATTGTCGGCGGTCGGCGCCGCACGCGCTAATGGCGCCTCAGCTATTGCGGCACCCGAGAGTGATGCAGACGGTGACACGCCGCTGGCTGCCCGTGGGCTGTCCGAGCACGACGAACAAGAGTGCCACGCGCAGTACGAGGCCGATATGATGGAGTGTCAGGCCTACGGGGCGATGGGCGGCAGCCGCGCGCGCTAGGTCTGCGAAGAAAGCGCGTTTCGGCGTTACAACCAGTGTCGAGGATACGGAGCCCGGTTATGACCGCAAGCAAGGCGCGTTGTGTGATCGTTGCCTACAACGAGGATGGAGAGGAAGTCCAGACATGCACAGTCGATCGTGCGGCGGTCGAAAAGCTGATGGCAAATGCGCTTAGCGTCAACTGGCCGCTTCAGGAATACGGTGGCAAGTTCGACGACGAGTTTGCACGGCGGATTGGCGGAACAGCGCTTCACCTGCTTGCGGCTTATCAGCCGGCGCTCAAGGAGCATCTCGCGGTCACGCCGGCGAAAGACTGAACACGCCAGTGAGCCGCCGCGGTGACGCCCAGCGGACAACGCCGCGCCACTGACCTCACCTATGTTAATAACGTCCTATGAATATGACGGCTATCGGGGTATTGATCAGCATCTGCAGCATAGCAACCGCAGCCGCGGCTGACGGTGGACGAACTGGCACTAAGCATCGGTGTGCCGCCGGCGCGCATGTAGTCGTACCTGCGCGGCATCGGGAATTCCAAGAAATCATGACCACCATCCTCAGGTCCGCGCTCGAGCTACTGCCGCTTGAAGCACTCCGGTCCTCAGCGACCGCCGCCGATCGCCCAAATAACCCCTCTACCTCTCCCGGTAAAGTCGTCAATCGCGACGACGTCAATGTACCTGCACGGCGACGAAATTCAGCGCGCTAGCGGGATGAATCAGGCTTTCGCCGCCCAAGAATAGCCGGCAAGCTATTGAATCTGCTCAACGGAACGGCCAGACTGGCACCACTCCTTCCACATCCTCAAATATGCCTGCTCCACTCCTCGAGCAAAGCGCGGGCCATCCATCAACGGTGATTGCTCCATTCGTTCTCGAAGCGAGCAACGCAACGTCCTCAGACGCGACCGGTCCCGCGCCAATCGCACAGCGATTCGCACAAATTCCTCGTCAGTCGAAGCGGACAGTTCTGGCAGCCCGAGATTTTGAAGCAATGCGTAACCCGCTCGACTGACAGGGCTGCTTCCGACAATCGTCACTACAGGCACCCCCATCCAGAAGCTATCGAGGCTCGTCGTGTGGCCATTGTACGGAAAGGTGTCGAGCGTGATATCTATCTTCTCAAATGTCAGCAGATACGCTTTGCGTGGCTGGTAGTCGCGGAAAATCAGCCTCGACGGATCCACGCCCATCGCCTCAAATATCGACCTCACCTGTTCTCGGGCACTCCCTTGCGCTAAAAGCAGAATCATCTTTGAATCAACGACGCTTTTAAGTATTGCGGCCCACAACTGGAGTGTTCGGTCTGTAAGCTTACGTGGACTATTCAAACAGCCAAACGTCACAAATCCATTTTCGTCCGCTGCTAGTCCGCTCACGGGGAATGGCGTTACCAGAGGGTCGTAACACCAGAAAGTATCCGGCAATCGGATTGACCTCTCACTGTAGCGATCGTCAGCTTTAGAACTTTCGGGGGGGGCGAGCCATGGGTCCGTCAGCCTATAGGTAATTGCTCTGCTGCCCGTCGTGCCAGGATAAGCGAGCCATGCCACCTGAACAGGCGCCGGCCTACGCGCGAAAAGAAGTGGCCGCCCTCCCGACATGTGCATCGTCAGGTCGACAAGAATATCAATCTGATCGTCCTTGATTATTTTCGCCACACTTTCATCACTGCTCATGGAGACGTCTCTCCAAATGTCGGCGTATTTTGAAAGCTGTGCGGTCACTTTATCTGTTATTCGAACACTCGAGTAACAGTAAATTTCGAGCGAAACGTGATCATGATTCCTCAAAAGTGGCATCATGTATAGCGATTGACAATGATTGCAAAAGTCGGGAGAAACATAGCCGATTCGCAATCGTCTTCCCTCTACACGATCGTTCGCATAATCTACATCCTGAGCGAGATATGGTGCTTCAAATTGGGCTGCAAACCGTCTGCATTCTCGAAGAATCTCATAACCATCATCTGATTTAAACAATAGAGAGTAGGCCAGATTAGAATGCGCAATAATGGAATCCGGATTTATCTCAACCGCCCTCCTATACGCATTGATTGAAGGCTGAATATCGCCCGCATTTTGCGTCGCCAATGCCTCACCGAGAATGAGTTGCGCATCCGCGTTGTTGGGATTCAATTCAATAGCACGCGCTGCGGCGATTGCCGCTTCTTCATAGCGCCGCATCTCATAGAGCAGGCGTGCATGATTCGAGTATCCGAGGACGAACCCGGTGTCAATCTCAAGTGCACGACGAAAAGCCTCGTCGGCTTCCGCAAATCGTCCTAGCTTTTGAAGCAAAAGCGCGAGGTCGTTGTACGCTTCGGTGAAGCGTGGCTCTGCGGTCAGTGCGTTCCTGTATGCAATCTCCGACTCTGCCGGCCGCTTCAATGCACGTAAAACAGCGCCAAGATTGTTGTGGAGCGTTGCATAGTTGGGGTGACTTGCCAGGCCGCGGCGATATACCTCTTCAGCGTCCGACAACATGCCTCTTTGCCGAAGTACGTTTCCCAAATTGCTGCTCACCTCGGCTGATTCCGGAGCAATGGCGAACGCGTGACGCAACAATTTCTCCCCTCTCGCGAGCTGTCCTAGTTCGCACAGGACCGTTCCCAGGTTGCAGTGTGGCTCAACAGCTTCGGGTTGGATGAACGTAGCTCGTTCCCAATATGCTGCGGCCTCCAGTTTCTTCCCCATGCTGTAGCAGCACGCACCCGCCAGATTCAATAACGTCCCGTTCCCAGTCTGTTCGTGGAGCAGCGGAACGATAACTTCAAGTGCTTTTTCTGGCTGCCGATTGCGATACAACGAGATTGCCAGATTGTGAACACTGCGCTCTTCTTTCACAGATTTCCTTAAGATATCGGAGGCATTCAGGGCCTTGTCACGTTAACGGTGTCGGCCGCAAAATCGCTAAAGATAATCGCCTGCGATAAGTCGAATCGCATAACAGACGTGCCCTGATAGAAAAATGTTGACCGAAGTTCGACAGAAATGCCTATGCGCGCATCGGGTACCGGGATCCGCGCACGCGGCATCGCTTCGGCACCCCGGCGGGTCGTCAACAAGATCGCAGGGCGCGCTTGCGCGGTCAGCCGGTTGACGATCTCATCAGGCAGACAGGTCTGGGTCGGTGAGCGACGGAACGAATCCACGTCCATCGGGAAAGCTACGGCAGCCATGCATATGCCCCTAGATGTTGCAGTAAACGATGGCGGGGCTCGGATCGGCCATGTCACCGCAGAGCGCTTCCCACGCCGGCTTGTTGGCGGGGTGGTCGGGTTGATAGGTCAGTGTGAGGAGATGTTGGCCCCACAACGTCAGACCAACATACCCGGCGGCGAAGTCCTGCTCGCGAGACCGCCACGCCTGCAAAGATGCAACGCTGTTGCAACGCGGGCATTGCAAGGTCGTCTGCCCCTTGGACGCCATCGATGCTTTGCACCAGGTGGTAAGCGCGTCGTCCAGTCTCTCCGTTTCGTCACCACCAAGCTCGATGCTCGTGGAGCAATGTGGGCAATTGGCGCGGAAACCACCCTCGATATTGAAGAAGAGTCCTTCAGCGCTGGGCTCACCGACGGCGTCTGGCTGCAAGGTGACAGCGCCCGCTGCGTCGTGTTGCCAATGGAACCCCACGACATGGATTTCTAACCGCTCTACGACAGGATAGATATTCGGATTGATCCGCTCGCCGCCACCCACGATCCCGGAGCCACAGGGAGCGTCACTCGGCAGATCATTGAGCCGATCAAAGCCCCGGTAGTCTTCTCGTACCGGAAAGGCCACTCTGGACAGGCAAACGTCCGAACGAAGCACGGGCAGGATGACACCACGATCAACGAGGCGTCGGTAGCACTTCCGCGCCACGTCGTAGGCGGCATCCCATGAGACGTCGGTGTCTACCAAGGAGGTATTGCGGTCACTCATAAAATTTCCTCAAATGAATCGATAAAGTCGGCGGCAACCGGACACGGTTAGATTTGAAGGCACGGCCTTTGATTCGCGCAACCCTAATGGCTTCACGGTGTCACGATCGTACTCGTCGCCCGTCCATAACGATCCTTTTCGGTTCGAAAGACTTTCGCTTGATAAGTCTTGCTGGCGAATTGGACCGTAGATGCTGCCTGAATGATCCGCTTGCGACGGCGTGAGGTGGCCGCCTGACCTGGCAGGACAGATTCGGGTGCCTCGCTGCGTGAGTAATTCGTAGGAAGTACCACGCGCGCCGTGCGCTCGACCA
>NZ_CAJMZE010000064.1:0-11446 GCF_905220235.1 Paraburkholderia sp. J41 | reverse complement strand
GCGACGCTCGATGCGTCGCTTTTTTTCGTCGGCTTGATCCGCAAAGCCAGGACGGCTACGCGGCCGCCCGCCGCCGCGCCATCCACCATGCGACGATCCGCCAGCCCAGCAGCACGAGCATGATCGCGCCGTAGAGCTTGGGCAGCGCCAGATCGTGCTTGCCCGACTTCATCCACCAGAAGTGCAGGATGGCGAGCACGCCCACCGCGTAAATCAGCCGGTGCAGCGCCTGCCAGCGGCGCCCGAGACGGCGCACCATCGCGCGCGTCGAGGTTGCGGCGAGCGGAATCAGCAGCACGAAAGCCGCGAAACCCACGGTGATGAAGGGCCGCTTGCCCACGTCCTTGAGCATCGCCGCGACGTCGAACCATTTGTCGAACCAGATGTAGGTCGTGAAGTGCAGCGCCGCGTAGAAGAACGCGTAAAGCCCGAGCATGCGGCGAAAGCGGATCAGCCAGTTCCAACCCGTCACGCGGCGCAGCGGCGTGAGCGCGAGCGTGATGCAAAGAAACACGAGCGTCCACAGGCCCGTCGAGCGCGTGATGAATTCGATCGGGTTCGCGCCCAGCCGGTCGGTGAAACCGAACAGCACGATGCGCGCGAGCGGATACCACGCGGCCACGAACACCGCCACTTTCGCCCACGGCAGCCAGCGCGCCGATGCCGCATTGGCGGCGCCGGGCGCTCTTGCGCTTTTCGTGCCTTTCGCGCCTTTCGCGCTTTTTCCGCCTTTCGCATCTTCCGCGGCCCGCTCCGCGCCGCGCGCCGGCGTTGTCGTTTCCATCGTTCGCTCCTTCGCGCTCGCGCCTAGAAGTTCTTGCGCAGATCCATGCCCTGATACATCGACGCCACGAGATCGCCGTAGCCGTTGAACATCAGCGTCTTGCGCTTGGGCGTGAAAAAGCCGTCCTCGCCGATGCGCCGCTCGGTCGCCTGGCTCCAGCGCGGGTGATCGACATTCGGGTTCACGTTCGAATAAAAGCCGTATTCGTTGGGCGCGTACTTGTTCCAGCTCGTGGGCGGCTGGCTCGACAGGAAGCGGATCTTCACCAGCGACTTCGCGCTCTTGAAGCCGTATTTCCAGGGCACGACCACGCGCACCGGCGCGCCGTTCTGATTCGGCAACACCTGGCCGTACAGGCCGACGGTGAGCAGCGTGAGCGGATTCATCGCCTCGTCCATGCGCAGGCCTTCGCTGTACGGCCAGTCGAGAATCGGCTCGGCGAGGCCCGGCATCTGCGAAGGATCGGCGAGCGTCACGAATTGCACGTAGCGCGCGTTGCCCGTGGGCTGCGCGCGGCGAATCAGTTCGGAGAGCGAAACGCCGACCCACGGAATCACCATCGACCATCCTTCCACGCAGCGGTGGCGATACACGCGCTCCTCGAGCGGCGCGAGCTTGAGGATTTCGTCGATGTCGTAGACCTTCGCGTTCTTCACCTCGCCTTCCACGCTGATCTTCCATGGGCGCGGCCGCAGCGTCTGCGCGTGCTGCGCGGGGTCGCTCTTGTCGGTGCCGAATTCGTAGAAGTTGTTGTAGGTCGTGATGTCCTTGTAGGGCGTGACCTTGTCGAGCGCGACGAACTTCGCGTCGGTCTTCGCGGCCAGCCTTTGCGCCTTCGGGTCGCCGGGCGCGTATTCGGCCAGCGCCCGGCTCGCGGCAAACGGGCCCGCCACGCCGCCGAGCGCGAGCGCGCCCGCCGCCTTCAGCACGCGCCGGCGCTGTTCGAACACCTTTTGCGGCGTGATTTCGCTTGCGGCAATGTCGTCGCCGGCGAGCAAGATCCGGCTGCTTCGTCTGACCCACATGATGCGACTCCTGCGTTTCGGGTAAAGGTTCCTGTTTGTGCAAACACCGCGCATGCCCGAAGCTTCCCGGCGCGCGAAAAAAAACCGCCGGTGCGCGAGGCATCCGACGGTTAGTTCGTTGCGCGGGGCGCCGCGGTTACACGCGGCGCCTCAAAGTTTGCCGTAGCTGTGCAGACCCGAAAGGAACATGTTCACGCCGAGGAACGCGAAAGTCGTGACGAGCAGGCCCGTCAGCGCCCACCACGCGGCCACGCCGCCGCGCAAACCTTTCATGAGGCGCATGTGCAGCCATGCCGCGTAATTGAGCCAGACGATCAGCGCCCAGGTTTCCTTCGGGTCCCAGCTCCAGTAGCCGCCCCACGCCTGCGCGGCCCACAGCGCGCCGAGGATCGTGGCGATGGTGAAGAACGCGAAGCCCACGGCGATCGACTTGTACATCACGTCGTCGAGCACTTCCAGCGCGGGCAGGCGGTCCGCCAGCACGCCGCGCTCCTTCATGATGTACGCCACGCCCACCATCGCCGAAAGCGCGAAGCTGCCGTAGCCGATGAAGTTGGCGGGCACGTGGATCTTCATCCACCAGCTTTGCAGTGCGGGCACGAGCGGCTGGATCTGCTGCGCGTCGCGCGAAATCGAGTACCACATCAGGAAGCCGACGGCCGCGCTGATCACGAGCAGCACGAAGGCGCCGAGCGCGCGCGTGCCGTAATGCTTTTCGTAGTACAGATAGAACAGCGCCGTAATGAGGCTGAACAGCACGAACACTTCGTAGAGGTTCGAGATGGGAATGTGTCCCACGTCGGCGCCGATCAGATACGACTCGTACCAGCGCACCATCAGCCCGACAAACCCCATCAGCACGGCCGCCCACGTGAGCTTCGTGCCGATCGCGCCGCCCGTTTCCGAGCGCGAGAGCAGGCCGATCCAGTAGAACAGCGTGGCGAGCACGAACAGCGCGCTCATCCACAGAATGGCCGACTGGCTGGAAAGGAAGTATTTGAGGAAGAATGTCTGGTCGGCGCGGGCGAGATCGCCTTGATAAATCTGGATCGCGCCGATCGAAAGCACGGCGATGCCGGCCATGAGCAGGCGCGCAGGCTTCCACCGCCAGCCGAGCACGACGAGCGCCGGCACCGTGCCGCACAGCACCAGCTTGTCGTAGTAATTCATGTGCGCGTGATAGCGCGAGAGCGCGAAACCGGCGCCCGCCACGAGCGCCAGCGCGAACAGCCAGTCGAGCGCCGTGAGGCGGCGCAGGAACGGGCGTTCGTCGAACAGGGCGTCGGAGTGCAGCGCGGAGAGGTCGTCCGCGCGCGTCGCGGCGGCGCGGTCGGTGCGGCGCGCCTTGGCGGATGAGGAAACCTGAGTCAAGTCCATGGGCTTACCGTTATCGATCGTGAAAGTTCGTCGAACGCGCGATCAGGAAACAGTCGAAACGCGCGCGGATCGCATGAGGTGTTATGGCTCACGGTGGGAGCCGCCGCCATCGCCATGCCCTTCGTTCTCTGCGTGCTCTGCGTGCTCTGCGTATTCTGCGTGCCCTTCGTGTGCCGCCGCTTGCCGCCCGGGGGCCTCGCGAGCCTCGGAGGCCGCGTGCGGCGCGCCCAGCGCGCGGCCGACTGCTTCGCGGGTGCGGGCGAATTCCCGCTCGAAGTCGAGCGTGCGGCGCGCGGTCGACATCGCCATGACGACATCGACGCCGTGGCCCCGCTCCTTCAGCCAGAACCACAGCCGCCGCTCACGCACATAGAACATCGAGAAGATGCCGAGCACGAGCAACAGGCTGCCAAGATACACGACTTTCTTGCCCGGCGCGCGCGTCAACTGAAATACCGAAGCTTGCACCTGCTTGAATGAATCGAGCTGTAGATAGACGGGCGCTCCATACAGGAAACTGTCCGAAATCGCGTTGATCGAGTCTTGCACGAAGCGCGCGGCGTCGGCGTCCGGTTTGAGGTCGGGCTCACCGTTCTGCTCGCGCGCGAGTTGCCACAAATCCCACGTTGCGCCTTCGAGCATGCGCAGCAGCAGGCCCGCGGCCTTTTCCTGCTGGTCCTTGGGCACCGATTTGTCGATGAACGCCGCCACCGCCTGGAAGCCGCCGAGCGAACTGGCCGCGCCCTTCGCAACCGGGCTGGACTGCGACGGATCGGTGCCCGAGAAAAGGGTCAGCACGCGCTCGGCGCTGTCTTCGAGATGCTGCTGGAGGTCGCGGCTCGAATCGGGGACGGAGCGTGCCGCGAAGCGCTTCGCGGCCTGCGCGCGCAGCGCCGGGTCCGCGAACGCGGCGCGCAGCAGCATCCACTCCTTCGGGGTGCCGCCGGCGTCGGCGGGAATGCGCAGGTAGCGGAACGGGTCGTCGGGATTCTCGCGCATGCCCGCGAGGAACATGCGGTCGCCGCCGCCCACGTCCACGGGCAGCATGTAGTTGTTGTACTCGCGAGCCTGGCCGTCCTTGTCGCGCACCTTGTATTGCACGGAAGGCCCGACGTTATGCAGATCGAGCGGCTTCGAGCTTTTCGCGCCCGAACCCAGCCGCTCGTCGAACGCTTCCTTGAGCGTTTGATGCGCGACGCCGCGCACGTCGTTCGCGCCGCTGCCGTTGGAAATATTCTCGACGTTGATGGCGCGGAAATCGGCGAACTCGATGGTCTGACCGTCCACGCCCGGCACGCTTTGGCCCGCGGGCACCGCGAGCGACGCCGAATTGCCGATCGTGCCGCCGAACGCGAAACTCTTCGCGCTCGCGCCGCTCATCGGCCACGCGGTCATCGACATCTGCGAGCCGCCGTCCTGGAAGCTCGATTGATAGATCGACACGCCGTCGTACTCGAACGGCTCGTTCACCTCGATGCGCGCCGGAACGCGCTTGCCCGTCTTGTGATCGATCACGACGATGTCGCTCGCGAACAGCTTGGGCATGCCCGTGGAGTAGTAATCGACAATGAACTTGTTGAGCTGGATCGAGAACGGCAAATCCTGGATCAGCGAGCCGTCGGGCTGATTGAGAATGGCCGTGGAAACGAACTGGCCCTCGGGCACCCACGCGTAGCCGCGGAAGGTGGGATTCGACTGCGAAAGCCGGTGCTCGGGCGCGATGTCGTTGATGACGGCGTTGCTGCGAATGGGCGTCTTGTCGAACAGCCACATCTGGAATTTGATCGGCAGATTGCTGTCGAGCAGGCCGCCGACGCAGATCACCACGATCGCGAGGTGCGCGAAGATGTAGCCGATCTTCGTGAGCGCGCCGCGTTTGGCCGCGATCAAGGTGGCGCCTTCGCTTTCGCGCACCACGAAGCGGTAGCCGAGGCGCGCCGACAGCTTGCCGAGCGTGGCCGCGGTTTCCGCGCGCGTGGCGCCTTCGAGCGCGAATTCGCCCTTGTGATGGAACGCGCGCAGGCTGCCTTCGCGCACCTTGTCCTTCCAGCTTTTCGCGTCGGCGACCATTTTGGGCGCGTTGCGGATCACGCACAGCGAGATCGAAACGACCAGAAAGCCGAGGATGGTCATGAACCACCACGCGCTGTAGACCGTGTAGAGGCTCAGCGAGCGGAAGATGTCGGCCCAGAACGGCCCGAACTGGTTGACGTAGTTGGGATACGGGTCGTCCTGCGTGAGCACCGTGCCGATGATGCTCGCGATCGCAAGCACGACGAGCAATGCAATCGCGAAACGCATCGAGCTGATCAGCTCGACCGCGCTTTTCACCGCCCTCTGGCGAACCTTCAACTGCAAACCCTGCGTGGTGACGCTCATTCACACTCCACTTTTCGCCGCATTGCGCTGCGCGCGCGTGATTGTCGCAGCTTGACGTGTGACACGCTGTGTCACGACGGCATTTTCCGCGCACGATAGCAAAAAAGGGTGCGGGTCCGTCGCCAAAAACGCGACGCCCTCACCCTTTTTCTTGTTGTGTTCCACGAGCCGCCACGCCCGCCTGGTGGACATTGCGCCGGTTCGCGCCGCGCTCAGTGCAGCCCGGCGGCGTAATCGGCGACGGCCTTGATTTCGTCGTCCGAGAGCCGGTGCGCGATCATGCGCATCGGGTCGTTGTTGTTGCGCGTGCCCTGCTGAAACGCATTGAGCTGCGCGACGATGTATTCCGACCATTGGCCCGACAGGCGCGGATACTGGATCGGAATGCCCTGGCCCGTGGGCCCGTGGCACGACGCGCAAGCCGGCACGCCCTTGTCGGCGACGCCCGCGCGCCAGATCGTCTGGCCCAGCGCCACGGTTTTCGCGTCGTGCGCGTAGCCGGGCTTGGGCGCCTGCGAAGCGAACCACGCGGACACGTTGATCATATCCTGATCGGACAGTGCGGCCGCGAAACCCGCCATGACCGGATTGGCGCGCGCGGCGGGCTTGCCGCCGGGCTGAGGCTTGAAATCCTTGAGTTGCTTGACCAGATAGGCGGCGTGCTGGCCGGCGAGCTTCGGATACGCGCCGCCCGTGCTGTTGCCGTCGGCCGCGTGGCATGCGGCGCACACCTGCGCGGCGATCGCCTGCCCGCGCGCTACGTCGGGCTTGGCCGGCGTTCCCTGATCCGCCGCTTTCGCGCCCGCCGCCATCGTCAATACACTTGCTGTCAGACCTGCCGCTATCGCAAATTCGAGTACCTTCAAGGACTTGCCCAGTCGATTCATTCGCGCACCTTGTTTCGTCTTGTGGGAATCAGGTTCTGCAATGGACGACAACGACGGCTCTGCTCGAAAGGCCCGCGCTGGCCTAACCGGTCTTCAGTAAACCGTCGCATTGTACAATAGCGCGCACGGCGCCCCGGCGCCAGTCGGGCCTCTCCCCGATATCCAGGAATTCACCCCGGCCGCTTCCGGGTCCGGCGGGCAAGCCGCCTCCGTGTTTCATATTGTGGTCTTATCCGATGGCCTTCCTGCTGCATCAGTCCCGCTTCTTCACGACGGTCAATCATTTGCGCGATCTGCCCGCCACGGCGCGGCCCGAAGTCGCGTTCGCCGGGCGCTCGAACGCGGGCAAATCCACGGCCATCAACCTGCTGTGCAACCAGAAGCGTCTCGCGTTCGCCTCGAAAACGCCGGGCCGCACGCAGCACATCAACTATTTTGCCGTCGGTCCCGAAGACGAACCGGCCGGTTATCTCGTCGATTTGCCGGGCTACGGTTACGCCGAAGTGCCGGAAGCCGCGAAGGCGCACTGGGAGCAACTGCTCTCGCTGTATCTGCAATCGCGCGCGCAACTCGCCGGCCTGATCCTGATGATGGACGCGCGCCGTCCCTTCACGGAACTGGACCGGCGCATGGTCGAGTGGTTCGGATCGACTGGCAAGCCGATCCACGCGCTGCTCACGAAATGCGACAAATTGACGCGACAAGAAAGCGTGCTTTCGCTGCGCACGGCGAACAAGGCGTTCGACGAGTACCGCAAGCAGGGCTATGAGGGCAAGTTGAGCGCGCAGTTGTTTTCCGCGCTCAAACGCGTCGGGCTGGACGAAGCGCATGCGGTGATCGAAGGCTGGATCGCGCCGAAAGCCACCGCCGGCGAAGCGGCCGCGCCCGCCGAATGAGCTAACCGGCGCGAGTTCCGGACATCGCCGAAAACGCCGCGCTGTTGGGCATTGCGCCCGTTTCGTCGCGTTTCGTCGCGTTCGTTGCGTTTCGTCCCGGCTTTTTTTGAGCGCGCGCGGCGCTTCGGAGCTGTTCGCCTAGGCGCGCGCTCGCAGACCACGCCGCGAAATTCCGCACGCTCTTTGCCGCGAGAACCGGCGCTTCATGCGCGCCGCATCGGCACGGCTATCGCCTGCGCCCAGAAAAAAACCCGCCGCGATTTGCCGGCGGGTTAAACAGCCTTATCGAAAAACGACAGGCACCCGCTCAGGGAGGAGAAGCGGGGAGTTCGGCGCCAGGCGCCTCGCTCGATCGGTATGATATACCATTGTCCCGAAAAGTTTCCTGTGCCACGGGACGCCCTCCGTCTCCCTTATCGCCGACATGAGCTTCTATCCGCATCATCGTCCGCGCCGCATGCGCCGCGACGACTTCTCGCGCCGCCTGATGCGCGAAAACATTCTCACCACCAACGACCTGATCTATCCCGTGTTCGTCACGGACGGTCACAACGCCCGCGAAGCCGTGCCGTCGATGCCCGGCGTCGAGCGCGTTTCCATCGACCTGTTGATGGGCGTGGCCGAGCAGTGCGTCGAGCTGGGCATTCCCGTGCTGTCGCTTTTTCCGGTTGTCGACCCGGCGCTCAAGACGCCCGACGGCATCGAGGCGACCAACCCCGACGGCGTGATTCCGCGCGCCGTGCGCGAGCTGAAAAAGCGCTTCCCCGAGCTGGGCGTGCTCTGCGACGTGGCGCTCGACCCGTACACGAGCCACGGCCAGGACGGCGTGCTCGACGAGAACGGTTACGTCATCAACGACGAAACGATCGAGATTCTCGTGGCGCAGGCGCGCACGCAGGCTGAAGCGGGCGTCGATATCGTCGCGCCTTCGGACATGATGGACGGCCGCATCGGCGCGCTGCGCGAGATGCTCGAAAGCGAAAATCATATTCACACGCGCATCATGGCGTACTCGGCCAAGTACGCTTCGGCGTTCTACGGTCCGTTCCGCGACGCCGTGGGCTCGGCGACGAATCTGGGCAAGAGCAACAAGATGACGTACCAGATGGACCCGGCCAACAGCGACGAAGCGTTGCGCGAAACGCGCCTCGACATCGAGGAAGGCGCCGACATGGTGATGGTCAAGCCGGGCATGCCGTACCTCGACATCCTGCGCCGCGTGAAGGACGAGTTCCGCTTTCCGACCTACGTGTACCAGGTGAGCGGCGAATACGCGATGATCAAGGCGGCCGCGCAAAACGGCTGGCTCGATCACGACAAGGTGATGATGGAATCGTTGCTCGCGTTCAAGCGCGCGGGTGCCGACGGCATTCTGACCTACTTCGCGCTGGACGCCGCGCGTATCCTGCGCGCGCAGAAGTAAGGGACGGCGGCGCGTCTCGGTGCGCGTCTTGTTGCGCGTCCCTGTGTGCGCCTTTGTGCGCGGCGCACGACGCGGTGAATCGCGCGATGCATGAAAAAGGCACGCCAATCAGCGTGCCTTTTTTACGTCTCGCGTTCCGTTCAATTCATGACACGGCGGGCTTCACGGCATCGAGCCGCGCGAGGAAGCGGTCGGCGTTTTCGTAGCCCACCACGCGTAGCACTTCGTGCCCGTTCGTATCGAAGAAGATGATGCCGGGCGGCCCGAACAGGCCGAAGCGCTTGAGCAGCGCCTGATCGTCGGTATCGTTCGCGGTGACGTCGGCGCGCAGCAAGCCTAGTTGCGCGAGGCGCGCCTGCACGCGCGGATCGCTGAACGTGAACTTCTCCATTTCCTTGCAGCTCACGCACCAGTCGGCGTAGAAGTCGAGCATCGACGGCTTGCCCGCCGTATTGGCCGTGGCGAGCGCCGCGTCGAGTTGCGCGGACGAGCGCACCGGCGCGAAGCTCAGCGCGCCCGCCGCGTTCGTTGGCGCGGCGGCGTTCGTCGACGTATCGGCCGCATTCGGCCCGCTCATCCGCGAAGCCAGCACGCCGAGCGGGCGCAGCGGATCGCTCGAACCCGCCGCAAGCCCGACGATGAGTGTGGCCGCCCAGATTGCGAGCGCCGCGCCGACGCCGCGTCCGAGCCGGCGCCAGATGCCCGGCGCGGCGGCGTTCGCCCCGGTCGCGGGCGAAAACAGGCCGAGCGCGGCAGCCGCGAGCAGCAGCCAGAGCGCCGCGAGCAGCATTTGCGCCGTTGCGCCCAGCACGGGCCAGACGATCCACAACGCGGCGGCGAGCAGCGCGACGCCGAAGAACACCTTCACGCCGTCCATCCATACGCCCGCGCGCGGCAGCAACGTGCCCGCGCCGAGGCCCAAAATCATCAGCGGCACACCAAGGCCGATGCCCATCGCGAACAGCGCCGCCCCGCCGAGAACGGCGTTGCCCGTGTGCGCGATGAACGCCAGCACCGCGAACAGCGGCGCGGTCATGCACGCGCCGACCACGAGCGCCGAGAGAGCGCCCATCAACGCAACGGCCGCGAACTTGCCGCCCGAGCGCCCTTGCGACGCGCGCGACGCGCCGTCCTGCCAGCGCTGCGGCAACGCGATGTCGTAGCCAGCGATGAGCGTGAGCGCGAACACGGTGAGCAGCGCCGCGAACGCGCCGAGCACCCACGGATTCTGGAGCCACGCGCCCAGGCTCTGGCCGACCAGCGCGGCCGCGATGCCGAGCACGGTGTAGACGAGCGCCATGCCGAGCACGTAGACGAACGAGAGCGAAAAGCCGCGCAGGCGCGTGACGCGCGCGCCTTCGCCGACGATGATCGCGGAGAGGATCGGGATCATCGGATACGAGCACGGCAACAGGCTCAGCACCATGCCCGCGACGAAGTACAAACCGACGACGGCGAAGAAGCCGCCGCCTTGCAGCAGCGACTGCGCGTAGTCGGCGCTGGTGGCGCGTTCGTACCACGGCTGTCGATCCGCCGGCGCGGCTTGCGCGGCGCCCGGCGCTGCATTTTGCGCGGGCGCCGATTGCGCCGCCTCGGGCTGCGCCGCCGCCAACCGGGCCTCCCTGGGCACCACGCTTTGCCCCGCCGATGCGGCCTGCAACGCCGCGCCGCTCACGTGATAAACGTGCTGCGCCGGCGGATAGCAAATGCCCGCATCGGCGCAACCCTGCGACGTCACCGCAAGATCGAAGGGGCCGCTCGCCTTCGCAACCGGCACGCGGATCGTCAGTTCGTTGCGATAGGTCTCGACGTTCTTGTTGAAGGTCGGATCGAACTTCACGTGCCCCGGCGGAATCTGCGCGTCGCCGAGCGTGGCCGCGCCATTCCTGGCCTCGAAGGCGAAGCGCTCGCGGTACATGTAGTAGCCGTCGGCGATCTTGAAATGCACGTCCACCACGCCCGGCTCCTCGCTCGCGCTGAACGAGAACGCCTGGTCGGGCGGCAGGAAATCGGTGTCGTCGGCGCGCGCGGCGGCCGGGCCGAACAGCATCGACAGCGCACAGCAAACGAGGACGATGAAGCCGATGAGCGGGCGGAAAGCCGCGCCGGGAAGCGCGCAGGCAAGTGAAGCGTGCGGCGCGGCAGGCCAACGCCGATCGAAGCGATTAGACATGAAGGGGACGTTGAGTCTCGGCATTGACCCACTGTCCATAGGCGTTCGACGCCGTGACTTGCCACGAGAGAACCTCGGGCGTTTCGTAGGGATGCTCGGTCTGGATGAACTGTTCGAGCTCGGCCGCACGCGCGAGACTCGTCTTGAAAAGCAACTGCACCTCGTCGCCGGACTCGATCTTGCCCTGCCAGTGATACTGCGAATGCACCGCGCCAAGGCGAGTCACGCACGCGGCAAGGCGCTGCGCAAGCGCACCTGAAGCGAGCTTTTCGGCGGCGTCCTCGTCGGGCACCGTGGTCAGCATCAGGGTCACATTGAGGGTCACGACGAACTCCGGCTGAGCGCCCGCGCGCAAGGCTCGCGCGGGCTGCGAGGCAGGACGCTATCCTACCACCGGCGCCGGTCGCCCACGCTCGCGCGCCACGCAAGGCCAACACGCGAGAGCGCGCTTTCATCCACGCAAAATCGGCGCAAAAACAAAAAAGCCAGGCTAGGCCTGGCT
>NZ_CAJMZE010000063.1:0-11903 GCF_905220235.1 Paraburkholderia sp. J41 | reverse complement strand
CCCCGCCCACCGCCCACCGCCAACCGCCGACCGCCGCCGCGAACCGCCGTCACCGTTCGCGGCCCGCCCTCATTCCGCGATGCATCGCCCGCCTGACACGGCGCGGGCACTTTCCGCCTTGCGCATCGCTCGAAGCCTCAGCGGCTTTCCTGCGCGAAAGCGCCGAAAATGGGAAAGCCGTGCGCAAACACGGCTCGCGGCGCGGTGCGAAAGTCCGTCGGAGGCCGCCAGTGTGGCAAACTTCGCGCTTGATCGACGCCGGCCCCGGCACGCTATTCGCTCACGCTACGCCGCATTTCGTGAACCGCGTCGCCGGGACGCAACGAAGACGCATAAAGGATTCGCTTGAAACTTCCCTACGAATGGCAGATTGGCTGGCGCTACACGCGCGCCGGCAAACGCACGACCGGCAACGGTTTCATCTCGTTCATCGCGCTCATTTCGATGTCGGGCATCGCGCTCGGCGTCGCGGCGCTGATCGTCGTGCTTTCGGTGATGAACGGCTTTCAGCGCGACGTGCGCGACCGCATGCTTTCCGTGCTCGCGCATATCGAAATTTTCTCGCCGACGGGCACCATGCCCGACTGGCAGCTCACCGCGAAGGAAGCGAAAACCAATCCCGAGGTGATCGGCGCGGCGCCCTACGTGGACGCCCAGGCGCTGCTCACGCGCGGCGACAGCGTCAACGGCGTGCAGTTGCGCGGCGTGGAGCCCTCGGAAGAACCGCAGGTGTCGGACATCGGCAAGGAGATGAAGGCGGGCAGCCTGAACAATCTCACGCCGGGCAGCTTCGGCATCGTGCTCGGCGGCGACCTGGCCATGAATCTCGGCGTGACGGTCGGCGATAAAGTGACGCTCGTCGCGCCCGAAGGCTCGATCACGCCGGCCGGCATGCTGCCGCGCCTGAAGCAGTTCACGGTCGTGGGCGTGTTCGAGTCGGGGCATTACGAATACGACAGCACGCTCGCGCTCACCAATATCCGCGACGCCGAAGTGCTCTACCGGCTCGGCGCGCCCAGCGGCGTGCGATTGCGCCTGAAAGACATGCAGAAGGCGCCGGCCGTCGCGCGGCAGCTCGTGCATACGCTCTCCGGCGATCTCTACATTCGCGACTGGACGCAGCAGAACAAGACGTGGTTCTCGGCCGTGCAGATCGAAAAGCGCATGATGTTCATCATCCTCACGCTCATCATCGCGGTCGCGGCGTTCAACCTGGTGTCGTCGCTCGTGATGACCGTGACCAACAAGCAGGCCGATATCGCCATCCTGCGCACGCTCGGCGCGCAGCCCGGCTCGATCATGAGGATTTTCGTCGTGCAGGGCGTGACGATCGGCTTCGTGGGCACGGGCATCGGCATCGCGCTCGGCTGCCTGATCGCGTGGAGCATTCCGTGGCTCGTGCCGATGATCGAGCATCTGCTCGGCGTGCAGTTCCTGCCGCCTTCGGTGTATTTCATCAGCGAGCTGCCTTCGGAACTCGTGCCTGGCGACGTGATCCGCATCGGCGCGATCGCGTTCGTGCTGTCCGCGCTCGCGACGCTTTACCCGAGCTGGCGCGCCGCCAGGGTTCGCCCCGCGGAGGCGCTGCGCTATGAATGACCGTCAATCGAATCAAGCCATGTCCAGCGATCATCCCTACGTGCTCGAAGCGCACGGCATTTCCAAAGTGTTCGGCCAGGGCGCGCTTTCCGTGCAGGTGCTGCACGACACCGACCTCAGCGTGAAGCGTGGCGAAAAGCTCGCCGTCGTGGGCGCCTCGGGTTCGGGCAAGAGCACGCTGCTGCACGTGCTGGGCGGTCTCGACGAGCCGGGCGCGGGCAAGGTTTCGCTGCTCGGCAAGCCGTTCACGGAGCTGTCCGAGCGCGAGCGCAACGATTTGCGCAACCGCGCGCTCGGTTTCGTCTATCAGTTTCATCATCTGCTGCCCGAATTTTCGGCGCTCGACAATGTGGCGATGCCGTTGCGCATTCGCCGCATGCCGCAGGAAGCGGCGCGCGCCGAGGCGTTGGCGATTCTCGATCGCGTGGGGCTTGCGCATCGCGCGCGGCACCGGCCGGGCGAACTCTCGGGCGGCGAGCGTCAGCGCGTGGCCATCGCGCGCGCGCTCGTGACGAAGCCCGCCTGCGTGCTCGCCGACGAACCCACGGGCAACCTGGACGGCAGCACCGCCGACAACGTGTTCAACCTGATGCTCGAACTCTCCGACCAGTTCGAAACGAGTTTCGTGATCGTCACGCACGATCCCGAGCTTGCGGCGCGCTGCGACCGTATCGTGCGCCTGCGCGACGGCATGCTGCACGAGGAGCCGGTCGTTCCGGTCTGAGCGCTTTTTCTTTCGCCACGCGAGGCCACGCCGATCATGTGGGTCGATACGCACTGTCATCTCGATGCCGGCGAGTTCGATGCCGACCGCGACACGGTCGCCGCGGCCGCGAAGGCGGCGGGCGTCTCGCGCATCGTGATCCCGGCCGTGGCGCGCGAGAACTTCGCGACGGTGCGCGCGCTCGCGCATCGCACCGAAGGCGCGGTCTACGCGCTGGGCATTCACCCGCTCTACACGCCGCAGGCGCGCGACGAGGATCTCGAGGTCTTGCGCCGCGAGATCGAAGCGAGTCTGAGCGATGCGCGCTTCGTCGGCATTGGCGAGATCGGGCTCGACTACTTCGTGCCGGGTCTCGACGAAACGCGCCAGCAGCACTTCTATGAGGCGCAGCTGCGGCTCGCGCGCGAGTTCGGCTTGCCCGCGATCTGCCACGTGCGCAAGTCGCAGGATCGCGTGCTCGCGGGGTTGCGCCGCGCGGGCGTGAAGACCGGCATCGCGCATGCGTTCAACGGCAGCTTCCAGCAGGCGCGCGCCTTCATCGAGCACGGCATGCATCTGGGTTTCGGCGGCAATCTCACGTTCGAGCGCGCGTTGCAGATTCGCCGGCTCGCGGAGCAGTTGCCGCTCGAGGCCATCGTGATGGAAACCGACGCGCCCGACATCTCGCCGGCCTGGCTTTATCGCGAGCGCAACACGCCCGATCAGGTGCCGCGCATCGGCGCCGTGCTCGCCGGCTTGCGCGGCTTGAGTCCCGAGGAAATCGCCCTTGGCACAACGGCTAACGCTGCGTCCGCGCTGCCCCGGCTGGCGCTTTCGTCCGCATAATCGTCGATAAGGCGGTGCAGCGCTGCCTCATGCGACGGAGGCGGAATGCGGGCGGTGTGGTGCGGGTTTGCGCTGGGCGTGATCGTGTTGCAGCGGCAAGCGGAGTTGCCCGGGTGGCGCGCGTGGCTCGGGCTCGGTTTGGTGTTCGCGCTCGCGGCGGCGTGGGCGGTTTTCGCGTTGCGCGGGACTTTGCTCGACGATTGCCGCGACGCTGGCAGCGCGCGTTGGCATGCCGTGCGTGCCGTGCGCGTTGTGCGTTCCCTGCGTGCCGTGCGTGTTATGCGCGTCGTGCGCGTCGTGCGTGTTGCGCGTTCCCTGCGTGCTGTGCGTTCCCTGCGTGTTGTGCGTCCGATGCGGTTGTTGCAGGTGGTGCGTGTGTTGCCTCGCGCGCGCGTGGCGAGCGGTTGGGCGGCGGTGTGGATCGCGGCGCATTGCGCGGGTTTCGGCTATGCCGCGTGGCGCGCCGAAATGCGGCTTGCCGAGTCGCTGCCGCTTGCGTGGCAAGCGCGCGATGTCGGCGTTAGCGGCTATATCGCCAGCCTGCCCACCTACGGTCAAGGCGACGGCGGCGCGAGTTTTCTCTTTCGCGTCGAATCGTGGGGCGAGCAGCGCGCGGGCTCGCCGCTGCCGCGTTTGATTCAGTTGTCGTGGATGCCGCGCGAGACGCCGTTGCCGCCGCTCGTGCCGGGCGCGCGCTGGCGGCTGACGGTGCGGCTCAAACGTCCGCACGGCAACGGCAACTTCGGCTTGCGCGACACCGAAGCCGCCTTGCTCGCGCGCGGCGTGCGCGCAACGGGTTATGTCAGCGATGGGCTTCACGCCACGCGTCTTGCCGCCGATGCGCGCAACATCGGCGTGCTCGTCGAGCGCCAACGCGCCGCGCTGCGCGCGCGCATCGACGCCGTGCTCGGCAGCGCGCCGCATCGCGGTATCGTCATCGCGCTCGCAACGGGCGCGCAGGATGCCGTGAGCGACGCCGACTGGCGGCTCATGCGCAATACGGGCACGAGTCATCTGGTGGCGATCTCCGGGCTGCATCTGGCGTTCGTCGCGGGTCTGGCGGGATGGGCGGCCGGCGCGTGCTGGCGGCGCATGCGCTGGCGCGGCGTTGCCGCGCCGCTCGTCGTTCCGGCGCAACGGGTCGCGCTCGCGGGCGCGCTGCTCGCGGCGGCCGCCCACGCGGCGCTGGCGGGCTTCAACGTGCCGGTGCAGCGCGCGCTCGGCATGTTGTCGGTGGCGGCGCTCGCGCTTTTCGCGGGACGCGCGGTCGACCGTTCGATCGTGCTGGCGTGGGCGCTCGGGTTCGTGCTGCTGCGCGATCCGTGGTCGGTGACGGCGGCGGGGTTCTGGCTTTCGTTCGGCGCGGTCGCGGCGATCCTGTATGCGGCGACGGGCGTGCCGCACACGCGCCGCGAAGCGCCCGCCGACGCCGATGCCGACGCCGATGACGACCTCGTGAATCCGATGCGCGACCGGGAAGCCGCGCCCGCTGCGCGTGGGCGAAGGCCGTGGTTGAAAACGTTCGCGCCGCGCGCCGGCTGGCGCGCCGCATGCCAACGCGCGCGCGCGTCTATCGCCGGCAGCGCCCGCGTGCAATGGGCGGTGACGCTCGCGCTCGCGCCGCTCACGGCGTACTGGTTCGGCCAGATACCGCTGATCGGGCCGTTCGCGAACGCCTTTGCGATCCCTTGGGTGAGCGCACTCGTCACGCCCGCGGTGCTCACGAGCGCGGCGCTACCCCGGCCGCTCGATGCGTTCGCGTTGCGCGCGGCGCATCGGTTGATCGACTGGCTCATGCAGGCGCTCGGCGCGTGCGCGGATTTGCCCGGCGCGGTGCTGCGCCTGCCTCAGCCCGGCGCGTGGCCGCTCGCGTGCGCGGCGGTGGGCGTGGCGTGGCTGCTCGCGCCGCGCGGCTGGCCGTTGCGCTGGCTCGCGCCGCTCACCTGGCTGCCGCTGGTGGCCCCCGCGGTGATGCCCGCGCCGGGCGGGCCGCCGCCGGGCGCATTCCGGCTCACGGCGCTCGACATCGGGCAGGGCACGTCGGTGCTGGTCGAAACGGCGCGTCACACGCTCTTGTTCGACGCGGGTCCGGGCCCGGAATCGACGCACGCGGGCGAGCGCATCGTCGTGCCGTATCTTCAGACGCACGCCGTGCGGCGGCTCGACACGCTGATGGTCAGCCATGACGATTCCGATCATTCGGGCGGCGCGCCGGCCGTGCTCGATGCGATCGGTGTCGGCGCTTTCGTGGCGGGCATCGCGCGCGCGCATCCGTTGTGGGCGCAAGCGCGCGAGCGGGGCGCGCAGCGCGTGCAGTGCGCCGCGGGGCAGCGCTGGCAGTGGGATGGCGTGGGCTTCGAAGTGCTGTGGCCCGATCCGGGGCCGATCACGGGCAAGCCGAACGCGCATTGCTGCGTGCTGCGCGTCTCCAGCGCGGCGGCTCGGGATGCCGCGCCCGTCGTCGCGCTCATTGCCGCCGATACCGAAGCGGACGCCGAGCGCGCGCTCATCGCCCGGGATGCCGCGCACCTGCGCGCGCAGGTGCTGGTCGTGCCGCATCACGGCAGCCGCACCTCGTCGACCGAGCCGTTCCTCGATTCCGTTTGGCCGCTTGTCGCAATATTTCAGGTAGGCTTTCTCAATCGCTTTCATCATCCGCATCCGGGCGTATTCGCGCGCTACGCAGCGCGTCATATCGTGCTGGCCCGCAGCGACGCGGACGGCGCGGTGCGCATCGAGGCGCGGGCGGGCGCGATTGCCGTCGAACGCTTTCGCGAGCGCGAGCGGCGCTACTGGATGGACCCGCGGCCGCCCGACTGAACGCGTCATGCGGATGGCGTCGGCCAAGCACGCCTCACAAGCAAGAAGAAGAGACAAACCAGAGAGACAGCGCGCCCTTGAAAAACGTCATTCATTTCTCGCACGCGAACGGCTTTCCGGCCTCGACGTACCGCACGTTCTTCGCCGAGCTTGGCGATCGCTACGAACTGCGTTACATCGAGCGCATCGGGCACGATCCGCGCTATCCGGTCACGCGCGACTGGCCGCATCTCGTCGAACAGCTCGTCGACGATATCGGCCGCAGCTACGAGGAGCCGGTCTGGCTCGTGGGCCATTCGCTCGGCGGTTATCTTTCGTTGATGGCCGCGCTGAAAAAGCCGCAGTGGGTGCGCGGCGTGGTGATGCTCGATTCGCCGGTGATCGCGGGTTGGCGCAGCAGCCTGCTGCGCATCTCGCAATGGACCGGTCTCGACGAACGGCTTTCGCCGGCCGCCGCCACGCGCACGCGCCGCACGAGTTGGGCGAGCCGCGAGGAAGCCTGGCGCCATTTCCATGCGAAGCCCGCGTTCGCGCGCTGGGACGAACGCGTGCTTTCCGACTATGTCGACTTCGGCATGCCGCAAAGCTCGCCCGACGGCACGCGCACGCTCGCGTTCGATCGGCACATCGAATACATGATTTACCGCACGTTGCCGCATACGCTCGGCGCGCGGCTCGTGCATGGCTCGCCGGTGCCGGTGAGCTTCATCGCGGGCACGCGTTCGCGCGAAGTGCGCCAGGTCGGGCTCGACGCCACGCGGCGCCTCGCGGGCGAGCGTTTCGAGTGGATGGAAGGCAGCCATTTGTATCCGATGGAGCGGCCCATCGAAACCGCGCGCGCCGTGCAGCGGCTGCTTTTCGCGATGGAAAACGGCGTCTGAACCGGGCGCTTCGGGCAAGCCCCGGCCTGAAGCCCTGGGCGAACTTCGGGCCGCGCTCGCGTGGGCGCGATACCGGCTGTGGGCGCGCGAACGCTCGCGCGGCGGGACGCCCGCGAAGCGGTGCGGACGCGTCCGCGATGCGGTCGCGGTGTTCGCGCCGAACGCCGGGATCGAGCGCCGCCGCACCACGCGCGATGCCCGCGCAAAATTCAGGGTTAGCCCTTGCTTTCAGGTATAATCCGTTTTTCCCGCGAGCATTCAGCGATGACCAAATATGTTTTCGTCACCGGCGGCGTAGTTTCCTCCCTCGGCAAGGGTATTGCCGCCGCCTCCCTCGCCGCGATCCTCGAATCGCGCGGTCTCAAAGTCACCCTCCTCAAGCTCGATCCCTACATCAACGTCGACCCCGGCACGATGAGCCCGTTTCAGCACGGCGAAGTGTTCGTGACGGAAGACGGAGCGGAAACCGACCTCGACCTCGGCCACTATGAGCGCTTCATCAGCACGAAGATGCGCAAGGCCAACAACTTCACCACGGGCCAGATCTACGAATCGGTGATCCGCAAGGAACGCCGCGGCGACTATCTCGGCAAGACCGTGCAGGTCATTCCGCACATCACCAACGAAATTCAGGCGTTCGTCGAGCGCGGCGCGGCGTCGGCCACCTGCGGCGAGCCCGACGTGGCGATCGTCGAAGTGGGCGGCACCGTGGGCGACATCGAGTCGCTGCCGTTCCTCGAAGCGGCGCGTCAAATGAGCCTGCGCCTTGGCCGCAACAGCGCGTGCTTCGTGCATCTCACGCTCGTGCCGTTCATCGCCACGGCGGGCGAACTCAAGACCAAGCCCACGCAGCACAGCGTGCAGAAGCTGCGCGAAATCGGCATCTATCCGAACGTGCTGCTGTGCCGCGCCGACCGCCGCATTCCCGACGACGAGCGCTCGAAGATCTCGATGTTCTCGAACGTGCCGGAAGACGCCGTGATCTCGGTGTGGGACGCCGACAGCATCTACAAGATTCCGCAAATGCTGCACGATCAGGGTCTCGACTCGATCGTCTGCGACGAGCTGAAGCTCTCCGCCAAGCCCGCCGATCTGTCGATCTGGTCGGAAATGGTCGAAAAGCTCGAGCATCCCCAGCATGAAGTCACCATCGGCATGGTCGGCAAGTACGTCGATCTGACCGAGTCGTACAAGTCGCTCATCGAAGCGCTGCGCCATGCGTCGATCAAGACCTCGACGAAGGTGAACATCGAGTACCTCGATTCGGAACAGATCGACGAAGAGGGCGTCGAAAGCCTCAAGCATCTCGACGCGATTCTCGTGCCGGGCGGTTTCGGCCGCCGCGGCACCGAAGGCAAGATCAAGGCCATTCAGTACGCTCGCGAAGCGAAGGTGCCGTATCTCGGCATCTGCCTCGGCATGCAGCTCGCGGTGATCGAATTCGCGCGCGACGTGGTGGGCCTCAAGCACGCGAACAGCACGGAATTCGACCCCGACACGCCCGACCGCGTCGTCGCGCTCATCACCGAATGGGCCGACCGCGAAGGCAAGGTCGAAAAGCGCACCGAAGACTCGGACCTGGGCGGCACGATGCGCCTCGGTTCGCAGCGCTGCCCGATCAAGCCAGGCACGCTCGCGTCGGAAATCTACGGCAAGGACGTGAACGAGCGCCATCGCCACCGTTATGAAGTCAATAACGGCTACGTGCCCAAGCTCGAGGCGGGCGGCCTTATCATCAGCGCGCGCACGCCCACGGAAGACCTGCCGGAAATGATGGAACTGCCGCGCGAGATGCACCCGTGGTTCGTCGGCGTGCAGTTCCACCCGGAATTCACGTCCACGCCGCGTGACGGCCATCCGCTATTCAAGGCGTATGTCGAAGCGGCGCTCGCGCACCAGCAGTCGCGCGCCCAGGAGAAAGCATGAATCTGTGCGGTTTCGAGATCGGTCTCGACAAGCCGTTCTTCCTGATCGCGGGCACCTGCGTCGTCGAATCGGAGCAAATGACGATCGACGTCGCGGGCCGCCTGAAGGAAATCACGTCGAAGCTCGGCATTCCGTTCATCTACAAGTCGTCCTACGACAAGGCCAATCGTTCGAGCGGCAAGTCGTTTCGCGGCCTCGGGATGGACGAGGGCCTGCGCATCCTCTCCGAAGTGAAGCGCCAGCTCGGTCTGCCCGTGCTGACCGACGTACATTCGGAAGCAGAGATCGGGGCCGTGGCGGCGGTCGTGGACGTGCTGCAAACGCCCGCGTTCCTGTGCCGTCAGACCGACTTCATCCACGCGTGCGCGCGTTCGGGCAAGCCGGTCAACATCAAGAAAGGCCAGTTCCTCGCGCCGCACGACATGAAGAACGTGATCGACAAGGCGCGCGAAGCCGCGCGTGAGGCGGGGCTTTCCGAAGACCGCTTCATGGCGTGCGAGCGCGGCGTCTCGTTCGGCTACAACAACCTCGTTTCGGACATGCGCTCGCTTGCGATCATGCGCGAGACCGGCGCGCCGGTCGTGTTCGACGCCACCCATTCGGTGCAGTTGCCGGGCGGGCAGGGCACGAGTTCGGGCGGCCAGCGCGAGTTCGTGCCGGTGCTCGCGCGCGCGGCCGTGGCCACGGGCGTCTCGGGTCTCTTCATGGAGACGCACCCGAAGCCCGCCGAAGCGAAGTCCGACGGTCCCAATGCCGTGCCGCTCGGCCGCATGGCGGACCTGCTCGAAACGCTCGTGACGCTCGACCAGGCGGTCAAGCGCGCGCCGTTCCTCGAGAACGACTTCAACTGACGTAACGATGCAGTGCGCGCCGCTTCGGTTGCACGGGCGGCGCGATGGAGGAGCAGCGCGGCAGTCCGCAAGGCGCTGCGCGCGAGCGATGTCACGAAGCGGCATCGTCCTGCGCGTAGCATGGCTTGCGCGCCGCGCTTGATGTAGAAAGCAGCGTGGCAGCGCGCGGGCAAACCGGTGAAACGGCGGCCTGCGGCGCTGCGGCAAGTGAACCCGAGACTGCGCCGCCGTCTGTCCCCGGCGCGCCGTGGGCGTTTCATGCGACGGCGTTTCGGTCCACGCGCGGCTCACGCGCGAAAAGGCCGCACGGCGCCGGACGAAGCAACGGCGGGCCGCGCGCAGCGAGCCGCCGGGCGGGCGCCGGTCGCGCAAGAATGACTGTCATTTTCTGAGGAAACCATGAGTGCAATCGTAGATATCATCGGTCGCGAGATTCTGGATTCGCGCGGCAATCCCACCGTCGAATGCGACGTGCTGCTCGAATCGGGCACGATGGGCCGCGCGGCCGTGCCTTCGGGCGCGTCCACGGGCTCGCGCGAAGCGATCGAACTGCGCGACGGCGAAGCCGGCCGCTACAACGGCAAGGGCGTGCTCAAGGCCGTCGAGCACATCAACACCGAAATCTCCGAGGCGATCATGGGCCTCGACGCGTCGGAGCAAGCTTTCCTCGACAAGACGCTGCTCGAACTCGACGGCACCGACAACAAGTCGCGCCTCGGCGCGAACGCCATGCTGGCCGTGTCGATGGCCGTCGCGAAGGCCGCCGCTGAAGAAGCCGGCCTGCCGCTGTACCGCTACTTCGGCGGTTCGGGCGCGATGCAACTGCCGGTGCCGATGATGAACATCGTCAACGGCGGCGCGCACGCGAACAACAGCCTCGACATCCAGGAATTCATGATCGTGCCGGTGAGCCAGCCGACCTTCCGCGAGGCGCTGCGTTGCGGCGCGGAAGTGTTCCACGCGCTCAAGAAGATTCTCTCGGATCGCGGCATGAGCACGGCGGTGGGCGACGAAGGCGGCTTCGCGCCGAATTTCGGCAGCAACGACGAATGCCTCTCCACCATCCTGCAAGCGATCGAAAAGGCCGGCTATCGCGCCGGTGAGGACGTGCTGCTCGCGCTGGACTGCGCGGCGAGCGAGTTCTACCACGACGGCAAGTACCAGCTCGCGGGCGAGGGCCTGCAACTGTCGTCGGCGGAATTCACCGACTACCTCGCGACGCTGTGCGACAAGTTCCCGATCGTCTCGATCGAGGACGGCATGCACGAGTCCGACTGGGCCGGCTGGAAGTTGCTCACCGACAAGCTCGGCAAGAAGATCCAGCTCGTCGGCGACGACCTGTTCGTCACCAACACGCGCATCCTGAAGGAAGGCATCGAGAAGGGCATCGGCAACTCGATTCTCATCAAGATCAACCAGATCGGCACGCTGACGGAAACGTTCGCGGCTATCGAGATGGCCAAGCGCGCGGGTTACACGGCCGTGATCTCGCACCGCTCGGGCGAAACCGAAGACTCGACGATCGCCGATATCGCCGTGGGTCTGAATGCCGGTCAGATCAAGACCGGTTCGCTCTCGCGTTCGGACCGCATTTCGAAGTACAACCAGTTGCTGCGCATCGAGGAAGACCTCGGTGATATCGCCAGCTATCCGGGCAAGTCGGCGTTCTATAACCTCCGTTAAGCGGACTTGACGCCGGCAGCGGCCTTGCTGTCCTACTTCGTTCCCGTTCACCGCCGCCCTGCGTATAGCGCAGGGCGGCGTGTATTTATCCGGCACCTTTCATGCGGCTTGTCACTGTCGTCCTGATCATTCTGCTCGTGCTGATCCAGTATCCGCTCTGGTGGGGCCACGGTGGTTGGCTGCGCGTGCATGAATTGCAGCAGCAGCTCGCGCAGCAGCAAAAGCAGAACGACGACGAAAAGCTGCGCAACGAGCGCATTGCGGGCGAGGTGCAGGATTTGCAGAACGGCACCTCGGCCGTCGAGGAGCGCGCGCGCTACGAGATGGGCATGGTGAAGGACGGCGAAGTGTTCGTGCAGTTCGTTTCGCCGAACCAGCCGCTGCCCAGCACGCCGAGCGGATCGTCGAACACCTCGACGCGCGGCGAGATGTCGGCGGCGCCGGTGCGTGTGGTGCCGAACCCGGTGTCGCGCGTGCCCGAGAAAAAGCACGGGCACGGCAAGGAAACGAAAAAGAAAGCGGGTTGAACGGGTTTTCGCAATCCGCATTCGGCGACGGTTTGCAGGCAACAAAAAAGCGCGGCAATGAGCCGCG
>NZ_CAJMZE010000062.1:0-11984 GCF_905220235.1 Paraburkholderia sp. J41 | reverse complement strand
CTTCCTCGCCACGCTCGGTTATCCGCATCACGAGGAAACGCAGAATTCGGCGTATCGGTTGTTTCTTATATGATTCGTAATCCTTAATAACGTCGCGGCGATACCGATATCCGGCGAAACTGCGTTGCCACTTTCAGAAAAACACCAAGCCCGGCCATAGTGTGCCGGGCGGCGTTGCCTTGGGAACGCGGGGCACCGTGCGCCGGCTCGTATCACAAACGAAGCCGAAAAGATCGCGCACTTTACGATCGACGATACCGACTCAACCGTCCGCATTTAATTTGGCAACTTGCATGCGGTGCGTTGCGAGCAGCATGCGATTCGAGAGAAAATAGGCGAGTTGCTCTTTCTCTTTTGTCTGTTGTTTGCACAATGAGTTATCTCGATCCCGACGACATTACCCACTGGCACGCTCACGTTTATTTCGACGCCACTTCTCGTGACGCCGCGTGGACGCTGCGCGAAGCCATCACCGCGCGTTTTGGCGAGGCCGTGCCGCTCGGGCGTTTTCACGAACGTCCAGTGGGACCGCATCCAATGTGGTCATATCAACTGACGATTGCGCGCGAGCGCTTTATCGAAGTCGTTGAGTGGCTCACGCTTAATCACGGTGCGTTGGATATCTTCATGCATCCGAATACGTCGAACGCACTGCGCGATCATCGCGATGCCGCCGTCTGGATCGGTAATTCGCACGCATTGAATCTTCGTGCGTTCACGGAATAGCATCGTTCGCTCGCACCCTCTTTTTTCTCTTTCATTAATCGTCCCGGGCACTCAAGTCCGCGGCCTTTTCTGCCGTTAGTCAGGACGCCAATTCATTGAGCATTGAATACGCAGTCGCGTGATTCGCGCGGCGCGGCCGCTTTCGTCTTGCGAAAGCCACTCTGGCTTTGGTCCGGCGTCACCAGAAATCAGTTAAAAAGGCATCTCATGCGGTTTTCCAGTTTCAGGCTCGACGCAGTTTCCGCTTCCGCACTCGTTTTGCTCGCCGCATGTGGCGGCGGCGGGGGATCGTCGGGCAGCGCTTCGAGCGGATCGGGCAGCGTGGCGGTCGGTAACGCCTCGGGCAGCAACGGTGCGACGGCCGCCAACGTGACGCCTTCGAGCGCCAGCGCCGGTTCGGCCACGATCGTTGCGCCCGCAACGAATCCGGCGAACCTGCCGGCCGCGAGCGGCAACGTTACCGCGGACAGCGTCGCGTGGCTCAACACGATGCGCCTGAATCTCGGTCTCGTTTCGCTTTCGTCCGATGCGGGACTCACGGCGTCGTCGCTCGATCATGCGACTTATCTCGTCGAAAATCAGACCTTCGGCCACACGGAAACGGCGGGCAAACCCGGTTACACGGGCGCCGACCCGCTCACACGCATCGAAGCTGAAGGCAATTTCGCGCAGACCGGCGAAGTGGTCGTGGCCGGGCCGCCCGCCGCGTTCGACAACAGTCTCTCGCCGGTGCAGACGCTGTTCGACGCGCCGTATCACCGCATCATCATGCTCGACGATTTCGAGTCGATGGGCGTCGCGACCTCGCAGAACGCGAGCTGGGAGGCGTTCAATGTCGACCTCGGCAACCTCTCGGGCACGATGGCGTCGACGTCGCTCGTCGCGTATCCGTATCCGGGGCAGAAGGGCGCGCCGACGAGCTGGTTCGCCAACGAATCGCCGAATCCGTTCGTCAATGCTACGCAGTACGAAATGACGACCGTGGGTTATCCGGTGACGATCGAAGGCGGTTTCCAGACGAGCCTCAGCTCGGTCAGCTTCTCGATCACCGACGCGAGCGGCAAGAACGTGCCGTGTCTCGCGCAAACGGCCCAAACGGCGCCCGACGAGTTGTCGAACGGCGCGCTGTGCGTACCGTATGCGCCGCTCGCCGCCAACACGACATACACGGTGCATGTGACCGGCGTGCTGGCGAGTTCGGCGCAAACGCTTCCCGTCGACGTGACGTGGACGTTCTCGACCGCGCTTTCGGGCGTGGCGAATACCGCCGCGCCGGGCGCGCCGGCGAACCGCGCGCTGCCGTTGTTCTGATCGAAGCGAGCGCGCATCACGCCGTGATTGCCGGCGGCGCGATGCAAGGCGCTCAGTGGCCGGACGATTCCTGCGTTGCACTGCCGCCGCTGGCCTGCGGCCGCGCGGCTTGCTTGACGAGCAGCGCCGCGCCCGCGATCAGGCCCGCAACGGCGACGGTCGCGAAGATGCCCGCGAACGTGACGTGTCGGCGCGCCAGTTCGGCGACCAGAAACGAACCCGCGATACCGCCGAAGCGGCCGATGCCGAGCATCCAGGCGACGCCCGTGCCGCGTCCTTGCGTGGGGTAGAACGCGGCCGCGAGCGCGGGCAGCGAAGACTGCGCCGTGTTCATCAGCACGCCGGCCACGAACACCACCAGCACGAGCGCGCCGACGTTGCCCACCGCCTGGCCGATCGCCCATACCGAAAGCGCCGTGAGCGCGTAGCACACGGCGATGATGCGGTTCGCGTTGAAGCGGTCCATCAGCACGCCGCACAGCACGGCGCCCACGCCGCCGAGCGGAAAGAGCGCGGAGATCAGCGTTGCGCTCGCGGGCGCGAGGCCGGCGTCCTTGAGCAGAAGCGGCATCCAGTTGATCGACGCGTAGAAGATCACGAGGCCCATGAAATACGCGACCCACAGCATCACCGAGCCGATCAGATAAGCCGGCGAGAGCACGACGCCAAGGCCCTTGCCTTGCGTCTGCGGCGCGTTTTCGGTCATCGCGAACACCTGCGCGCTCGCTGCGTCGGGCGAAATGCGCGCGAGTGCGGCGCGGATGCGCGCGGCCGGATGATGATTCGCCACCATGTAGCGCACCGATTCGGGCATGCGCAGAAAGAGCGGCACGGCCAGCGCGAGCGGCGTCACGCCGCCGAGCACGAGTACGCTGCGCCAGCCGAAATGCGGAATCATCCACGCGGCGAGAAATCCTCCGCAGGCCGCGCCGAGCGGAAAGCCGCAGAACATCAGGTTGATGACGGTGGCGCGGCGGCGGTCGGGGCAGAATTCGCCCATCATCGTGACCGCGTTGGGCATGGCCGCGCCGAGCCCAACGCCGGTGACGAAACGCAGCCATGTGAGCTGGCCGATGCTGGTCGAAAACGCGCACGCGAGGCACGCCACGCCGAACAACAGCACCGCGCCGAGCAACATGGCACGGCGCCCGAGCCGGTCGGAGAGCGGGCCCGAGGCGAGCGCGCCGCAGGCGAGGCCGAACAGCGCGGCGCTCAGCACGGGCGCGAGCGCGGGCTTGGCGATGCCCCATTCGCCGAGCAGCGACGGGGCGATGAAACCGATCGCGGCCGTGTCGAAACCGTCGAGCAGGACGATGACGAAGCACATCGCGAAGATGAACCACTGGAACGGCGAGAACGGATGCTCGTTGATGAACGTCTGGACGTCGACGGCGCGCGGGCTGTCCATGAATGTCTCCTGGGTTTGTCGCGGCTCGCCGGGCGCGCCGCTTTTCTGTGCTGCGATCAGGAATAGTAACCGCCGTGCGCGGTTTGCTCCACGTTCGCCTGCGCACGACGACGCTCACAGGACGCAACTAACTGCCGATTTTTGCCGACATGACCAGAGGCGCCGCGCGCGGCGGCACGCGACGCCTCGCATCGCTCAAACAGGAATCGCCGGTTTCGGGCGTCAGCTTCGTTCCGGCAGCCAAGCCAGTCGCGCTTCGATCGTCTCGCCGGGCGCGAGCACGGTGCCGCCCACGTCCATCCGCTCCGCCGAGCCCGAATGCGTCAGGTTGAGCCAGTCCGTCGTGTTGCTGACCGGCTCGGCGCAGAAATACGGAATGTCGGGCGGGCTGAACAGCACGAAGAAGTCGAGCGGCGCGCTCGCGCGCAGCACGAGGCGGCGTCGATGTTGCGGCCATTCGATCAGCGCCTCGCGACGCCAGCCGGAGAAATTGTTGTCGAGATCGAAGTCGTCGAGAACGAGGCCGGCTTGCAGCGCGTCCACAGCGGGATGGGTGTTGAGCGAAACCGGCAGCACTTCGGCGTCGATTTCCCACATCGCCCGCACCCGCGCCGCGATGCGCGTGCCGGGCGTGCGTGGATAGTACGGATGATGGCCCAGGCCGAACGGCATCGGCCGTGCGGCCAGGTTGCGCGCCCACAGGCGCACGCTCAGACCGTCGTCGTCGAGCACGATGTGCTGCCGCGCTTCGTAGCGGAACGGCCAGCCTTTGCCGCCGCGCGCCGCATCGTGGGGCGTTTCGGGTTCGTGCAGGAAATGCAGGGTGAGCGAAGCACCGGTTTGCGCCTCGACGCTCCACGGCCTGCGCCACGCGTGGCCGTGCAGCGCGTGGCGTAGTTGGCCGGTGCCGCTCGGCAGGTCGATCATCTCGCCTTCGAAGCGAAACCGTCCGTCGCGAATGCGGTTGCAATACGGCATCAGCGGAAAGCTCGCCATGCCGAGCGGGTCGCGCGCGTCGATCGCCGCGCGCGTGGCCGGGCGCAGCCAGTGAAAGGCCCGGTCCGCGCCGTCCGAGCCGCTTGCATCGTAGAACGCCGCGATCGAGCCGCCCACGTGCGGCGCGACCAGCACGCGCGACGGGCCGTGCGAGAGCGCGACTAGCTGGCCGTCGTCGAGCGCCGCGGCGTCAAACGGCGCGTCGGATGGCCGGGCCGCATCGGCAGGAGCGGCGGAGGCGGACGAACGAGGCGGAGTCGACTGCGCGGCAGGCTGTGGAACGGACGCCGAAGCGGACTTCGAAGCGGGCGTAGGAGCGGGCGTAGAGGCGGTCAAATGGGCGTCCTCCTGTCTGGCAAAATTATTACTAATAATAGTTAATATAGTCTGATACGCAGACTGAGAACGACGCAAAAGAATAGCGACATTCGTCAATTGATGAGGCTAATTATTAGTGCTACGCTTCGGCCCAACAGCGCGGCCTCGTCCCGTGCAGCACGTCTATCGCCTTGGTGCCTGCCTGGTGCCCGTTCCCTACGATGAAAAAATCGACCCAGCGCCGCCCGACCATGACCGACATCGCGAAAGCCGCGGGCGTGTCGCAATCCACGGTGTCGCTCGTGCTCAACGGCGCGGTCGGCGCGAAACTCTCCGAAGCCACGCGCCGCAAGGTCATGGATGTCGCGCAGTCGCTCGGCTATCAGTTGCCGGTGCGCGCCGCGCAAACGCCCGCGCCCGTGGGCGAGCGCAATCTCATCGTCTATATCGCCGACGAAGTCTCGACCAGCCCGCATCCCGTGGTGAGCATCGACGGTGCGCGCGACGCGGCCTGGAACAACGGCTGCCTGCTCGCCGTGTTTTCGACGCACGGCAACGCGCAAATGGAGCAGCACGTGCTGCAAACGCTGCTGATGCCCAACGTGCTCGGCGTGATCTATGCGACCGTCTACACGCGCCGCGTTACCGTGCCGCCCGCGCTGACCAGGATGCCGGCGGTGCTGCTCAACTGCTATTCGTCGGACCATTCGCTTTCCTCGGTCGTGCCGGCCGAAGTGGCGGGCGGGCACACGGCCACGGAGTATCTGATCGAGGCGGGGCACAGGCGCATCGGCTTCATCAACGGTGAAACGTGGCAGGACGCCGCGAAGGATCGGCTGAAAGGCTATCGCCAGGCGCTCGCCACCGCCGACCTGCTGTTCGACGAACGCCTGGTGCGCGACGGCGACTGGAGTTCCGGCAAAGGCTTCGAACTCACGCTCTCGCTCATGCGCGAGCCCAACCCGCCCACCGCCATTTTCTGCGCGAACGACCTGACGGCGATCGGCGCGATCGAGGCGCTCAAGCAACTTGGGCTGCGCGTGCCCGAAGACGTCTCCGTGATGGGTTACGACGACCAGGAAATCGCGCGTCACACGCACCCGCCGCTTACCACCGTGGTGCTGCCCAACTACGAACTCGGCCGTTGGGCGGTCGAAACGCTGCTCCAGGAGGAGCAGAACCGCGACGCGGGCGCGCCTGTGCGCCGCCGCACCGTGAAGCTGGACGGACCGCTCATCGAACGCACCTCCGTCTGCGCACCGAATGTCGCCGACCCCGTGAATACCCTCATTAATATCGACGAAAATTGACTGGTAATATTATTGAGCAGTGGCGGTAATAATCCGGCGCAATGCGTGGCGCAGTGCTCCGGGCATCGAGAAAGACAACAAGACCCAGGGCGGGTATCGCACCCGCACCCTTATGTCATCCACGGAGACAGCCATGCGTCATCATCGAATTCAGTCCGCTCTTATCGCCGCCGGTCTTTGCGTCGCCAGTGCGTTCGCCGCGAACGCCCACGCGCAGGACAGCGCGCAAAAAGTCCAATCCAGCTCGAACGAGACCTGCACGATCGCGAAGCCGGCGGGCAAGAAGCTGAGCGACATGGTGGTGGGCTTCTCGCAATCGGAAAACGAACAGAATCCGTTCCGCGCGACCGAAACGGCTTCGGTGCGCGCCGCGGCCAAGGCCGCCGGCGTCAAGCGTCTGCTCTACACGAACGCCAACGCGAACCAGGCCAAGCAGGTCGCCGATATCGAAAGCATGATCAATCAGGGCGCCGAAGCGCTGATCGTCGCGCCGAACGATTCCACCGGCCTGCAACCGGCATTCGCGCAGGCGCGCGCCAAGGGCATTCCGGTCGTGACGATCGACCGCCAGACGGCGGGCACGGTTTGCGACGACTTCATCACCTTCCTCGGCTCCGACTTCTACAAGCAGGGCGAGCGCGCCGCGAAGGCGCTCGCCGACGCCACGGGCGGCAAGGCCGTGATCGCCGAAATCCAGGGCGGCTACGGCAACACGGTGGAAAGCCAGCGCACGGACGGCTTCGCGAACGCCCTGAAGGCGTATCCGAACATGAAGATCGCCGCCGCTCAAACGGCCAACTGGTCGACGACCGAGGCGCAGAAAGTGATGGAGCAGATCCTGCTCGCGCATCCCGACGTCAACGCGGTTTACACGCACGCCGACACGATGACAGTCGGCGCGATCACGGCGCTGCGCCAGGCGGGCAAGCTCAAGGGCGTGACGATCGTGTCGATCGACGGCACCAAGGAAATCGTCACCGATATCTCGCAGGGCACGGTTGCCGCCGACGTCGAGACGAATCCGCGCTTCGGCCCGCTCGCCTTCAAGTCGCTCGAGGATTACCTCGCGGGCAAGCCGGTGCCGCAGAAGCAGATCATGGACGACGCCTTGTTCGACAAGACCAACGCGAAGCAGTCGCTCGCGGCGGGCAAGGTCTACTAAGCGCGCGCCCGATGACGACGAGCGCCGACACCGCCTCCGCCACGCCGCGCGCCGTGCTCGAAACGCGCGGCGTTTTCAAGACCTTCGGCGTGGTGCGCGCGCTGCGCGACGTGTCGCTCACGTTGCGCGCGGGCGAAGTACACGGCCTCGTCGGCGAGAACGGCGCGGGGAAATCCACGCTCATCAAGGTGCTGACCGGCTTTCATCAGCCGGACACGGGCACGCTCACGCTCGACGGCGCGAACGTCGCGTTCGACAGCCCGCGCGGCGCGCAGAATGCGGGCGTGTGCGCCGTGTATCAGGAAATCAACCTGATTCCCGAGCGCAGCGTCGCCGACAACATTTTTCTGTGTCACGAGCCGAAGCGCTTCCGCGTGCTCGTCGATCGCAAGCGCATGCTCGAACGCGCCGCCGAAATCGTGCAGCGTTACCGGCTCGACGTCGATCCGGCGGCGCGGCTCGGTTCGCTCGGGCTCGGCGCGCAGCAGATGGTGTCGCTCGCGCGCGGCGTGTCGCTCGGCGCGCGCGTGCTGATTCTCGACGAACCGACTTCGGCGCTGAGCGGCGCGGAAGTCGACGTGCTGTTCGAAGTGGTGGATCGCTTGCGCGCCGAAGGCATCGCGCTGCTGTTCGTGAGCCACCGGCTTTCCGAGTGCTACCGGCTTTGCGACCGCTTCACCGTGATGCGCGACGGCGCCGTCGTGCGCACCGGCACGCCCGAGGAATTGCCGCGCGCCGCGCTGATCGCCGCGATGCTGGGCCGCGAAGGCGCGGGAGAGCACGCATGGACCGAGCGCTCGGGCAGCGCCGACACCGCCGCGGACACCGTGCCCGCGCTCGCCGTCGATCATCTGCAATGGGGCAACCGGGTTCGCGACGTGTCGCTCGCGGTTGCGCGCAAGGAGATCGTCGGGCTGGCCGGGCTGCTCGGCTCGGGCCGCACGGAAACCTTCAAGACGATTTTCGGCGCGCAAAAGGCCGATGCGGGCGAAGTGAATATCGCCGGGCGCACGCTCGCGCATGCGAGTCCGGCGCGCTCGATCGGACGCGGTCTCGCGTTTCTTTCCGAGGACCGGCGTTCCGAAGGCATTTTTCCGCGGCTTTCGGTGCGCGAGAACATCGTTGCCAGCTTGCTGCCGCGCATTTCGCGCTTCGGCTTCATCTCGCGCGCGAAAGAAGCGCAGGTCGTGCGCGAGGCGATCGAGCGGCTCGGCATCAAGACGGCCGGGCCGAACGCGCTCATCACCACGCTTTCGGGCGGCAATCAGCAGAAAGCGCTGATCGCACGCTGTCTTTCCACGCAACCCACGGTGCTGCTGCTCGACGATCCCACGCGCGGCATCGACGTGGGTGCGAAGGAAGAAGTGCATCGCGTCGTGCAGGAACTGGCGCGCGACGGGCTCGCGGTGGTGGTCACGTCGTCGGAGATGGAGGAGTTGCTCGCGCTGACCGACCGCCTCGTGGTGCTCAACGAAGGCGCGACGCAAGGCGGCATGCCGACGGCGGGCGCCAACCCCGACGACGTGCTGGCCGTGCTGGCCGGCGATGCCACCGAATCTGCCGATTCCACCGATGCTGCCGAGGCCGCCGGCAACGCCGCCGCCGCGGACAAAGCTTGACCGCGAAACCAGCCCAATCGACGACGACCGCTCCGATGGCGACCAATCTCGAAACGAACGAGGCACGCTTGAGCCCCTCGAATTCCTCGCATCCCCCGCGCGCGCCGCAGTCGCCGCCCTCCGGGTCGCACGGTTCTCCCGGCTCGCCGAAAAGCGGCGGCGCCTGGCGCACCGTGCTGCGCGAGCACAGCGTGTATTTCGCGCTCGCGGCGCTCGTCGTGTTCAATCTTGCGGTCACGCCGGGTTTCTCGAATCCGTTCGCGGCGCGCAGTCTGTTGTTCGAAGCCGCGCCGATCGTGCTGATCGCGCTCGGTCAGAACCTTGCCATCGCGACGCGCGGCATCGACCTTTCGGTGGGCTCGGTGATGGCGCTCGCGAGCGCGTCGGTCGCCGTGTTCCTGCCTTACGGCGTGGGGGCGGCGCTGGTCGGCTCGGTCGCGGTGGGCGCCGTGGTGGGCTTGTGCAACGGCTTTCTCGTCGCCGTGCTCGCCATCGACCCGCTGATTTCGGGTCTCGCGCTGCTCGTCGCCGCTCGCGGTCTGGCGCAGGCGCTGCTGGGCGGCTCGCGCGTCAATTTGCCGGACGCGCCCGCGTTCGATCTGCTCGGCGCGGGCACGCTAGGTCCGGTGCCCATCGTCATGTTGATTGCGCTCGCGCTGGCCGTGGTGGTGGCGTTCGTCGTGCGCCGCACGACTTTCGGGCGCTACGCGATTCTGGTCGGCGCGAGTCGCGGCGCGGCGTTCCTCGCCGGCATTCCGGTGCGGCGCACGCTCTTTCTCGTCTATGCCGTGAGCGGCACGCTCGCGGGCCTCGCGGGCTTGTTCGCGTCGTCGCGGCTGGGCGCGTCCGACCCGAACTACGTGGGCGTGAACTTCGAACTGGACGCGATCGCGGCTTCGGTGATCGGCGGCACGCCGCTGTCGGGCGGCCGCATCTCGATCGTCGGCGCGGTGTTCGGCGTGCTGCTGCTTCAGGTGCTCGACGCGAGCTTCATCATGAACAACATCAGCTTCACGTACGCGCAGATCCTCAAGGCGGTCTTCATCGTCGTGGCGCTGTATCTCCAGCGCTCGGGAGGCTGACGCGATGGCCAACGCAATGCAACCCGGCGATCCGGCGAAGGATTCAACCGACGATCGCGCCAGGGCGCCGGGCTCCAACCGCCGCGCGCAGTTAATCGCGCTCGTGCAGTCGCGCGGGGCGATCGCGATGCTCGTGGTCGTGTCGCTCGTCGCGGGCGGCGTGTTCCCCGACTTCCTGCGCCCGTCCAATCTCGCCGACATCGTATCGAACAGCGCGTTTCTCGGGCTCGTGGCCGTGGGGCAAAGTCTCGTCATCATTCTGGGCGGCTTCGATCTTTCGGTCGGCTCGATGGTGGGACTCGGCACCGTGATCGCCGCCTATGCCGCGCCATACGGCTGGGGCGCGGCGATGCTCGCGCCGGTGGCGGCGGGTTTCGTCATCGGCATCGGCAACGGGTTGTTGATTGCGCGCGCGCGCATGGCGCCGTTCATCGTCACGCTCGCGGCCTTGCTCGGGCTCAAGGGCGTGGCGCTCGTGCTCGCGAGCCAGGATCTGCTGATCGCGAATCCCGGGTTTTTCGCTCACATCGCCAATGGGTCCGTACTCGGCATCAGCAATCTGATCTGGGTGCTCGCGATCGTGTACGGGCTGGGCGCGGTGCTGCTCAACCACACGCGCTTCGGGGCGGCGATTTTCGCGATCGGCGGCAACGAGGAAGCGGCGCGCATGCTCGGCGTGCGTGTGGAGCGCGTGAAGATTCTGGCGTATGGCTTGTCGGGCGCGCTGGCCGGACTGTCGGGCGCGTTGCTCGCGTCGCACCTCGATTCGGGCTTGTCCGCGGCGGGCACGGGCTACGAATTGCAGTCGATCGCGGCGGCCGTGATCGGCGGCGTGCTGCTCACGGGCGGTGTGGGAACGATGGCCGGGCCGCTCGCGGGCGTGCTGCTGCTCGGCGTGATCGACAACGTCATCAATCAGGTCGGCACGCTGAGCCCGTACTATCAAAACCTCGCGAGCGGCGCGTTCCTGCTCGCGGCGGTGATCGTGCAGACGGTGCTGACGGGACGACGACAGGGCGCCGCGCGGGCGGGCGGTGGCGGCGCTGTTGCGTCGCGCCGGCGCGCGGCGGCGCCGGCGAAGCCCTGACCGATCGGTCTATATCGTGCGGCTAGGGATGCGTGACGCTGAGTTTTACGCGTGACGCACCGACGGTTTGCGCCGTGATCTCCGTGCGGTCGCCGCGCGCGCCAAGATAAAAGTGCTGGCGTCCGGGCGCGTTGCCGTCGTGCGTGGCGTCGGGCAGACAAGAGGCGATGTCGGCGCCCACGCCTTCGAGCGCGTTCGTGCCCGATCCGGCGTCGCGTGCGCTCCACGTGCATTGGTAGGTCTTGCCGCTGGTTGCGCACTGGGCGTCGTCGCCATAGGGCTGCGCGACAGCGCGGCCATCGTCGGGACTCAACGCGGCGAAGTGCTGAGGCGCGGCGGCGACGATGCGCTTGAGCGCGGCGCACGGGCTGGCGCTGTCGTCGGCGCGTGCGGCGAGCGGTGCGCCGAGCATGGCGATGGCGGAGCCGAGCGCGACGACGCGGATGATCGATGGCTTCATGTCTAGTTCGCTGCGTGACGCAGCGCCTCGTGAGGGAACCGGCGACGGCATTGCAATCGACGTGCCGGGAATGACGTTTGCAGTCGGGCTTCGCTACTCTCGATACACATAGCGAGGACGAACGCCATGAAAAACGCGGTCAAACATTTAGGGAAAGCGGGCGCGCTGCTGATCGGCGTGATGCTCGCGACGGCGAGCCACGCGGCGTCGCAGGATGAACAGGAACACGCCTGCCGCGGCGACGCGTTCCACTTCTGTTCTAGCGAAATCCCGAACAAGGAAAAAATCACGGCATGCATGAAGCAGCACTACAACGAGCTGTCGCCGCCCTGCAAGGCGATGTTCAAGCGGCCCCCGAAAGGTGGCTCGTAGCTCGACCGGGATGTATGAGAGGAAAAGAGGCGCTTGGCGCCTCTTTTTATTGGATGCTCGAAAAGCGCTTGCCAGCACGCGCGGGTGGCGCTAAGATTCGCCCCCTTCGCCGTTCAGCCGACGTCGCATGACA
>NZ_CAJMZE010000061.1:0-17888 GCF_905220235.1 Paraburkholderia sp. J41 | reverse complement strand
AGCCCAGTCTTCGGACTGGGCTTTTTGCTTTGCAGCGGCAGCGTAATGCGGCTCTGCCGGCGCGCCGTGTCGGATGCGGCGCGCGATCAACGCCATTCAACGCGTTAGCGCCGCCAGCGCCTGCTCCACTTCCTCGATCACGTCGTCCCAGCGCCCGAGTTGCCGTTGCCGGAACAACCTCGCCGACGGATACCACGGGCTATCGGTGCGCGCCGTCATCCAGCGCCAGTCGGTGCAGGTCGGCAACAGAATCCACACCGGCACGCCCGCCGCGCCCGCGAGATGCGCAACCGACGTATCGACGGTAATCACGAGATCGAGCGACTGGACGATGGCAAGCGTATCCGTAAAACGCTCGATCTCCTTGCCGAGCGGCGTGATCTCGACACCCTCGAGCGGCGCATCCAGTTCTTCCTGCGCCCCGCCCTTCTGCAACGAAAACCACGACACACTTTGCGTTGCGAGCACCGGCCGCAACGCGCGCAGCGCGAGCGAACGATAGCGATCGAGCCGGTAGTCGGGGTTCCCCGCCCAGACGAGACCCACGCGTAGCTTGCCCGCGCTGCGCGGCGTCACACCATCGAGCCGCCCGCGCCAACGCTCGACCAGCGTCGGTGGCGCAGCGAGGTAAGGCATGGCGAGCGGCAACATGTCGAGCGTGAGGCCCATGTGTTCGGGCAGGCGAAACATGCGGCACCAGTAGTCGTAGGACTCGCGCGGCATCGTGGTCCACGCGCGATGCACGCCGCGCGAGCACGCGGCCACGTCGCCGATCGCCTTGTCGACCCACACGTCGACGGTCGCGCCTTGCCGGTTCAGCCAGTCGATGTAGCGCAGCGACTGAAGCTGATCGCCGAGACCTTGCTCGCCGACCAGCAGAAAACGCCGCCCCGCCAGCGGCTCGCCAGTCCACTCGGGAAACGGCGGGCGCACGAGCGTCGCGTTCCCGGCGAGACGTTCGTGCCAGCGATATTGCCGCCACCCGTTCGCGAAATCGCCGTCGCGCAACTGCGTCACGGCGACGTTGAACTGCACGTGCTCGTCGTCGGGCAGACGACGGGCGGCCAGCGCGGCGTGATGGCGCATGCCCGCGTGATCGCCCAGCATGTTGGATGCGTAACCCGCGTTGTGATGCAGCTCGCCGCGTTCGGCATCGAGCGCGAGACCTTGCATCGAGACCTCGTAAGCGGCCTCGTAGCGATCTATGTCATTCAGCGCGAAGCCCAGGTCTTCGAGCGCCGGGAGATCGGCCGCGAACTCGGCGCGCAATTGCGCGAGTTGCGCATTCCACGCGGCTTCGTCGCCGAGTTGCGCAAGCGCTTTCAGCAGGTCGATGCTGTCGGCGCGATGCGCGCGATTCAGTGCGCACGCGCGGCGCAACCAGGAGACGGCATCGCCATAACGCTTCTCCTCGAGGCTGAGGTCCGCGAGACGCCGCAACGCATGATGCAGCGTCGGGTCGCACACGAGCGCCGCCTCGTAATGCTCACGCGCCTCGCCAGTGCGGCCGGCGAGCTTGAACACGTCGGCGAGATTGCGATGCAAGGTTGCCGTGCCGCCGCCCAGCGCGAGCGCGCGCCGATAAAACGCCTCCGCAGGCACGAGTTCGCGCGCCAGGGCAGCCAGCAGCCCACGATGTTCCCAAAGGTCGGCACGCTCGGGCGCGGCATGAATCGCGCGGTCGAGAAACTCGCGTGCGCGCTCGCTATCGCCATCGCGAAAATGCACGAGCGCGACGCGATGCAACGCGTGCGCGTGCTGCGTATCGCACGCTAGCACGGCTTCGTACGCGGCAAGCGCTTCTCGCGAGCGGCCATGTTCGAAATGCTGATCGGCGAGCGCAAGCGTCCCGGAAACGCTCGCTTCGTCAGTAAGCGCGATGGCGTGGTGGTTCATGAAGTGACGCCGTGTGGCCGGCTAGAGAGTTCGGATGGATGCACGGCGAAGGCCGCGTCGCGATTTTTTAAAGATAACGAAGATCGGCGCGCATCCGAATCAGACATCTCTGAAATCCACATCGCGTGTCAGACGGTGCGAGCCGCACGCGCTCCGATGTGTATCAAAGTGCATCAATACATCGGGCGCATCGCTGAAAGAATTTATGCAAATCAGGCAATAAATCGCGTTGCGGCGCGCCGATCGTTCGGCATTAATTCAGGGAACGTTAAAACGAACGCTTACATCGTTTTAATTATGTTTAACATTCTCAGTCAACCGGCGCGCACAATGGGCCGTTAATAAGACGATGGTGACGGGAAATCTGTCGTTGGCGGGGAACGCGCGCCGTTGCGGCAACGCGGCGCGGCAAGATGTTGGAACCGCGAGCGGGCGAGGCAGCACGCGACATACGGAAGTTTGCAGACGCAGCAGCGGTCGCGAAGGACGGCTTGCCGGATGCTGGAATTCGTGGTTGCCGGCCGCAAAATATCCTGAGGATTATATTCCCGGGCGGTTATCAAGTTGTGACGCTGTGCGGTTAAAGCAACAGACATCCGCGAAAAGGATTGTTCCTGAAAAGCGGGGTAGCGCAATTGAAGTGCCGGGTCGGATAATCGGCCTACACAGGAGAATTACCATGGACGCCAAACCGCCAAGAATTCCAACCCCGGACCAAATCTTCAGCCCGGACCCGGAACCGGTGGCCGTCGAGTTTCTCGGGGACGAACTCCCTGCTCACGTGCGCGCTTTCCTCGACGAACAGCGCAAGGGTCACGAGCAAAAGTAACACACGCGCATTGCTCGCGCGCGCTCGCCAATTTACTCAGCTTGCGGCGCGAGCGCGTGGATGCGCGTGGCGCCACGCGCGGCGTCCTGAGCGCAGCGCGCCTCGAACATGCCAAGCGAGCGCGACGTACCGCGCCGGCCGCAAGCTGGCCATAACCGGCTATGCTTCGCTTTTCCTCGCCGGCCGGTTCCATTCGATGACCTTGCTCTCCCGCCTGAGCGCGCGTTGCGCCGCTGCGCTGCTGCTCGCTCTGCCCGTCGTTTCCGCGCATGCCGATGGCGACGACACCGCCCTCACGAATCTCGTCGCCCTCGTCTCGCAGCGCCTCGCGCTCGCCGAGCCCGTCGCGCACTGGAAGTGGCAGCATCACAAGCCGATCACCGACACCCCGCGTGAAAACGCGCTCATCGCCGAAGTCGAGAAACGCGCGAAACCGGCCGGTGTCAATCCCGAATTCGCGCACGCGTTTTTCCGCGATCAGATCGACGCGAGCACGCAAGTGCAAAAAGCGCTGTTCGAGACGTGGCGCACTTCGCAGGCGCCCGCCGATCCCGCACCCGATCTCGCCACGGCCACGCGGCCGCGGCTCGACCAGCTCACCGGCCAGTTGATCGGCGCGCTCGCTCGCGTCCAGCCGGTACGCGCAGCATCCGACTGCCCCTCGCGCGTCGCGCAAGCCGTGGCGAACTGGAAGCAACTGACGCGTTACGACTCCGCACGCGCGAACGCCATGAACCAGGCGCTCGGGCATGTTTGCGAATCGGGTGGCGTGGGCGGCGTCGCCTGATAAGGCGCGCTCAGTCGAGGTCGATTGCCGCGGCGAATTGCTGGGGTTGCGCGGGTTGCAGCGGCTGAACGCGCAAGCCGCGCTCGAAACGGTCTTGCAGGATCCGCCAGGTCGACGGCTCGAACCGGCGCTCGACGCAGGCGTCGGCGAGCGCCGCGGCTTCGGCCGCGCTCGCGTATGCGCCGACATAACACCAGCGATCGATCAGATGGAAAACGTCGACGCCGCTCGCGGCGTCCTGTTCCTGCACGAGCACCGCGCTAACGAACGGCCAGGGGGCGCCGCTCAAATCGACAGGATCTTGCTTCGAGAGGCGCGGCACGCGATTGAAGCTCGGCTTCAGTTCCGCGATCCATTGCGCCTCGACCAGCAACGCGCCCAGCTCGCCGCCCGTCGCGCGCCACGCCACACGCCTCACCTGCTGCGCCATGCGCCGCTCACGCGCGGAACGCCGTTCGCCCGACAAGTGCGAGCGCACGCGCTGACGCACGCGTACGCTGCGTCCGACGTACAGCGGCACATCGTTTTCGCCGTAGAACGCATAGACACCGTGGCCGGCCGGCGCGGTCTCGATCAGATCGTCGGTGATATCGCCCGCAAGCACGTGGCGGCGCGTGAGCCGCTCGATCTGCGCGGCCAGCGCTGGCGCGGCGACGAGCCCGCGCAGACGCTGCCAGAATTGCCAGACCAGATCGGCGTCGGCGAGCGCGCGGTGGCGATCCGACGGCACGAGCGCATGCCGCTCGACCAGCGCGTCGAGGCCGTGGCGCTTTTCGGCTGGAAACAATGCGCGCGACAACCGCACGGTACACAGCACGTCGGGATTGAACGACAAGCCGACGCGCTCGAATTCGGCGCGCAGAAAGCCGCGATCGAACGCCGCGTTGTGCGCGACGAACAGCTTGCCGGCGAGCCGGGCGTGCAATTGCGCAGCGACCTCGGCGAAACGCGGCGCGCCTCGCACCATGTCGTTCGTAATGCCGGTGAGCTGCTGGATAAAGGGCGGAATCGTCTGCCCCGGATCGACTAGCGTGCTCCACCGTGTCACCTGTCCGTCCACCACTTCCACGACCCCGATTTCGGTGATGCGGTGCTCGCCGATCGAGCCGCCCGTCGTCTCGAGATCGACGAAAGCAAGGGGTACCTCGCCGGCTGCGGGCGCGGCGCTTTGGGAAGTTTCAAACATGGTGCAACTGCGTGAAGAGAACGAAACGGCCCAAGTATGCACTCTCCGGACGGTTTGCGTCGATGCGCTCCGTGACTGGCCGGGGCATGAGCCGGATTGCCGCATTAATGCCGCCCTTTGCGGCGACGTAACGCAGGCGGACTCCGATGCCCTTTCGCAAGTCGAGCTTTTTTATAAACACCGACGCGATATCTCAATGAGAAAAATATAATCTCGTCAATATGGGGTTTTCCCGGCATTATCGGCAGGAACGCGCCGGAATGGTTATTACGCATTCCCGCATGCCAAAATAAAAAAGCCTCGGGAATTCCCGAGGCCTTGCGATCTTGCGCTGCGTGGCATGACGCCCGATGTGCTGCCTGAGCCGCATGCCCGGCAAGCGCCGGCGCGGCGCGCTTAGATCGGCTGGATGTTCGCTGCCTGCTTGCCCTTCGGTCCCTGCTTGACTTCGAACGAGACGCGCTGGTTTTCCTTCAACGACTTGAAGCCGTCGATGCGGATTTCCGAAAAGTGCGCGAACAGATCGTCGCCGCCGGCGTCAGACGTGATGAAGCCGAAGCCCTTCGCATCGTTGAACCATTTGACAATACCGGTTTCCATGCTTTTTCCCTCAAGATTTTAATGACGCGGGCATTAACCCTTACGCCGAAAGTCAGCCAATTCTGCTGTCCCGCATTCGCCGACCTACGTAAAGGTTAAGCAGCGAAACAAAAATCAGCCTTGCCGTTATAAAGGGAACGCCAATCGCCAGTCAAGCGAATTTTTTATAACAGCATTCCCGATTTCTCGATAAACCCGCGCGCGTCAAAAATTCAGCAAAAAAGCACATGCAAGGCGAATAAAGCCACTCTCCGCGTCATTTTTACCCGATTATCTGTCTGACATTTCTTTTCCCCGGAAAGATTTCCCGGAGTGTAACAATTCGTGTCAAACGTAAGTGTTTTTCCCGGTTGTTCGGGTAATGCATTCAACCCAAAATTCATAGTGTTAGCGGAATCCGGGAGGCGATCATGCTGACGATTTTACGGCGATGGATTCACTGGCTCGTGCGCAACGAAGGCGTGACGCCGACGGCTGCGGAGGCCGACACCTACGGCTCCTGGCACGGCGACCACTGGCATAACCTGCTGTGTTCACCGATGGACGCGCGGCATTACGTAATGGAAGACTGGAGCCTGCAACCCGAGCCGCCCCATGCGGAAGCTCGATAAGGCTCGATAGACCTTAAGTGCGAGGCAAAAAAAAGCGCGGCTGAAAGGCCGCGCCGACAAAGGTTTGGAGATCTTTTTCGTCAACGAAAAAGTCTGCTTCGAAAAGCAGCCATTACAGTATAGCCGCAGCCATGTCTGACCATTAAGCGTGCGGCGCACAATCCTCTGTTACGTCAGACGCAATAATCGAATGCGGTGTTTAAAACAATTTCGCGCTCGATTACGGTGGCTTTCCTGTAGCGATTGCACAACGCTTGTTCGGTTGACACTTTTCACCGCGCGCCTCGAATTTCGCTGAAGCCCTTTACAGACGGGCCTCGCAGCGATTTTCTAAATAATTTCCTCTGCCGCAATACTTTATTGCGCAAATCGGAATACCCCGTTTCCGAGCACCCTCTCTACACTCTGCCTGTCTGGAAACCGATCCGGCGGATTAATTCGTACCACGCGAACATGCCTCTCGCTGCGATTCGCGTGGACGGTTTCCCAAACAGGGTTCGACGAAACCCACCTCTGTTCTCGGAGTTTACAAAGATGAAAAAGACTCTCATGGTCGCTGCCCTGACGGGCGTTTTTGCAACGGCTGCTCACGCGCAAAGCAGCGTTACGCTGTACGGCCTGATCGACGCAGGCATCACGTACGCCAACAACTCGGGCGGTCATAGCCTGTGGAAGGCGTCGAGCGGCACGGTCAACGGCAGCCGTTGGGGCCTGCGCGGCTCGGAAGACCTCGGTGGCGGTCTGAAGGCGATCTTCACGTTGGAAGACGGCTTCAACATCGATAACGGTTCGCTCGGCCAGTCGGGCCGCATGTTCGGCCGTCAAGCGTTCGTCGGTCTGGCAAGCAACCAGTACGGTGCCGTCACCCTCGGCCGTCAATACGACTCCGTCGTCGATTACCTCGCTCCGCTGTCGAACACCGGCACGCAATACGGCGGCACGATCGCGGCGCACCCGTATGACAACGACAACCTGAACAACTCGGTCCGTTTCAACAACACGATCAAGTACAGCAGCGTCAACTACGCTGGCTTCAAGTTCGGCGGCACGTACTCGTTCTCGAACAGCTCGCAATTCGCGAACAACCGTGCGTACAGCTTCGGTGCTTCGTATAACTGGGGCGGCCTGAACGTTGCTGGCGGCTACCTGCAACTCAACAACGACATCACGAACGCCACGTTCGCGAACGCGAACGGCCCAGCATCGAGCGCAGCAGGCGCGCAAACCGGCGAATGGACGTTCCTGGCTGGCCGTCAGCGCACGTTCGGCGGCGGCGTGAACTACACGTTCGGCCCGGCAACGGCTGGCATCGTATACACGCAGACGAACCTGAGCGACGCAGCAGGCGGCGGCATCTCGGCGGCGCAAACGGGCCGTACCAACGGCTTCGCGTTCGGCGCAAACGGTGCTCGCTTCCAGAACTTTGAAGGTAACATCCGTTACGCTCTGACCCCGGCCCTGAGCCTGGCAGGTGCTTACACGTACACGCGTGCAAGCCTCGGCGGCGGCGTGAACCCGAACTACAACACGGTCGCTCTGCAGTCGGACTACGCACTGTCGAAGCGCACGGACGTCTACCTCCAGGGCGACTGGCAGCACGTTTCGTCGAACCCGGCGAACATCGGTGCTTACCTGAACGGCCTCGGCTCGGCGTCGACGACGCAAGACCAGGTTGCCGTGACGGTTGGCATGCGTCACCGCTTCTAAGCCTGCCTCCGGGCCTGTTTCAAGGCCTGGATGCAAGCTCGCGACTGGCCGCTTCGGCCAGTCCGGCAACGCAAAAGGCGCCGCTTGCGGCGCCTTTTCTCATTTCTGCCGACAAAACCTGCCAGCCAAACCCGCCGACAAGGCGCACGAACCGCGCTATACCGCCGGGTAGCTCACGTCTAGCACGTCGATGGGCGTGGGTCCCGCAGGCGTATGCAGAATCACCTGATCGCCGATCTTCGCCTTGAGCAACGCGCGCGCAATGGGTGAAATCCAGCTCACGTGGCCGTGATCGAGATCCACTTCGTCGATACCGACGATCGTGATCGTATGCACCTCGCCGTCCTCGGTCCCGTACTCGACCGTCGCGCCGAAAAACACCTGATCGACACTCTCCTGCCGGCTGCTGTCGACCACTTCGGCCAGATCGAGCCGCTTCGTGAGAAAGCGGATACGCCGGTCGATTTCGCGCAGCCGTCGCTTGCCGTAGATGTAATCGCCGTTCTCGGAGCGGTCGCCGTTCGAGGCCGCCCACGACACGAGCTTCACGACTTCGGGCCGTGCCTCGTCAATGAGGTGCAGCAGCTCGCTGCGCATGCGCTCGTAGCCCGCAGGCGTGATGTAGTTCTTCGCACCGGGTGGAATGGGCGGCAGACCGGCTTCGAGTTCGTCGTCGTCGTTGTCGGTCGATTCTTTGACAAAAGCCTTGTTCATGATGGATCGATGAAATGCGCGTTCGTAGCCTGACTTATGGGCGCGGCCTTTTGAGCGTGGCCCTTGTCCGGTCAGGTTACACGCGATGCACACGATAAGACAAATCGAGACAAATCGCGCCGAAGTCCTTCCCTTTTCCAAAACCTTTGCTATAATCTCACTTCTGCGTGCGGCTGTAGCTCAGTTGGATAGAGTACTTGGCTACGAACCAAGGGGTCGTGGGTTCGAATCCTGCCAGCCGCGCCACTTATTCGAAGCGTTTCCTGCTTCTAGGCAAGCACGAAAGGTTTCAAGCAGTATTCAGTAGTTGATGTCACGCTTTTGCGTGCGGCTGTAGCTCAGTTGGATAGAGTACTTGGCTACGAACCAAGGGGTCGTGGGTTCGAATCCTGCCAGCCGCGCCACCATTCGAAGGGCCTTTCCTTACGGAAAGGCCCTTTGTCTTTTTAGCGCCGTTTTCCGCGTGACCTTTCGAAGCCGGCTCGGCAGCGCCCTTTCGCCGAATCAGCGCGGCAACGATTTGACGTCGCCAATCTGCCCGTCGGGACGTGGCAAGTCCTCCACGTCGCCCACGGCGCCAGGCTCGTCCACCAGCTCCATGGTCGTGCCGTTGAGCGCTTGCGGCTGGCGCAGCATCTGCCCCACCGTCTCGCCGAAGCGGCTCGCCACGAACGCCCTCAGCAACGCCTCGCGCCGCGTCGCGCCGTGCGCCTCCACGGCGCGCGTACCGCCCTCGAATTCGGCCGAACAATAGGCGGGATCGCCGTCGCGCAAGTCGATGCGCCGTGAGCGTTCGAGCACCACGCCCGCCGCTTCCCACGACTCGCTCGGCATGAAGCGGCCGTCCCAGGGACGGCCGCGGTCGTTGCCGCGCACGGCGACGGTTTCGCCGCTGTCGGTGAAATAGATTTCGCGCACGAATTCCGGCAGGCTGCGCGCGACCCAATAGTCGAGCGCCATGCCGGTGAGATCAGCTACGTTCATGTGTGCCCTCGTCTCGGATTCGAAGGTGAATCGCAACGCTTTGTGCCGCAAAAGCCGGGCCGCCCCCGAACGGTTGCAACGGCGCGACGCCGGAACGCGGCGCCGGCTCAGTGGCCAGCCGCTAGTAGTCCGCGCGCTCGCGGTCGATGCGCATGCCGCCGTCGTGACGATGATGCCCGTCGTCGCTCGGACGCTCGCGCGCAATGCGCATCACGTCCGGGTTGGTGCGCACGCGGCGCATGACGTTCGCAAGATGCACGCGATCGCTCACCTGGATCACGAAGCGCAGCAGATTCGACTCCTGCGCGAGGTCGTCGTCCATGGCGATGTGGACAATATTGGCGTCGGCGGACGTGATGTCGGCGGCCACGCGCGCGAATACGCCCTTGGTGTTCTTCACGAGCACCTTCACGGCGACGTCGAACAGGCGTCCCGGCTGCGGCGCCCAGGCGACGTCGATCCAGCGGCCCGGATCGCGGCGGTGAATGCGCTGCGCCACGCGGCAGTCGGTGGTGTGAATCGCCATGCCGAGCCCGATGCCGATGTAACCCATGATGTCGTCGCCGGGAATCGGGCGGCAACAGGCCGAAAGCTGCACCGACATGCCTTCCGTGCCCGTGATGACGACCGGCGGCGCATGCGGCGCGTTCGGGTCGCGCGGCGCGTGATGATGCTCGGGATCGTCGGCGTCCTGGCCGTTCATCAGCACTTCGATGCGCTTGGCCATGACCGCCGCCACGCGCCGGCCAAGGCCGATGTCGGCGAAAATTTCCTGGCGGTTCTTGTTGCCCGTCCACTGCACGAGCTTGTCCCACACTTCCGGCGACACTTCGGCAAGCTGGTAGCCGTAGCCCTTGAGCGCCTGATCGACGAGCCGCTCGCCAAGCTGCACGGACTCCGTGAGCCGCATCGTCTTGAGATAATGACGGATCGCGGAACGCGCCTTGCCGGTGCGCACGAAACCGAGCCACGCGGGGTTCGGCTTCGAATACGGCGCCGTGATCACTTCCACGATGTCGCCGCTCTTGAGCTCCGTGCGCAGCGGCAGCAATTCGTTGTTGATCTTCACCGCGACGCACTGGTTGCCCAGGTCGCTGTGGATCGAATACGCGAAGTCGAGCGCCGTGGCGCCGCGCGGCAACGCCATGATTTTCGACTTCGGCGTGAACACGTACACGGCATCCGGGAACAGGTCGATCTTGACGTGTTCGAGGAATTCACTGGAGTCGCCCGCTTCGCTCTGAATGTCGAGCAGCGACTTGAGCCACTGGTGCGCGCGCTTTTGCACGTCGTTCAGGTCAGCGCCGCCGTTCTTGTAAAGCCAGTGCGCGGCCACGCCCGCTTCGGCGATCTCGTGCATCTTGCGCGTGCGCACCTGAAACTCGATGGGCGCGCCGAACGGACCCACGAGCGTGGTGTGCAGCGACTGATAGCCGTTCACCTTGGGAATGGCGATGTAATCCTTGAACTTGCCCGGCACCGGCTTGTAGAGCGCATGGAGCGCGCCGATGCACGTATAGCATTCGAGCGCCGACTCCACCACCACGCGAAAGCCGTACACGTCGAGCACCTGCGAGAACGACAACTGCTTGTCGCGCATCTTCTTGTAGATGCTGAAGATGGTTTTCTCGCGGCCCGTGACTTCGGCGTCGAGCTTCGCCTCGGCGATCGCGCGCTGCACCGCTTCGAGAATCTTGCTCACCACTTCGCGCCGATTGCCGCGCGCCGACTTCACCGCTTTTTCGAGCGTGGCGTAGCGGTTTGGATTGAAGTTCGCAAAGCTCAGGTCCTGCAACTCGCGATACGTGTTGTTCAGGCCCAGACGGTGCGCGATGGGCGCGTAGATGTCGATGGTTTCGCGCGCCACGCGGCGGCGCTTCTCGGGCGGCACCGCGCCGAGCGTGCGCATGTTGTGCAGCCGGTCGGCGAGCTTGACGAGAATGACGCGCACGTCGCGCGCCATCGCGAGCAGCATCTTGCGGAAATTTTCCGCCTGCGCTTCCTCGCGGTTGCGAAACTCCATCTTGTCGAGTTTCGACAGGCCGTCGACCAGTTCCGCGACTTTCGCGCCGAAGCGCTCGGCGAGTTCCGCCTTGGTCACGCCCTGGTCTTCCATCACGTCGTGCAGGAGCGCGGCCATGATCGACTGCGCGTCGAGCTTCCAGCCGGCGCAGATTTCCGCGACGGCGACGGGATGGGTGATATAGGGTTCGCCGCTCTGGCGATATTGCCCGAGGTGGGCTTCGTCGCTGAAGTGGAACGCCGCCTTCACTTCCTTGATTTCCTCGGGCGTGAGGTAACCGGAAAGCGCGGCGGTCAGATTGGCGATGGAGACGACCCCGTGCTTGCGGGGCTGCTCCGGCGTCGCGGTGGGCCCGAACAGATGGCGAAACGACTGTTCGAGAACCGCGTCGATGTAATTGCGCGCAGGGTTCGCGGTCTCGGCTTCCTGGTCCACCTCGGTGGCCGGTGAGGGCGTCGTGCTCATGTTCCCCTCCGTATCAGGTCTGGCGTTGACGGTTGATGCGATCGTTGCGGCTGCGCGTATGACGAATGACGGTAAAGCAAAAACGGGCACGCGTGAAGGCGTGCCCCGATGCCGTTAGACCGGCACCTTCTTCAGCATTTCCAGACCCACCTGGCCGGAAGCGATCTCGCGCAGCGCGACGACGGTCGGCTTGTCGCGGCTTTCGATCTTCGGCGTGTGACCTTGTGCGAGCTGGCGCGCGCGATACGTCGCGGCGAGCGCCAGTTCGAAGCGGTTCGGAATCTGTTTCAAACAATCTTCGACGGTGATGCGGGCCATGTCGGTTTCCTTCTCATTCTCAGCAGGTTCTTATTCTACCTTATGTGCCCGATGCGCCGGGCTGGGGCTGGTGGATACCGAGCTGCACGAACAGCTCCGTATGCCGCGCATATTGCGAAGCGAAACGCAGACGCGTCGCGCTCACGATGTTGCGCAGTTCCTGCAACGCACGATCGAAGTTTTCGTTGATGACGACGTACTCCGACTCGCTGGCATGCGCAATCTCGCTGCCTGCCGCCAGCAGACGCCGCGTGATCACGTTCGGTTCGTCCTCGCCGCGCTTTTTCAGGCGGTCGGCGAGCGCTTCGAGCGACGGCGGCAGGATGAAAATCTCCACCGCGTTGCGAAACTGTTTCTTCACCTGCTGCGCGCCCTGCCAGTCGATTTCGAGCAGCACGTCGCAGCCCTGCTTCATCTGGTCCTCGATCCACACGCGCGAGGTGGCGTAGTAGTTGCCATGCACTTCCGCGCTTTCGAGAAACTCGCCGGCCGCATGACGCGTGAGGAAATCGTCGACGGTCGTGAAGTGGTAATGCTCGCCGTCGCGCTCCTTCGAACGCGGCTCGCGCGTCGTGTACGAGATCGACAGACGGATCGCGCTGTCCTCGGCGAGCAACGCGTTCACGAGCGTGGACTTGCCCGCGCCCGAAGGCGCGACCACCATGAACAGATTGCCGGGATACGTGCCCGCGTACGGATTGCGCTTCTTCTCGGGCTTCACGTCGGCGGCTTTCACTTCCGTGAGCGACGCGTGGGTGGAGTCGGTCATGTTGGTTGCTTCCTTATTCCAGATTCTGCACTTGCTCGCGCATCTGCTCGATGAGCAGCTTGAGCGTCATCGAGGCATCGGCAAGCTCCTTCGCCGCCGCCTTCGAGCCCAGCGTGTTCGCTTCGCGGTTGAGCTCCTGCATCATGAAGTCGAGCCGCTTGCCCACGCGCCCGCCCTTCTCGATCACATGGCGCGTTTCATTCAGATGCGCGGTGAGACGCGACAGTTCTTCGGCGATGTCGATGCGGATGCCGTACATCGTCACTTCCTGGCGAATGCGTTCGGCCACTTCGTCGCGCGAAATGTTGCCGATGTTGCCGCCGCTGCCGTTCCCTTCGCCAATGGGCGCTGCAATGCCGAGCGCTTCCTGCAAGCGCTCGACGATCTTCTGCTGATGCTTCGCGATCAGTTCCGGCACGAGCGGCGTGATGCGCGCGACGATCGCTTCCATCTCGGTGACGTTCGCGAGCAGCATGGTCGCGAGTTGCGCGCCTTCGCGCGCGCGCACTTCGATGAGATCGGCGATGGCTTGCTTGCCGCAGCCGAGCACCGCGTCGCGCAGCACCTCGGGCGCCACGCCGCTTTCGGCGAGCACGCCCGGCCAGCGCAGGATTTCGCCCGTGCGCAACCGGCCCGACTCGGGAAACGCATCGAGCACCGCGCGCTCCAGCACGGCAAGCTGTTCCAGCGCGTCGCGGTTGAGCGCGCCCGCGTTGGCGGCCTGCTCGGCGCGCTGGATGTTGATGCGGATGTCGACCTTGCCGCGCGAGAGCTTCGTCATCAGCATCTCGCGCAGCGTCGGCTCGATCACGCGAACGTCCTCGGGCATGCGGAAGTTCAGGTCGAGGAAGCGCGAATTCACGGTGCGCAATTCGACGGAAACGCTCGCGCCGCCCGCGCCCGATGCCGCAGCAAGCTCGCGCGTGGCGCTGGCATAGCCGGTCATGCTGTAAATCATGGTTCGTCTCGCGAAGAAGCCGTGGTGTCGCGCCAAACGCGCGCGGAGCACGGCGGGAAAATCGAGGCGCCCGGCGCGTAGTCGTCGACGGTCTGGGAAACGGACGAGAGCGCGGAGCGGAGAATCCGTATTATCCCATTTTTGGCGGCGCGCCCTTCGAATGCGCGTGTCCGCGCGCCCGTGCCGCGCGCTTCTCTCGTGGCTTCCCGTGGCTTCTCGTGCGCGCGCTCGCGGCGGCTGGCGCGCGGCTTCTCGCCCCGACGTCCCGTCACGCTTCCATCACGTTTGCGTCACGCTTCCACCGCGCCGGCTTCCCTGCCTCGCGCGCCGCCCGGCGCGCACCGCTTTCGCCGGGCGGGCGGCACGCATCGCGCCGCGCACGAAGGCGGTAAAATTGCGGTTTCCCTTCCCCGCCGTGCTCCATGCACGCAAACCGGCACCTTCCACGATGACCCAACCGATCCAGCGCCCGTCGGGCCGCGCGGCCGACCAGCTTCGCGACGTCCGCATCACCCGCCACTACACGAAGCACGCCGAAGGCTCGGTGCTCGTCGAATTCGGCGACACCAAGGTGCTGTGCACCGCGAGCGTCTCCGAAAGCGTGCCGCCGTTCCTGCGCGACAAGGGCCAAGGCTGGCTCACGGCCGAATACGGCATGCTGCCGCGCGCCACGCACACGCGCAGCGACCGCGAAGCCGCGCGCGGCAAGCAAACCGGCCGCACGCAGGAAATCCAGCGCCTGATCGGCCGGGCGATGCGCGCGGTGTTCGACCTCGAAGCGCTCGGCGCGCGCACCATCAATCTCGACTGCGACGTGCTGCAAGCCGACGGCGGCACGCGCACGGCCAGCATCACGGGCGCGTTCGTCGCGGCGCACGATGCCGTGTCGAAGCTGCTCGCCACCGGCCGCCTCGAACGCTCGCCGATCCGCGACTACGTGGCCGCGATTTCGGTCGGCATCCACGAGGGCGTGCCCGTGCTCGATCTCGACTATGCCGAAGATTCGCAGTGCGACACCGACATGAACGTGGTGATGACGGGCTCGGGAGGGCTTGTCGAAGTTCAGGGCACGGCCGAAGGCGCGCCGTTCTCGCGCGACGAACTCAGCGCGCTGATCGACCTCGCGCAAGGCGGTATCCGCACGCTGATCGAAAAGCAGAAAGCCGCGCTGGAGATCGTGCATGGCTGATGCTTTAAACAGCGCTTCGAACAGCGCCTCGACCGGCGCCCCAGGCGGCGCAACCGCGACGAGCGGCGCCACGAACGGCGCCATGAATAGCGCTATGAAGCGCGTCGTGCTCGCGTCGAACAACGCGGGCAAGCTGCGCGAATTCGCGGCGCTGCTGGGCGCGGCCGGCATCGAACTCGTGCCGCAAGGCGCGCTGAACGTGCCGGAAGCCGAGGAACCGCATCCGACCTTCGTCGAAAACGCGCTCGCGAAGGCGCGTCACGCGGCGAAGCTCACGGGCCTGCCCGCCATCGCCGACGATTCGGGCTTGTGCGTGCGCGCGCTGCGTGGAGCGCCGGGCGTGCATTCGGCGCGCTATGCGCAACGCGCGGGCGGCGAAAAAAGCGACGCCGCGAACAACGCGCTGCTCGTCGCCAATCTCAAGGAACACGCCGACCGCCGCGCGTACTACTACTGCGTGCTCGCGCTCGTGCGCCACGCGGAAGATCCCGAGCCGCTCATCGCCGAAGGCCGCTGGCAGGGCGTCGTGATCGACGCGCCGCGCGGCGGGAACGGCTTTGGCTACGATCCCTACTTCTACGTGCCCGAACTCGAAGCCACGGCCGCCGAAGTCGATCCGGCGCTCAAGAACGCGTCGAGCCATCGCGCGATCGCGCTGCGCCAACTGCTCGCGCGGCTTCAGGAGGAAGCGTGAGCCGGCAGCACCGCATCGGCATCGAAGTCGTGAAGTCGTTCACGATGCCGGGCAGCGTTCGCCTGACTTCGCTGCCGCCGCTTTCGCTTTACGTGCATTTTCCGTGGTGCGTGCGCAAGTGCCCGTATTGCGATTTCAACTCGCACGAGTGGAAAGGCGAGCGCTTTCCCGAAGACGATTATCTCGACGCCTTGCGCGCCGACCTCGAACAGGCGCTCCCGCTCGTGTGGGGCCGCCAGGTACACACGATCTTCATCGGCGGCGGCACGCCCAGCCTGCTTTCGGCCAAGGGACTCGACCGCCTGCTTTCCGACGTGCGCGCGCTGCTGCCGCTCGACGCCGACGCCGAAATCACGCTCGAAGCGAATCCCGGCACCTTCGAAGCCGCGAAATTCGCGCAGTTTCGCGCAAGCGGCGTGAACCGGCTTTCGGTCGGCATCCAGAGTTTCAACGAGGCGCATTTGAAGGCGCTCGGCCGGATTCACGACGCGGCGCAGGCGCGTCATGCCGTGGAAGTCGCGGCGAGCACGTTCGACAACTTCAACCTCGACCTGATGTTCGCGCTGCCGCAGCAAACGCTCGCCGAATGTCAGGCCGACATTGAAACGGCGTTCGCGTTCAAGCCGCCGCATCTGTCGCTCTATCACCTCACGCTCGAACCGAACACGCTGTTCGCGAAGTTTCCGCCCACGCTGCCCGACGACGATCAATCCGCCGACATGCAGGAATGGATTCACGCGCGCACCGCCGAGGCAGGCTATGGGCGCTACGAGGTGTCGGCGTATGCGCAGCCGGGCCGGCAGTCGCAGCACAACCTCAACTACTGGCGTTTCGGCGATTACCTCGGCATCGGCGCGGGCGCGCATTCGAAGCTCTCGTTTCCGAACCGGATCGTGCGCCAGATGCGCTACAAGCATCCGACGTCGTTCATCGAACAGGCGCGCGCCGGCACGCCGATCCAGGAAGAACACGAGGTGAGCGCGCGCGATCTGCCGTTCGAATTCATGCTGAACGCGCTGCGGCTCGTGGAAGGCTTTCCGGTGCATCGCTTCATCGAGCGCACGGGCTTGCCGATCACGACGATCGAGCCGGCGCTGCGCGATGCGGAACAACGCGGACTCATCACGCGCGACCACGAAAAAATCGCGCCGACCGAACTCGGCCAACGCTTCCTCAACGACCTGCAAGCGCTGTTTTTGAAGGACGACGCGTGAAGCTTTGATGCGAACGGCGTTTATGCGCCGAGGCTGCCGTGCGGCGAACGATCCAGGTTACAATGCGCGGCTCCGGAGGTGTGGCAGAGTGGTTGAATGCACCGGTCTTGAAAACCGGCGAAGGGGTAACCCTTCCGTGAGTTCGAATCTCACCGCCTCCGCCAGAAAGGGCGGTGGAAACCCTGTAAGTTCAAGGACTTATGGGGTTTTTGTTTTTTCCGGCCCATCAAATAGCCCATCAGCGAGCAGTGTTTCACGGCTGGGCGAGCGATTCCGCCCGATGGCTCGCCAGTCGCCTAGCCGCTTCGTTCCGCTAGAATCCGTCTCTACATTCGTGACGCTTGCGGGGGGCATCGTGAACGACCCGTATTCATACAGAGCAATCAATCCGCTGTGGAACCTGGTTGACCCGCTCAGCGTGGAAGATGCAGCGGCGCTTATCGCCGGGGTTGACCCGCATTCTATCGACGAGACCCGGAAATACTTCAGGGACCCCGAAAGCAACATGACCGATAGCAGCGGGATTGCATGGGTACGGACGGCGCAAACCGCGCTTGCAAATGCCGTAATGGCCAAGCACCTGAATGCGACGATACGCCGAACGGCCTGGCAACGCGGATGGGACGAAGAACCGGGCGAGTGAGTTTGCACAGCGCGATCTGGCTGTAGCGAGCCATCATAAAAATTGTCCGAGGTGCGAAATGTCCGAACGCATCAACGCCAGCGAGTTTGCACGCCGCGAAGGATGCAACGAAAAACAGGTGCGGCGCGGCGTCGAGCGCGGCGCGCTGGTGCGTGGGGACGATGGGCTGATTGACGCCGCGCAGGTCGGCACGGCATGGCGCAGGGCAAACCGGCGCACGCTCCAGAAGGCCACACAGAGGCCGCACGTCGCGGCGGCAACGCAGAGCCACATGCGCAACGGCGAGACGCCCCCAGGCGCG
>NZ_CAJMZE010000060.1:0-18252 GCF_905220235.1 Paraburkholderia sp. J41 | reverse complement strand
ATGGGCCGAGGGCACCAACCGGCAGCAGTGCCGGCTGACGTATTCGCTACCGGCGACGATGAACGCGAAGTCGTCCACGTGGACGACCATCGAAGCGGCCTGCGAGAAGTAAGCGGGCAGGCGCGGCGTTCCGCACAACCGGTACGGATGGCCGCGCCACACGCTGGCAGCCGCGAATGTCGCCGGCCAGCAGGGACCGAGCATGGATTTCGTGAAGATCTATACTTTTTTATTACGTAAACCATCCCGCAGGGCCTGTTGCCCCTGTACCCAGGCAGACCAGAAGCCGGGGCAGTCGCGCGCCACCCGTTTCAATGCGTGCATGGGCGAGGAGGCAGGTCGTTCCGCAACTGCCCCTTTCGGGACGGAGATGCTTCCAGGTAGGGATTCAATGGTTTCATTCCTCCGTTTCCCTCACGAGGGGCAATCCAGCCGCCCCTGGTACCCTGGTGCATTGCTGGCAATCGCGGCGCTCCTGTTCTGCACGGCGCCGGCTCACGCAGCAGCATGTAACCCGAGCATCAATCTTGGCGATACGCCGGTTAGCTTTCCAGCGACCATCAGTATTCCGGTGAACGCCCCGATCGGCTCGGTCATTGCCACGACGACAGTCGCCGTATCCGGCACCGCGGGCACCACATACAGTAATACCACTTGCGGGACTTCAGGGACGATCTACTGGCAGATCAATACGGGGCCAGTAGTAGCGAATCGCGTTGGCACGACGTCGGTGAAAGGGATCGGCTACACAGCGTCACTTTCCGGCGGCGGCCTGCCCGGAAACATAAGCACAGATACACAGCTCGCTGGATCGTCGCTTCCCAATAACTCGGGTGCGGATTACTTCCCTTCGCAGGTGTTCGTGACCGTCAACCTGGTGGTGACTGGCCCGGTCGGGTCCGGGACGCTTTCACTCAACCCGACCGGGTCCGGCGTTCCCAATGTGGTGGGCTTCTACTATGTGGGCGCATTGGGCAACTACGCCTTCCGGGTTGTGTCACCCGCCAATGTCACGGCAGTGACCGCCATGGGATGCACCGTAACGACGCCGTCCATCGCTGTGAATCTGCCTGCAATCAGCGCGGCGAGTCTTGGCAGTGCTGGTGCTGCTGCGGGGAAGACGCCCTTCGAGATCGACCTGACGTGTGCCTCTGGAGTACGGGTGAACGTTACCCTGACTGACGCGTCCAATATGTCAAACGTGTCGACAACGCTGGGGCTGACGACGGGTTCAACAGCAACGGGAGTGGGTTTGCAGGTCATCAATGGCGGTACGACGATCGGATACGGCCCGGACTCTGCATTGATCGGCACTACGAATCAATGGTCCGCTGGCACTGCAAGTGGCGGTGTGATGAAGATTCCACTGACTGCCCAGTACGTCCGCACCGCCGGTTCCCTGACGCCTGGCAAAGTAACCGCCGCAGCTACATTCACGATGTCGTATCAATAGTGTGGCCTATGCCGCTTCGCGACAGATTCCATGCGGACGACGATCGATTCGGATTGTGCGAGATGAGAGCACGGTGGTATCCGCCTCGTTTCGCGATCGCTAGCCTGCAAATCCGGAGGTGCGCGTCAAAACGCTCGCGGCCATTCCAGAAACGTACGCGACGGCATGGACGTGTCTGTTCCGCAACCTCGAAATCCGCGAGGGGCAAACGCTCGTGATTCGCGGCGCGACGTCGTCGTTCGGCCAGGCGGCCGTCAATCTCGCCGTGAACGCCGGCGTAAACGTGATCGCGACGACGCGCAATCCCGCGCGCTTCGCGATGCTCGCCAGGCTGGGCGCCGCGCGGGTCGAACTGGAAGGCCCCGATCTGTCGAAGCGCATCGCCGAAGCGAAGCAACTCGATGCCGTGCTCGATCTGGTCGGCAACAGCACGATTCTCGACTCGCTCGCGATGCTTCGGCGCGCTGGCCGCGCGTGTCTCGCGGGCTGGCTTGGCGGCCTCGCGCCCATCGCCGATTTCAACCCCCTGTTGCAGATGTCGAGCGGCGTGTATCTAACGTTCTTCGGCAGCTTCGTGTCCGGCACGCCGGGTTTTCCGCTCTCCGACGTGCCGCTGCAAGCCATCGCTGCCGACGTCGCCGCCGGCCGCCTCAATGCGAAGCCGTCACGCGTGTTCGGCTTTGATCAGATTCACGAAGCGCATCGCGTGATGGAAGCGAACGAAGCAGGCGGCAAGATGGTTGTGTCGTCCACTGACGTGTAATAGCCGACGAAACGTAGTCCATTGCCGCTTTGATCCGCGCAGCGGCCTGCTTCCTTATCTCGGGAAGCTCCGTCTGTTCAAGCCGCGGCCACGCAGTCGATTTCGATATCGAAGCGGCCCGGCCATGCCGGTACGTTGACGAAGATGCGTGCGGGCGGCTGTGATCCAAAGAAGCGTGCATAGATCTCGTTGACCACCGGAAAGTGCTCGATCGACGTGCAGTAGACGTTGCATTTGAGTACCTGGTCCAGCGACGAGCCTGCTGTTTCCAGGCAGAGTTCGAGTTGCTCCAGTACACGCTGGGTTTGCTGTTCGATCGGGGCGTCGAGCACTTCGCCGCTTTGCGGATCGAACGGCGGCAGGCCGGACACATAAACCGTGTCGCCATGACGGGTCACGACGGAGGTCGGTGCCTTCCAGCGTTCGAGCCAACTGGACAGCGGTTCTACGCGGATAATTTCGCGAGCCATTTGATAATCCTCGAATGAAGAACGATGAATTGAAGTAATGTGCTTCAGGCATCTCCGCCGAATAACGCATTGAGTTCCGCGCCCGATGCCGCGTCGCCGAAGCCATCGAAGCGCCCCTGCGAAAGCGTTTGCGCGGCACGCATGAAGCTGCCCCACGCTGCCCGGGCGAGCGCGCCGCCGACGCTGACGCGTCGCACCCCGAGCGCCGCCAGATCCTCCAGCGTGAATGTCGAGTTCGCGCCGATCAGCACATTCACCGGCTTGGGCGCGACGGCGGCGACGACGGCTTCGATCTCCTCGCGCGTGCGAATGCCGGGCGCATAGAGACAGTCCGCGCCCGCTGCTGCGTACGCTTGCAGGCGTCTGATCGTGTCTTCCAGATCGGGCGCGCCGACGAAGAAGTTTTCAGCGCGGCCGATGAGCAGCGTATCGCCGCCGCTCTCGTCGATCGCGCGGCGCGCCGCCGCGAGCCGCGCCACCGCTATTTCGAGCGGAAACAGCGGGTCGCCGACGTCGCCGGTTGCATCCTCGATCGACAGACCTGCAACGCCGGTCGCGACCGCGAGCTTCACGCTTTCGGCCACGCCCGCCGCATCTGCGCCGAAGCCGTTTTCGAAGTCCGCATTGACGGGCAGATCCGTCGCGTCAACCATCGCACGCAAGTGCGCCAGCACGGCATCGCGACCCACGTGAGTGTCGGCGTGGCCGGTCGACCACGCGTACCCCGAACTCGTGGTGGCGACCGCCGCGAAGCCGAGGCTGGCAAGATAGCGCGCGCTGCCGGCGTCCCACGGGTTCGGCAGCACGAAACAGCCGCTTGCATGCAAGGTACGGAACGCGGCGCGTTTTTCGGCGATGGTGCGTGACATGATGGACTCCATTCGTGAGATGAAGGGAGCCATGACGGCTCCTAAGGCCACTCAGGCGACTTCCGCGTCGACCACGGGGAAATCGATCTCCGTATCGAACACGTTGTTGACGAAGTTCGTCAGCAGGAACTGTGCGCTCAGCGCAATGATTTCGACGACGTTGGCGTCGCTGTAACCTGCCGCGCGCACGGCATCCAGGTCGGCGGCGGTCACTTTGCCGCGCGCTTCCACCAGCTTGCGCGCAAATGCGACGGCGGCCGCCACTCGGGGCGATTCGGACTCGCCCAGACGATTGCGACGGATTTCGTCGTCCGAAAGACCGACGAACTCGCGCGCCACGTGGCTATGCGCGCTCAGGCAATACCGACAGCCGTTGGCCTGCGAAACGGCGAGCGCGATACCGTCGCGCGTCTTGACGTCGAGCGTCTTCGCGAGTGCGCCTTGCAAGCCGGCCCAGCCGTTCAGCGCCTGCGGGCTTTGCGCCATGATGCGGAAAAGATTGGGCGTGAGTTTGAGTTGACGCGAGATGCCGTCGACCACGGCTTTCGATTCGGCGGGAATGCTTTGGGGAATGACGATGCGGCTCATGGCGATACTCCTGGTTCGATGTGAACTTGCAGTGGGTCGCTGCAGGAAACAGGGACTCCTGCATTGCCGAGCAGTCTATAAGCGGTCCCCATGCACAGGTTCCTGCAAACGTGCGCAAAAGTCCGCCGTTGTCGGTACACGGACAGCGTGGACGCCGCTAGTGCGGGTAGCAGCGTCGCTCAGGTGCCGGGCGACGCCGCCCGATACTCGGCCGGCCCCGTGCCGTAAATCTCGCGAAACGCGCGCATGAACGCGCCGCGACTCGCATAGCCGGCGTTGCGAGCCACCTGGTCGAGCGCGAGATCGCCGGCGCGCAGGTTGGCGGCGGCCTGGCGCATGCGGAGGTCGCGCAACACCTGCATCGGCGTCTGGCCGAACGCTGCCGAGAAGCGCGCCATGAAGGCTGAACGGCTCAGACTGGATATCCGCGCGAGGCTCTCGACGGTATGCGGCGCGGCCGGCCGCGCGGTCATGTCGGCGAAGGCGCGCGCGATCTGCGGGTCGCCGAGCAGCGCAAAACGCTCCATCCAGAGCGCGCTCGTTTTCAGCGAGCGGCGTACCAGTGCGACGATGACCTGCTTGAGCAGCGCGCCCGACATTGCGCCGGCGCCGATCTCCTGCGCCATCAATTCGTCGAACGCCGTGCGCAGATAAACGTCGAGCCGGTCGGACGGATCGAATTGCTCGACGATCGGTGCCGAGAGGGTTTCGAAGAGGTTGATCGACGCGCCGAAGGCGGCATTGAAGTAGCCGCAGATCATCACGGTCATGGGCTCCGTCGTGCCGGCCCGGAACCGGTTGATGGAATCGGCCGCGTGTTTGTGTTCCCGTCCGGTAACGACGGTCGGCGCGATCCCGGCCCGGTTGGCGGGCACTTCGAGCTTTAGCGGATGATGCGGCGGGACGATCAGCAATGTGTGCGGCGAAAGCGGGACGGTATCGGCGCCCTCGATGTGCAACAGTCCTGCGCCGGAAAGAATGTAGTGAATGCCCGGCGCGTCGTTGCCGTCCAGGTCGAGCATGAAGCCCTCGCTCACGAGGCACTCGGACAAGCCCAGCACGCGGATTTCGAGCAGCGCGATAAGCTCGTCCAGATGAGCGGAAGAGAGACGTCTGGACGACAGCGGCGTTGAGCTGGACATTCGGGTGGCGGACGGCGGCTGGGTCGATCAGTTCGGAGGGCTTCGTCGATTGTCTCACGGCCCGGTCGCGGCGGCTTTCCGCGCCTATCCATCAAGGGCGCCCCTGCCGGAGTGCGAGCGCTTCGAGAACGGGAAATACCTCCGACGGTTCGGGGCGACGTGTGTAGTCGGGATTGATTTCCGCATAGGCGATGGTGCCGTCACGGTCGATCACGTAGCGGGCCGGCATCGGCAGCGTCCAGCTTTCGTCGCCGTTGAAACCGGTGAGGTCCGCGCCGAGTTGCCGGTGTACGTCGTGCAGATAATCGGGCACGGTCCAGCGCACGCCGAACCGCGCACCGACCTTGCCGGCCTCGTCGCTCAGGATCGGAAAGCCGAGCTTGTTCTCGCGTTGCGACTTTCGGCTGTTGGCGTTCGTCTGCGGCGAAATTGCGACGAGCGTTGCGCCGCGCGCCTCGATTTCGGTGCGTGCGGCTTCGAGCGCCTGGAGGTCGAAGTTGCAGTACGGACACCAGACGCCGCGATAGAACGTCACCACGAGCGGGCCGCGGGCCAGCAGACTTCGGGAGGCGACCTGCTTACCGTGCGCGTCGGACAGCGTGAATTCGGGGGCGATGTCGCCTGCCTTGAGCGCCTTGTCCACAGCGCCAGTCGAGATCAGTTCGGCGGTTGCGCGATGCAGCAATTCGACGACGGCCGGCGGAGCGACGTTCGTTTCGAACTCGGTGCGCAGGGCATCGAGTTTGCCCTGAAGCGGCAAGCCGGAGGCGGCAATAGCGTCGAGAAGTTCCTGCAATGACATAGCGTGCTCTGGATTAACCGTTGGCTCGGGATCGGCTCGGGATCGAGCGATGGGGCTATGATCCGGAAAACCGATTCCGGCCGGTAGTGGAATAATCGGCATTTCAGTTATCCATTCGCGCTATGAGTGATCATCTCGCCGCTTTGCGCCTCTTTGTCAGGGTGGCCCGCACGGGAAGCTTCTCGGCGGCCGGGCGCGAACTGGACATTCCTCAGTCGTCCGCTTCGCGTGCGATTGCGCAACTGGAGCGGGACATGGGCGCGACGTTGCTGCTGCGCTCGACGCGGGCCGTCACGTTGACGGATGCCGGCGCTGCTTTCCTGGCCCGGCTCGAGCCCATCCTCGCCGAACTTGAAAATGCCGAAGACGCGGTGCGCGAGTCCGACGAATTGCACGGCGTTCTCCGTGTCGGCATGGGATCGAGCCTGGCGGTGCGCGAAGTGATTCCCAGGCTGCCGGGCTTCGTGGACCGTCATCGCTCGCTGAAACTGGATCTGTTGCTTGTCGACCAGCGGCAGGACCTCATCCCCGAAGGCGTTGACGTTGCCCTGCGTTTGGGCGTACTGGGGGATTCGTCCGCCACAGCGCGTCGGATACGTTCGTGGCCACGTGTGCTCGTTGCTTCGCCAGGTTACCTTGCAAAAGCGGGGATGCCGAAGCATCCAACGGATCTTTCTGCGCACGACCTCATCGTCGGCCCGATGACGTCGGACATGGCATGGTCGTTTCGCCGAGGCGGAAAGAAAACGTCGATCCGCCTCGATAGCCGGTTTCGGGTCGACGGCAACGAGGGGGCGATTGCCGCGGCGGTTGCCGGTCTTGGCATCACCATGACGACGAGCGGCGCTTGCCGCGTTGAAACGGAAAAGGGGTCTCTCGTGCGCGTCTTGCCGCAGTGGGATCTGGGCTCATCGGACCTTCATGCCGTATACGTCAGCGGCAGGGGCGCAAGCCGGGCAGCCAAGGTCTTTACCCAGTATCTAATCGCTGCGCTCAAAGATATCTGACGAGACTCGTGCGACGGCGGCTGTAATGCTCGCAGCGAAGTACTGGCAGCTACGAGCGGACGGTTTCATGCTGCATGTGCTGACATAAGACATCTCATGATGCTTCGCACGGAAAAACGCCAGGATCTCGTTTGAAGGCGCTTTTCAACGTGCGAAAGATTTGCCTCGAATTCAACGAGACACGTTGGCCGCGAGACCTCGACGGTCCTTGCGCGTTTGCATCACGGCCGCCACGAGCAGCGCGCCCAGCACGAGACCGGCCGCCACCACGTAGAGCGCGATGTCGGTGCGGCCCGTCATTTCCTTGAGCGAGCCGATCATGTACGGCGAGACGAAGCCCGCGAGATTGCCGATGGAGTTGATCATCGCGATTCCGGCGGCGGCCGTCACGCCGCTCAGGAACGAGGTCGGCACCGCCCAGAACAACGAGGGAATCGAGAGCACGCCCATGTTGGCCACGCACAGCGCAACGATGCCGAGCACCGGTTCGTGCGCCCACACGACGCTCAGCACGAAGCCCACGGCCGCCATCGAAAACGCCGCGATCAAATGCCATTTGCGCTCGCGGAAGCGGTCGGCGCTATAACCGAACGCCAGCATGCAGACGATCGCGCACAAGCCCGGCACGGCATTGAGCAGGCCGATGGCGAGCGCGTCCTTCGCGCCCATGCGCTGAATGAGCGTGGGCATCCAGAAGCTGATCGCATAGAGCCCGACGTTGTAGAGAAAATAGATCGCCACGAGCGCCCACACGTAGCCGTTCGCGAGTAACGCGCCGAAGCCGTGCGCTGCCTTCACGCGATCCTCGGCGGCCATCGTGTCGCTCAGCCAGTTTTTTTCGTCGGCGCTCAGCCAGTTCACGGAGCGAATGTCTTCGCTCATGCGCAGGAAGATGTACACGCCCAGCAGCATGGTGGGCACGCCTTCGCAGAGAATCAGCCATTGCCAGCCGCGTAGTCCGCCGAGCCCGGAGAAGAACTCGAGAATCGAACCGGAGATCAGGCCGCCGATCACGCCAGAGGAAGCCAGCGCAATATAGAACGTGCCCCACGCGCGCCCGCGCCGCGCAGCGGGAAACCATTGCGACATGTAGTAGATCGCGCCCGGAATGAAGCCTGCTTCGGCAAGACCGAGCAGAAAGCGCATCACGTAGAACTGCATGGGCGTGCGCACGAAAATGGTCGCGCACGACAGCAGGCCCCACGTAATCATGATGCGCGAGATCCAGCGCCGCGCGCCCACGCGATGCAGGACCACGTTGCTCGGTATTTCGAGCAAAAAGTAGCCGACGAAGAAAATGCCCGCGCCGAAGCCATAAACGGCGTCGCTGAATTGCAGTTCGTTCGCCATCTGCAATTTCGCGAAACCGACATTCACGCGATTCAGATACGAAAAGAAAAAGCCGAGCATCAGCACCGGCAAGATGCGTAACGAGACCTTGCGGAACACGGCGTTTTCGTCGATGGACATGTTTGTCTCCTGGTGCGGTTCTTATGCGCGCAACGCCTGCGTGGCGTTGAATTACGTTGTTAATCGACGCGATAAAAGCGCTGCGCCGTGCCCGCGAACAGCGCGCGCAACTCGCTTTCGGTGGCGTGGGGCAGTGCGCCGATCACGTCGGCGACGATCTCGGTGAAGCTCGCCGAGAGATTGCCGACGGGCAGATTGCTCGCGAACATCGAGCGCTCGTAGCCGAACAGATCCACGGCTTCGCGAATCACGCGGCGGTTGCTCGCGCTGTCCCAGGTGCCGTTGGGCAAACCTAGTTCGGATACCTTAAGAAATACGTTGGGACAATCCGCCAGCGCCCGCATGCCGCGCCGCCAGATCGCCACGCCCGCGTCGGAGCGGTCGAGCGGCAGGCCCAGGTGGTTGGTCACGATGGGCGTGTTCGGGAAGGCGCGCGCGACTTCGGCCGCTTCTTCCAGATGCCAGTACGGCACACGCAAATCCCACGAAAAACCGAAGCGTTCGAGCAGCGCGAGGCCGCGCAGCCATGCGTCGTCCTGCATCGTGCCGGGCTGGCCGCGCACGGAGTCGCCGGGACCGGAAGAGATTTCCGGCTTCGAGCGCACGCCGCGCGCGAGCGGGCTTTTCGCGTGGCCCGCAAGCACCGCTTCGCAGTCGGGCTGCACGAAATACACGTGACCGACGAGGGCGCTCGGCAAACCCGTTGCCGCGTTCAGGCGCGTGAGAAACGCGGTTTCCTGCACCTGCTCGCGGCGCGAGCGTTCCGCTTCCACATGCACGGTGCCGATCACGTCGAAACCCGCCGTGGCCGCGCGATATTGCGGCGGCAGGAAGTTCCGGCACATGCGGCGGTAATCGCCGAGGAAAAAGTGCGGATCGTAGTCGTCGGTGAGCCACGGGAAATGGCCGTCGTCGAGATCCCAGAAATGATGGTGAGCGTCGAAGATCGGCAGATCGAAGCCGAGTGCGTTGCCGGCTTCGTTGCCGGCTTCGTTGCCGGCTGCGTCGCCGGTCTTGCTGCTTGCGGTGGAAGTCATCGTGAAGTCCTTGAATGCGGATTCGACAGGTCGACGGGCCGGTACACCCGCGTCGCCGTGTCGTGAAAGAAGGCGCGCTGCTCCGCGGCGCTCCATGGCGCGACGAGCGTCCTGAAGCCGTCGATAAGCGCATCGAGCGAGAGAAACAGGCCGTCGACGGGAAAATTGCTGCCGAACATGAGCCGCTGCGCGCCGAAGAGATCGCGCAGCGTGCCGAGCACTTCGCGGTTCGCTTCCACGCTCCACGCCTCGCCGGCTTCGCACAGGCCGGACACCTTCACGGCCGTGTTCGGCAGCGCCGCGAGCGGCGCGAGCGCTTCGCGCCAACCGTTCAGCGTGGCGGCCGAGCGGTCGCCGGGCACGCCCGCGTGATTGACGATCAGCAGCGTGTCGGGGAAATCGCGCGCGAGCGCTGCCGCTTCGCGCAGGTGATGCCACGGCGTTTGCAGCTCGAAATGCAGGCCGTATTGCGCGAGTTGCGCGTAACCGTCGCGCCAGCGGGCGTTCGACATCAGCGTGTGGCCGGGCGAAGCCTTCGCGTGCGCGGGCTTGTGCCGCACGCTGCGCACGAGTTCGAAGCGGCTTTGCGCGGCCAGCACCTCGGCGGCGTCGGCGGCGTCGAGCCACGCCTGGGCCGCCATCGCGTTCGGCAAACCCTGCTCGCGCGCGAGCGCCGTGACGAAGCGCGTTTCGTCGAGCGGCGCGGCCGGGTCCCATTCCGCTTCCACGTAGACGGTGGCGATCACGTCGTGAGCGGCGGCGTCGCGTCGATAGTCGGCGGGCAGATAGTCGCGCTTGATCGCCTCGTAGTCGCCGTAGCGATGCGGCACGCGCACGCCCGGCGCGAGCCACGGATGATGCCGCCCCGCGAGCGCCCAGAAGTGCTGGTGCGCGTCGACGATAGGGCCGTCGTATTTCGTGTTCATGTGCGTTCCGTCGTGCGCGTCGCGGCGCTCGTTGCGTCCTTCGCGCCGAAGTCGATCAGCAGCGAGCCGATCAGATAGGTGAGGGCGCTGGCCGCCAGAAACAGCAGTGCCATGTGATAGCCGCCCGTCATCTGCACGATTACGCCGACCACGATGGGCACCGCGATCGCGCCGCCCGTGCCCGCGAAGTTCATCACGCCGCCGACGAGGCCCACTTGCTCGCGCGGCGCGAGCATCGCGGGAATCAGCCAGTACAGGCCGCCCCACAGGTGGAAGAACACGCCGAGGGCGAGCACGGCCACGGCGAGGCGCGCGTCCTCGACGAACGGCAGCGCGACGAGGCACAGGAGCGACATGCCGCCCGACACGCCGAACAGCAGCTTCATCGCGCGTGCGCGCGGCATCACGCGTTGCAGCCAGTCGGCAATCGCGCCGGAGAGAATTTCGCCCAGCGCGCCCGCGAGAAAGATCGCGAAGGTGGCGATGCCCATGCTGCGGATATCGAGCCCGCGTCCCGCCGAAAGATAGTTAGGACCCCATGTGACCAGCCCGAAAAATACCGTGGCCCAGCCGATGCGCCCGATCACCATGGCCGCGATGGTGCCGCGCGAGAGCGGCGCGCGCGCGGTGTCGCCGGGCATTTCGCCGGCCACGCGTTTGGCTTCGCGAATTTCGCGCGCTTCCTCGGCGTCGAGGCGTGCGTGCTGCTCAGGCGTTTCGCGCAGCATCAGGTACACGGCGATGCCGAGCACCACGGTCGAGATGCCGACCACGATGAACGCCGTGCGCCACGAGCCCGACGCGCCGATCAGCGCGCTGATGACGAGGCCGCCCACGGCCGAGCCGAGCGGCGCGCCGCTGTCGATCAGCGTGAGGCCGCGCGCGCGTTCGCCGGGCGGCAGCCACGCGGCCGCGAGCTTGGTCGCCGAAGGCATGTAGGGCGCCTCGAACACGCCGAGGCCGATGCGCGTAAGCAGCAGCATCACGCCGTTGATCGCGAAGCCCGCGACGCACTGAAAGCCGCCCCACAGCACGGCGGAAATGCCGATCATGCGGCGCGCCCCGAAGCGGTCGGCGGCCCAGCCCGCGGGAATCTGGAACGTGCTGTAGGTCCAGAAGAACGCCGAGAGCACGAGACCTTGCATGGCTGGGCTCAGCGCGAATTCATGCACGATCGACGGCATGCCGACCGAGAGCGACATGCGGTCGATGCAGTTCACGGTGTAGAGCGCGAACAGCGCGAGGATCATGCGCCAGCGCGTGGTGGCGAGCAGCGCGCGCAGCGAGCGCGGCTTGCGGTGCGCGGACTGAAGCGTGTGAGCGTCGGTATCGGTTTGCATGGTCTCCTCCGGGTGTCGTTTTGCGGATGGCGTCGATGCCGGCGTTGCGGAACGCGCCGCTTACCAGCGCGCGCCGAACGTCGTGCGCAATTCGTCGATCTGTTGCGCGCCGAGCGGCTCGACGCTCTTGCCTTGCGCCTGCATCATCAGAACGAGGCGCGCCGTCTCCTCGAGTTCTTCCAGCATCGCCGACGCTTCGCGCAGGCTGCGATGCCACACCACCGGCCCGAGCCGTTCGAGCAGCACGCCGCGCACGCTGCCCGCGAGTTCGCGCACGCGCTCGGCCACTTGCGGGTCGCCGGGGCGGCAATACGGAATCAGCGGAATGTGGCCGACCTTCATCACGTAATACGGCGTGATGGGCGGCAGCACGTCGTCCGCGCGCCAGACGCCGGCGAGCGTCAGCGCGACGAGGTGCGTCGAATGCGTGTGTACGACCGCGTGCATGTCGGGCTGATGGTCGTAGACGGCGCGATGCAGCGCGAGCGTCTTGGACGGCTTGTCGCCCGCCACCCATTCGCCCGCCGTGCTCACCTTGGCGATGCGCGCGGGATCGAGATCGCCCAGGCAGGCGTCGGTGGGCGTGATGAGCCAGCCGTCGTCGAGCCGCGCGCTGATGTTGCCCGCCGTGCCCGTCGCGTAACCGCGATCGAAGAGACTTTTGCCGATGCGCGCGATCTCTTCGCGCAACGTGCTTTCCTGATTCATGGGGGTCCTGGTCATGACTGAAGCGCGAGGGCGCGGGTGAAGAAGTCCGTGCCGCCGAAATTGCCGGATTTGAGCGCGAGCGCGATGTGGCCTTTCGGGCCGTCGCCGAGCGTCCAGGGCACGCCCGGATCGATGGGCGCGCCGATGCGAAGCCGCGACACGCCGAGCGCTTGCACCACCGCGCCCGAGGTCTCGCCGCCCGCCACCACGAAGCGGCGCACGCCGCGCTGCGCGAGTTCGCGCGCGATGCTGGCGAGCGCGCCTTCCACGAGCTGCCCCGCGTGTTCGACGCCCAGTTGCGCCTGGATCGCGCCCAGTTCCTCGGGCGCGGCCGTCGCGTAAAGCAGCACGGTTTCGTCGGGGTGTTGATCGAAGAAGGCGAGTGCCGTCTCCACCACGGGTTCGCCCGCGGCCAGCGCGAGCGGGTCGAGGCGCAGCGCGGGGCGGCTCTCGCGCCAGTGCGCGACCTGCGCCTGGCTCGCCCGCGAGCTGCTGCCCGCGAGCACGACCGCGCGGCCGCTCACGGCGGGCAGTTGCGCGGCCTGTTCGCCTGCGCCCAGCAAACCGGCGCGGCGAAAGTTCTCCGGCAGGCCAATGGCGAGGCCCGAGCCGCCGGTGAGCAACGGCGCGTCGGCGAAGGCGCGGCCGAGCATGCGCAGGTCGTCGTTCGACACGGCGTCGGCGATCGCGAGGCCCACGCCTTGGGCGCGCAGCTTCGCGGCAGCCTCGCGCGTGGACCGTTCGCCCGCGGCGATGGCGTCGTAGCGCAGCAACCCGGTTTGCAGCGTGGTTTGCGCGGCCAGCACGCGCACGAGGTTCGGGTCGGTCATCGGCGTGAGCGGATGCTTTTCCATGCCCGATTCGTTGAGCAGCGCGTCGCCGACGAACAGATAGCCGCGATACACCGTGCGGCCGTTTTCGGGGAACGCGGGGCAGGCGACGGCGAAATCGGTGCCAAGCGCCTTCATCAGCGCCTCGGCGACCGGGCCGATATTGCCGGCGGGCGTCGAGTCGAAGGTCGAGCAATATTTGAAATAGAACTGGCGGCAGCCCTGCGCCTGAAGCCACGCGAGCGCGGCGAGGGACTGCGCGACCGCCTCTTCGGCGGCAATCGTGCGCGACTTGAGCGCGACCACGAGCGCGTCGGCCGCCACGGGTTCGGCACTGCGCGGCACGTCGATGAGTTGTACCGTGCGCATGCCGCCGCGCACCAGCATGCTGGCGAGGTCGGTCGCGCCGGTGAAGTCGTCCGCGATGCAGCCGAGCAGCGGTGCGTTCGGGGCGGTTTCCGGAATAGGGATCATTGCCTTGTTCTCCTCGATGTCAACCGATTATAGCTTCAATGTTCGGATATGTTAAAGCGTGATAGAAAAGTTGACTGCGGTGGTAATGAAAGTTAAATTCGTGTTCAGACAACGTGCGCTTCCACAGCTCCCACAGCTCGCGCATCCGCTGGCGACGTCCGCAGCCGGGCGGCCATCAAACCACTGGGGACACCCCTTATGAACTTCGAATTGCTTTTCCGCGCGGGTGCGCAACGCACCGCTTCCGAATCCGGCGCGCCCGCCACGCCAGTGGTCCGCTACGCGCTGACCGGGGCGGGCGGCGGCTTCGCGCGCACGCTACTCGCGCAGACGCGCCTGATCGACCGTCTCGCGCCCACGGTGCTTTGCGATCTCGATCTCGCGGGCGTGCGCGCGCTGTGCCTCGAACTCGGCTACGAAGCGGCATCGCTCGTGGAATGCGGCGATGTCGCCGGCGTGCGCGCGCTCGTGCCGGGCCAGATCGCACTGGTGCGCGATGTGGCGCTGCTCGATCCGGCCGTTTTCGACATTCTTGTCGAAGGCACGGGCAACCCGTCGGTCGGTTATCGCGCCGCGCACGCCGCGCTCGAAGCGAAGCGCCATGTCGCGATGGTCAGCAAGGAAGTCGACGCCGTGGCGGGCGTCTCGCTCGCGCGGTTCGCGGCGCAGCAAGGCGTGGTCTACACCACGGCGGACGGCGATCAGCCTTCGAACCTGATCGGCTGGGTCTCGTGGGCGCGCACGCTGGGTCTCGACATCGTGGCGGCGGGCAAGTCGAGCGAATACGATCTCGTGTTCGACGAAGCCACCGGCGAAGTGACGCAGCTCGATCAGTGCTTTCCCGCGCCGGAACTCGCGAACCTGATGACGCTCGGCGGCGACGTGGCCGCCACGCTCGCCGCGCGCCGCGAGGCGCTGCGCGGCCGCAAGACCTCGGCCACGGCCGATTACTGCGAGATGACCGTGGTGGCGACCAACACCGGTCTCGTGCCCGACGTCGAACTGCTGCATTACCCGGTCGCGCGCACCACGGAACTCGCCGACATCTACGCGCTGCGCGAGGACGGCGGCGTGCTGTCGCGCACGGGCGCGATCGACGTGTTCAACATGCTGCGCCGCCCGGACGAAGCGAGCTTCGCGGGCGGCGTGTTCGTGGTCGTGCGCACGACCGATGCGCCCACGTGGGCGCTGCTCGCGCAGAAGGGCCACGTGGTGAGCCGCAACGGCCGCTATGCGTGCCTGTATCTGCCGTATCACTTCATGGGCGTCGAAACCCCGATCACGCTGCTCGAAGCCGTATTGCACGGCCGGCCGACGGGCGCCGCGCAGCCGACGCAGTGCGCCGTACTGGCGGGCCGCGCGACGGGGGACATCAAGGCGGGCACGGTGCTGCACATGGGCGGTCATCATCACGACGTGACGGGCGTGCAGGCCGTGCTGCTGGCGCGCGAAGCGGCTGGCGAGAACGTCGCGCCGCTGTATCTGGCGGCGCACGCGACGCTCGCGCGCGACGTGGCGGCGGGCGAACTGCTGACGCTCGATCATCTGCAAAACCCCGACGAAGCGCTGCTGGCCGCGTGGCGAGCCGGCGCGGCGTGAAATCCGCTAATCGCGAGGCGAAACAGGGCAGGCGCGCCGCCGTCGCGAGGTGCGCGTGAGTCCGCGCCGCAACGCGAAATAACATAAAGGGAGACACCATGCGGGGAGAGGTCGCCACCATTGCGATGGCGGTGGGCGCCATCGTCGTCCTGATCTTGCTGATCGTGCGCGTGCGGCTGAGCCCGTTCGTGGCGCTGACGTTGTCGGCGCTCGGACTCGGCCTCGTGGCCGGCGTTACGCCGGAACACAGCATCGAGAGCTTCACGAAGGGCTTTGGCGGCGCGCTCGCGCATACCGGGCCGGTCGTCGGACTGGGCGCCGTGCTCGGCGGCATTCTGATCGGCACGGGCGGCGCGGACCGCATCGCCAACGCATTCGTCGGCAAGCGGCCGCTCTGGCTCGCGCCGTGGACGATCTGCGCGGCGGCACTGCTCGTCGGCATGCCGCATCTGTTCGACGTGAGCTTCATCATGCTCGCGCCGCTCGTCTATACGATCGCGCGGCGCACGGGCAGCCATCTGCTCTATATCGGCTTGCCGGTCGCGGCGGGCCTGTACGTTTCGCACGGCTTGCTGCCGCCGCATCCGGCGCCCACGCAGGCGGTTTCCGCGTATCACGCGAATACCGGGCTCACGCTGCTCTACGGGCTGACCATTGCGATTCCGTGCGCGATTCTCTGCGGCCCGTTATTCACGCTCGCGGCGCGGCGCTTCTTCGGTCCTGCGCCCGATCTCGCGGCGGGCCCCGGCGGCACGCGCGGCGAGGAAACGCGCGAATCGGCCGCTTCGCTGCCGCTGTCGGTGGTGTCGCTGCTGATTCCGCCGGGCTTGATGCTGACGGGCACGGTGGGCATGGGGCACGTGGCGAAAGGCAGCGGCGCGTTCGTGTTCTTCCAGGCGCTCAACGACCCGATTCTCTCGCTGCTCGCCGCCGTGGTATTCGCGTGGTTCGCGCTGGGCGTGCGCGGCGGCCATGCGCTTGCGGCGATGCAGAAAATGGTCAACAAGGGCGTGGCGCCGTTGAGCACGATCCTGCTGATTCTGGGCGCGGGCGGCGGCTTCAGCCAGATGCTCAAGTCGATCCATCTCGACACCATCATCGTCGATCATTCGATGCACTGGGCCATCAGCCCGCTGCTGCTCGCGTGGGCGCTCGCGGCGCTGCTGCGGATTTGCGTGGGCTCGGCCACGGTGGCGACGGTGGCGGCGAGCGGTATTGTCGCGCCGCTGCTCGTGGCGCATCCGGGCGTTTCGCCGGAGCTGATGGCGCTCGCCACTGCCTCGGGCGCGGTGATGCTCTCGCACGTGAACGATTCCGGCTTCTGGCTGTTCAAGGAATACTTCCAGCTTTCCGTCGCGCAGACGCTGCGCACCTGGACGCTCATGCTCTCGCTACAGTCGCTGGTGGGACTGGCGGGCGTGATGCTGCTGAGCACGTTCATCGGCGGATAACATCGGCTAACATAGCGGCGTTCCGAACGGCCCGCGCAGAGAATCCGTATGTCGAGCAAGACCAAACCCGACGAAACCACGACGGCGCCGCTGATTCCCGATCAGCGGCGCGAAGCCATGCTGCGCCTGCTACGGCGCGACAAGGTTTTGTCGTTGCATCAGTTGATGGAGTCGCTCGGCTGCTCGCACATGACGGTGCGGCGCGACATTGCGCTGCTGGAGCGCGACGGGCTCGTGCATTCGGTGCCGGGCGGCGTGCGCGTGGCGAGCCAACTGGCGACCGAGCCGAGCCATGTTTCGAAGGCGCTGATCGATCCCACGGAAAAGCGCGCCATTGCGCAAGTGGCGGCGTCGTTTTTGCGGCCCGGCATGACGGCGTATCTGGACGCGGGCACCACCACGCTCGCGCTCGTGCCGCACATTCTCGCGCTGGCCGACATTACCGTCGTCACCAACGACTTTCCGATCATGCAGGAGCTGATGAACGCCGGACACGTTGCCGCGATTCATACCGGCGGCCTGCTCGATCACGCGAATCAGTCGAGCGTGGGCGAACTCGCGGCGGCCACGCTGCGCCAGCTCGCCGTGGACGTTGCGTTCATCTCGGCCAGTTCGTGGGATTTGCGGCGCGGCGTGACCACGCCTTCGCCGCCCAAGATCGACGTGAAGCGCGCCGCGATGGAAGTGGCCGAGCAAACCGTGCTGCTTGCCACCAGTTCGAAATACGGCACCTTCAGCACGTACAAGGTTGCCGGGCTGGAGCGCTTCGACCATATCGTAAGCGACGCGGCGCTGCCCGAGGCTGCGGCTTCGGGCATTCATGCGGCGGGGCTTTCGCTGAAGCTCGCATCGATCGGCAAGAAAGCGGCCGTTTTGTAACGACCGCGAGCGCGGGATTGGGTATAGGGAACCCGGAAAGGTAGTTGGGCACTGGGTCAGGGTTGCTTGCCGGCGATGTTGAGGTTTTGCTTCGTTGTATGCGGGGGGATGTGTTTGTCAACGCTATTTTGAAATGTCAAGGCTCCAGCTAAATACAGATGTCGGGGTTGAGATCGGTTTTGGGTTGTTGTCGGTTGCTTTGTAGTCCTCTTTATCTATCTGGAGGTTGGTTTTAGCACCGAGCCTACCGGGTTCCGCAACTGTTTCGGTTTGCGTACCGCAGCGCCGCGATTCGTGCGGGATGGCGAGGCTGATACACGACGGTTGTCGCGCTGCGCCTACAGCGCCTGGGCGACACGCAGTGCATGGCCGAGCCGCTTGTGCTCGATCACCGCGATTTCCGAGAGCTTGTCATAGGGGATGCAGGGCAGCGCCACACCATCG
>NZ_CAJMZE010000059.1:0-19094 GCF_905220235.1 Paraburkholderia sp. J41 | reverse complement strand
GGATGAATGCGACGGCAAGCCATGCGAAGATCGCCCAGGTAATCAGCGCAACGGCAACGGGCGGACTCATGCGCTGCTCCCGGTCGTGCGCAGGCGTGCTTCCAGCTCCCGGATACGCGCCTGGAGCTTCTCGGTCTGTTCGGCGGTGTCGTAGGCCTGGGTTCCAAGCGTCACGATGTACCGCCCCAGTTCAACGCACGTGTAATCGTTCAGAAAGATACGGCGATTTTCGATATTTCGTTACAAACGGAAGCGCGCTCCCATGGCGCTAAACCAGTTTCTGCATGTTAACATCCAAGCTGTTGAATCTAAACGGAACGGATGTTGCTGAGCGTGGTACGCTGCAACGCACAAACGCTCACGACAGTTTTAAAAGAAATGCCCGACACGTCCGGTCACGACCACGCTTCTGGAACGCTGCCCGCTGGTGCCAGCGTTCTGCTCGAACGCCGCTTCGACCTTGCCGATGCCGCGGCCACCGACGCATTCGGCGCGCGTTTCGCGCACGCGATCGAAGCGCTGCGCGATGGCGGCACGAACGCGGCAAGCGAAGTCAACGCGTTTCACGGACTGCACGTTCAATTGCACGGTGATCTCGGCGCCGGCAAGACCTCGCTCGTGCGCGCCGCGCTGCGCGCGCTCGGTCATGCGGGGCGCGTGCGCAGCCCGACCTACACACTCGTCGAGCCCTACACGATTGCGGCGCCCGGCGGTGCGAGCCAGGCAGGCCGCGACCTCCAGCTTTATCACTTCGATCTGTACCGTTTCAGCGATCCGGCCGAATGGGCCGATTCGGGCTTTCGCGATTATTTCGCGCAAGATGCCGTGTGCCTCGTCGAATGGCCGCAACGCGCGGGCGGCCTTCTCGGCGTGCCCGATCTCGTGTTCTCGCTCGAACCGGATGCAAGCGGCGAAGGCCGCGTGCTGACGGCGTATGCATACAGCGCATCAGGAAAGGCATGTCTAGAAAGATGTTGATCAAACCGTTCCGCTCGATCGAATCGGCGGCCACCGCCACGCACAACTGGCGTCGCCGGCAAATTCTCAAGGCCGGCGCTTCCTCGCTCCTGCTCGGTCTCGCCGCGCCGCGCATCGCCATGGCGGCATCCGTGCTCGGCGTGCGCGTGTGGCCCGCGCGCGACTATACGCGCGTGACCATCGAATCGGATCAGCCGCTCGCCAATTCGCAGCAGTTGCTGCAAGGCCCCGACCGTCTGGTCGTCGACCTGAACGGGCTCGATCTCGACGACGCGCTCAAGAATCTCGTCTCCAAGATCACGCCGAACGATCCGCAAATCCAGGCGGTGCGCGTCGGGCAGTATCAGCCGCACGTCGTGCGCATGGTGTTCGACCTGAAAGGCTCGGTTAAGCCGCAGGTGTTCACGCTGCAACCCGTGGGCTCGTACAAGTACCGGCTCGTGTTCGACCTGTACCCGGCCGTCGCGCCCGACCCGCTCATGGATCTGCTCGCGCAGACCGAGCGCAAGCAGCAGCAGCTCGACGCGCACGAGGCGATGAAGGACAACGCGCAGTCCGCGCCGCCTTCCACGCTCGCCGGGCCGAACGCCGGCGTCAACGCCGCGCCGCCCGCGCACGACAACAGCGACGCGTTCTTCCAGCGCTACGCGCAGAACGACGCGGGGGCGGCGAAGCCCTCGCCCGCTGTGCCGCCCGCCGTGCCACCTGTCATCGCGCCGCGCGCGCCCAAACCGGCCGTGCCCAGGCCGCAGGCGCCCGTCATCGCCCAGCGCAATAACGGCAACAACGGCAACGACGACGACTCCAGCGACGACGACTACGGCTTCACCGCGCCCAAATCCGCCAAGGGCGGCACCACGCGCCTGCTCACGGTCGCCATCGACCCCGGCCACGGCGGCGAGGACCCGGGCGCGATCGGCAGCGCGGGCACCTACGAGAAGCACGTCGCGCTCGACATCGCCAGGAAACTGCGCGCGAAGATCGACGCGCAGCCCAACATGCGCTCGATGATGACGCGCGACGCCGACTTCTTCGTGCCGCTCAACGTGCGCGTGCAGAAGGCGAGGCGCGTGGGCGCCGACCTGTTCGTCTCCATTCACGCCGATGCTTTCACGACGCCTTCGGCGCGCGGTTCGTCGGTGTTCGCGCTTTCGGAGCACGGCGCGTCGAGCGCCGCCGCGCGCTGGATGGCGAACAAGGAAAACTCGTCGGACCAGATCGGCGGCATCAGCGTGCAAACCGCCGACGCCGCCGTGAATCGCGCGCTATTCGACATGTCGACCACGGCGCAGATTCGCGACTCGCTGCGCTACGGCAACTTCGTGCTCAACGAAGTGGGCGAGATCAACCATCTGCACAAGGGCTCGGTCGAGCAGGCCGGCTTCGCCGTGCTCAAGGCGCCCGACATTCCGTCGATCCTCGTGGAAACGGCGTTCATCAGCAATCCCGAGGAGGAAACGCGCCTGAACGACGACGCCTATCGCGACAAGATGGCCAATGCGATCATGAAGGGCATCAAGCGCTATTTCGCGGCGAATCCGCCGTTGGCGAAGAGTCGCATGACGTAGGCGAAGCCGTCGCCGCAAACGAAAAACGCCGCATTCGTGCGGCGTTTCTTGTTTCATCGGACGACGGCCGCGCCTTGGGCGAACGGCCGGTAAAACACCCCGTCAGGAACGCGCGCCCGCCAACCGCGCTTTCACCCAGCCGCCGAACACGTTCACCGCGAGCCCCGCCATCACCAGCAACGCGCCGTAGATTTCCGCCGCCGTCAGTTGCTCGCCCAGCAGCAGCGACGCCGAAGCCAGGCCGACGATCGGCACGAGCAGCGAGAACGGCGCGACCTGGCTTGCCGGATACTTCGAAAGCAGGCGGCTCCACAGGCTGTAGCCAAGCAACGTGGCAACGAACGCGAGATAGACGATCGCGCCCACCGAAGTCGCGCCGATGCCGGAAAGCGCCGCCCCGATGCGCTGCGGCCCTTCCATGAAGTACGAGAGCACGAGAAACGGCAGCGGCGGCACGAGGCTCGCCCACACCACGAGTCCGACCAGATCGACCTTGCCCACCTTCTTCGTGACGATGTTGCCGAGCGCCCACGAACACGCCGCGCACAAGGTCAGGACGAAACCGGCCGCCGTCATGCCGAGCGCGCCCGACCCCGACGACTGCATGCCGATCAGCGCGAGGCCGCCCGCCGCGATCAGCAAACCGACGACGTTCTGCGCGCGAAAGCGCTCGCCGAGGAACATCGCCGCGAACACCAGCGTGAAGAACGCCTGCGCCTGTAGCACGACCGAGGCGAGACCGGCGGGCATGCCCACGTACATCGCCGTGAAAAGAAACGCGAACTGGCCGAACGAAATGGTCGCGCCGTAAGCGATCAGCCAGCGCAGCGGCAGCTTCGGGCGCTTCACGAACAGCACCGCCGGGAACGCCGCCAGCGCGAAGCGCAGCGCGCCGAGCAGCAGCGGCGGCACGCCGTGCAGACCGACCTTGATCACGACGAAATTCACGCCCCACGCCAGCACCACGACCAGCGCGAGCAACAAGTCCTTCGGCGACATCCCCGCTCCCGTTCCTTTTTGTCGAATCTGCGAGTGTAGCGCTTACGATGTGCTGACGTCGCGCCTTTCTGCCTTGACGGCATGCCGCGAGGCCCGGCGTTAGAATGGGCGCCTGCTGGCGCGCCCCCGCCGCGCGCCCTCGCGTCTCATCACGCATTCGTGCCGTCCGACCTGTCAAGGAAGCGTTCATGTCCTCATCGATCAAAGCGGTGCTCAAGCCTCATCAGCGCGACATCGGCAATCTCTATGTGCGGCGCGTGCTGCCCGCGCTCGCCGCGCGCCTCGTCGGGCCGTTCATCTTCTTCGACCACATGGGCCCCGCTGCGCTCGCGCCGGGCGCGGGCGTGGACGTGCGCCCGCATCCGCATATCGGCCTCGCGACCGTCACGTATCTGTACGACGGCGCGCTCATGCACCGCGACAGTCTCGGCTCGGCGCAGAAGATTCTGCCCGGCGACGTCAACTGGATGACGGCCGGACGCGGCATCGTGCATTCGGAGCGCACGCCCGACGAAGAACGCCGGACCGGCCTCACGATGCACGGCATTCAAACCTGGGTCGCGCTGCCGCTCGATCACGAAGACGTGGAACCGTCGTTCTTCCATCACGAAGCGGCCACGCTGCCCGAAATCGCGCGCAACGGCGTGACGCTGCGCGTGATCGCGGGCACGGCGTTCGGCGCGACTTCGCCGGTCGCCACGTTCTCGGGCACGCTCTACGTGGCCGCCGATTTCGCGCCGAGGAGCGTCATCGCGCTGGAACCCGAGCACGAGGAGCGCGGCGTCTATCTCGTCGAAGGCGATCTCGCGATCGACGGCACGCCGCTCGAACAGCACACCATGGCGACGCTCGTGGAAGGCGAAACCGTCACGCTGTCGAGCGAAAACGGGGCACGGGTGATGCTGCTCGGCGGCGAGCGGCTCGACGGCGAGCGCTTTATCGAATGGAATTTCGTCGCGAGTTCGCGCGAGAAGATCGAGGCCGCGAAGGCCGCATGGACGCGTCAGGAAATGGGGAAGGTTCCCGGGGAGACGGAGTGGATTCCGTTGCCGGAAAAGAAGCCGCCGCATTGAGACGCCGTCACGGCGTAGCTGAAACGACATCGAAGCGCAGCGGCCTTGAAGCCGGCCTTGAAGCCGGCCTTGAAGCCGGCCTTGAAGCCGCTTCCGGGGCGGCAGTATTGAAGCCGCGCCGCTTCGTCCCCATCTAAACGGGCAACGGACACCGACATCAACACGAGGAAGCCATGGACACTACGCTTGCCACTTTCGAAAACGACGTGATCGAGGCGTCGGCCAATGCGCCGGTGCTGGTCGACTTCTGGGCGCCCTGGTGCGGGCCGTGCAAATCGCTCGGGCCGATGCTCGAAAAGCTCGAAACCGAGTACGCGGGCAAATGGAAGCTCGTCAAGGTGAACGTCGACGAAAACCAGGAGCTTGCCGCGCACTTCGGCGTGCGCAGCATTCCGCACGTAGTGGCGTTCGCGGACCGTCAGGCGGTCGATCAGTTCGTCGGCGTGCTGCCCGAAGGCCAGCTGCGCCAGTTCCTCGACGGCCTGATTCCCGATGGCGCCGAAGCCGCGCGCCGCGCCGCCCAGGAAGCGCTCGCCGAAGGCCGCCGCGAGGACGCCTACGAAGCGCTCAAAGCCGCGCTCGCGTTCGAGCCCGGCAACGACGAAGTGCGCATGGACCTGATCGAAATGCTGCTCGCCGACAATCGCGCCGACGAAGCCCGCAACGAGGTCGATCTGCTTTCGCCGAAAACCACGCAAGGCATCGACGCGCGTTTCAACGCGCTCAAGACGCGCCTCGACGCACTCGACGCCGCCGCCGATCTGCCGCCCACCGACGCGCTCGAAGCGCAGGTGGCAAACCACCCCGCCGATCTCGAAGCGCGTTTCGATCTCGCGAACGCGCTCATCGCGCGCCGCAAATACGCGGGCGCGCTCGAACATCTGCTGGAAATCGTCAAGCGCGACCGCACCTTCCGCGACGACGTGGGCCGCAAAACGATGCTCTCGGTGTTCGATCTCGCCGCGCATCAGCCCGAACTCGTGAGCGAATGGCGCCGCAAGCTGAGCGCGACGTTGAATTAAACACGCTGCATGAAAGACGTCGCGCAACGCTGCGCGACGTCCCCCACGCTCCCCTCTTTCCCCTGCGTTTTTTTCCGGCTCTTGCGCCGCTTTTGACGCGGCTTTCGGCGCGGCTTCGTGCGCTCGTCAGCCCGGCACGCGGCCGTACTGATCGTCGAAGCGCACGATGTCGTCCTCGCCGAGATAGCAGCCCGACTGCACCTCGATCAATTCCAGCGCCGTCTTGCCCGGATTCTCGAGCCGGTGCTTCATGCCGAGCGGGATGTAAGTCGACTCGTTTTCCGAGAGCAGCAGCACTTCCTCGCCGCGCGTCACGCGCGCCGTGCCGCGCACGACGATCCAATGTTCAGCGCGATGATGATGCATCTGCAACGAAAGGCACCCGCCCGGCTTCACCACGATGCGCTTGACCTGGAAGCGCTCGCCGTGATCCACCGAGTCGTACCAGCCCCACGGGCGCTCCACGCGGCGGTGCTGGCTCGCGATCTCGTTCTTCTGCGCCTTCAACTTGCCGACGATCGCCTTCACGTCCTGCACGCGATCCTTCGCGGCGACGAGCACGGCATCGGCCGTTTCCACCACCACCACGTTATGCACGCCCACGCAGGCGACGAGCCGCCCGTCCGAATGCGCGAAGGTTTCGGTCGCGCCTTCGAACAACACGCGCCCGCGCGCGACGTTGCCGTTCGCGTCTTTCTGCGAGACCTGCCATACGGCGTCCCACGCGCCCACGTCGGACCAGCCCGAGCGCAGCGGCACGACCACGCCCGCCGGGTTGTCCTGGAAGCGCGCCTCGGCGCCGAGCGATTCCATCACCGCATAGTCGATCGAATCGGACGGGCACATGGCGAGCGCGTCGCGGTTCAGATGCACGGTGCCGTCGGCGTCGGTCTTCGCAGTGTCGAACGCGGTTTCGCACTGCGCCGCGATGAGCGGCTGGCTGTTGCGGATGGCCACGAGCCACACCGAGGCGCGCACCACGAAAATGCCGCTGTTCCAGAGGTAATCGCCCGAAGCGACGTAGCTCGCCGCGCGTTCGGCATCGGGCTTTTCGACGAAGCGCTCGATGCTGCGCGCGCCGCTGTCGCCGAGCGGCTTGCCCGCGCGAATGTAGCCGTAACCGGTTTCGGCGCGCTGCGGCGGCACGCCGAGCGTGACGATGGCGCCGCGCGCCGCATGCTGCACGGCCTCTTCGACCGCGGCGGCAAAGGCGGCGCGATCGGCGATCAGATGATCGGCCGGCATGGCGACGAGAATCGGATCGTGGTCGCCCTGCGCGGCCAGCGCCGCGACCGTGAGCGCGGGCGCGGTGTTGCGCGCGAGCGGTTCGAGCACGAAGCGCGCGGCCATGCCGCTGCGGCCCAGGCGGTCGGCGGTCAGATGGCGCAGGTCTTCGCTGCTGACGACGAGCGGCGCGGCTTTGCGCACCCACTGCGCCGGGCGCATCGCGGGCGACGGATGCGCGCCGGGCGCATCGCGTTCGGCATCGGCATACACGCTGTCCAGGCGGCGCACCGTGGCTTCGAGCAGCGACTCGCCGTCGAGCAGATCGATCAACTGCTTCGGACAATGCTCGCGCGAGAGCGGCCAGAGCCGCGTGCCCGAACCGCCCGCGAGCACGACGGGCTGAACGATGAGCGCGGCATCGTCCTCATGGGTTGCAGCGAGCAAGGCGGCAGGCGTCACGACGTTGTTCATGCAATAACTCCCCGAGTGGAAATGGGCGGTCTCTTGATCGGACCGCGTACCAGGCACATTTGAGCGCGACGGCGCGCGCGCATCTGTACGCGTTCCCACACAGTTCGCGTGCTCGGGAAAGTTTGAAATCGGCGGCCGCCAACTTACCGACCCGCGCGACGAGCCTGCACGAACTCGCGGCGAACCCGCGCGCGCGGGCCGCTATGTGCGGTGGCGCACGAAGCGTTGCGAGCCCCGCGCGGCGGCATGTTTCACATCCGAACGTTTTCGCGTTCGCGGAGATAGCGCCGCGACAGATTTGAATCAAAACCGCGCGGCGGGACGAGCGGGAACGCCACGCTGCCAAGGGGCGGCGCTCCGCATGTTTCAGCGAGGACTCATTTTTCGACACCCCCTTCAGAAGCACGCAGCGCCAGGCGCAATAAGGCGTTCGGGGCAAAGAAGGGGGCGCGCTTCGCCTCTCGCGCGCCAGGGGCGATGTACAAAACTGAAACAAAAAAGCGGCGTTGCGCCGCAGCGAAAATCGCGAACGCCGTGAAGAACCGCATGCTTCCTCACTTTCGCTATTGCTGGCATAGCCTCTGCTAAGTAGTCATCGCCGCACCGGCGCAAACGTCGACAAACAAGATCGCGAGACGACGGTGAGGCTTATGGGGCCGGCACGACGAACGCATAGCCAATCCGGGAAGCGGCGCATAACGACAAGTTCGGCGGACGGAATCAGAAAAAACAAGGAGGCGGCACATGCCGCCTCATACGAGGACCAAATCATGTTGACCCTTCAATCCGATCTGCACGGCAACCATTTGCTGGGCGCACTGCCCTCGCACGAGTGGCAGGCGCTGGCTCCGCATCTCGAACTCGTTCATCTGCGCACGGAGCAACTGCTCTGTGATTGTGGTCAGCGCATCCATCACGTGTATTTCCCGACCACCGCGATCATCTCGATGCTCTCGACGATGGAGGACGGCAGTTCGGTTGAAATCGCGGCGGTGGGCCGCGAAGGCATGACCGGCGTTCCCGTGCTGACGGGCGGCGAAACCATGCCGAGCCGCGTGCAGGTCCAGTGCGCGGGTTTCGCCTACCGCATGAGCGCCCAGGCGCTCAAGCAACAGTTCGCGCGCTCCGACTTCCTGCGCCGGATCATGCTGCTTTACATGCACGCGCTGCTCACGCAGGTCGCGCAAACGGCCGCCTGCAACCGGCATCATTCGCTGAGCAAGCAACTGTGCCGCTGGCTGCTGATCGAAGTGGACCGCGTGGATTCGGACGAGCTGAGCGTCACGCAGCAACTGATCGCCGACATGCTGGGCGTGCGCCGTGAGGGCATCACGGAAGCGGCGGGCAAGCTGCACGACGAAGGCCTGATTCACCACAGCCGCGGCAAGATCCGCATTCTCGACCGCAACCGCCTCGAAGCGCGCGCCTGCGAATGCTACGGCCTCGTGCGCCGCGAGTTCGACCGGCTGCTGCCGCGTCTGCGCGAAGCGGAAGCCGTCGAATAACCGATAAACCACAAGCTGTGCCGCGCGTGGATGGATGGATGGTGGGTCCGCTCGCGCGTTCTCTCGCAACATCGTGATGCAAAGCGTGCCGCCGGCGGCACGCTTTTGCGTTTCCCGCGTTCGCTTCGGGCGCCGATCCGGACGCTGACGCCGAGCGCGAACTTCAGGCGCCAACTTCAGGCGCGGAATTCAAACGCGGAATTCAAACGCGAACTTCGGCCGCGAAATTAAGGCGCGAAATCAAGGCGCAGAATTCAAACGCGAACGCCGGGCGTCAACGCTTCGCCGCCCGGTGCGCGATCGCGCGCAGCACATACGACGCCGCCGCGAAGCCGAAGCTCGCCGTCACGCACACGCTCGAACCGAACCCCGCGCAATTGAGCCCGACCGGTCCTTGATGACCGGGCGAGGTGCTCACGTGCTCGGCTTCGGCGTCGATGTCGCATACGGCCGCTTCCGGGTAGATCAGCGGCTCGTCGGAATACACGGCGCTCACCTTGAACTTCGCTTTCGGCCCGCGCGGAAACCCGTGCTGCTTGCGCAACTGGCCGCGCACTTTCGAAAGCAGCGGGTCCTGGATCGTGAGCGCGAGGTCGTCGATGCGAATGCGCGTGGGATCGAGCTGGCCGCCCGCGCCGCCCACGGCGATGAGCGGCACGCGATGCTCGACGCACCACGCGATCAGCGCGGTCTTGGTGCGCACGCTGTCGATGGCGTCGATCACGAAGTCGAAACCCGCGCCGAGCAGCGCGTCGAAATTCGACGGCTCCACGAAATCTTCCACGAGACGCACGTCGCAAGCGGGATTGATGAGCTTGATGCGCTCGGCCATCGCCTCGACTTTCGGCTTGCCGTAATTGCCGTCGAGCGCGTGAATCTGGCGGTTGGTGTTGCTTTCGGCGACGTTGTCGAGGTCGATGAGCGTCAGCGTGCCGATGGCGCTGCGCGCGAGCGCCTCGGCGGCCCACGAGCCCACGCCGCCGATGCCGATCACGGCCACGTGGGCGCGCTCGAACGCATCGAGCGCGGGGGCGCCGTAGAGCCGCGCGACGCCGCCGAAGCGGCGCGCGTGGTCGGCGGCGTCGACGGTATCGGCAGCAGTGGCGGCAGCGGCGCGATCGGCACTAGCGGCGACGTCGGCGGCATCGGCGCTAGCGGCACCCGCCGCACGATCGGCGGCATCGGCAGTATCGGCACCAGCGGCACGATCGACGGCATCGGCACCAGCGGAAACATCGGCGGCAGCGACGCTACCGGCACCATCGGCACCATCGCCAACCTCGGCACGATCGGCGGCTGCGGCGGCCAGGCTCGCGGTAAGATCGGCGGAACCGGCGGAAGGGGAAATCGGAGTGCGGGGCATAAGACGGTGGCAAGTCGAAAGCGAACCGTTCGGGCGCTGAATTTTGCTTGATTCCGCGCAATAACGATCCTCACAAGACCCGTATTTTGCCTGATCACGCCCAAACGGCGCGCGCGGCCCGAAATCGGCCGCGAACCGGCCGGCGATGCAATCCTCGCCGCTCCCTTATACTTGCCTCAAATTGAAGTGTCCGCATAAAAGATGACGACTCTCGCCGATCTCCGCAAGAACTATTCGCTCGGCTCGCTCGACACCGCCGACGTCGACGCCGACCCGATCCGCCAGTTCCAGACCTGGTTCGCCCAGGCGCTCGACGCCAGGCTGCCCGAACCGAACGCGATGACGGTCGCCACCGTCGACGCCGAAGGCCGCCCCGCCGCGCGCATCCTGCTCATCAAGGGCGTGGACGAGCGCGGCTTCGTGTTCTTCACCAATTACGAAAGCCGCAAGGGCCACGAACTCGCGGCCAATCCGCACGCGGCGCTGCTGTTTCACTGGATCGAGCTGGAACGCCAGGTACGCATCGAGGGCAAGGTCGAACTGACGAGCGAAGCCGAAAGCGACGCGTATTTTCATTCGCGCCCGCTCGGCTCGCGCATCGGCGCATGGGCGTCCGAGCAGAGCGCCGTGATCGCCAGCCGCGAGGCGCTCGAAGCGCGCGAGCGCGAGATCGGCGCGCAGTTCGGCGAGAACCCGCCGCGCCCGCCGCATTGGGGCGGCTACCGGCTCGTGCCGCAGTCCATCGAATTCTGGCAAGGCCGCCCTTCGCGGCTGCACGACCGCATTCGTTACACGCGCGACGCGCGCGGCGGCTCCGGCTGGCGCATCGAGCGCCTTGCGCCGTAAATGCAGCGCAAGCGCGCCGGGCCGGCCCGCATCGCCCGACTCGCTCGAACGCCGCACGTCCGTATCGACCGGTCGATTGCGACCGCTCGATTGCTACCGCTCGATTGCTACCGCTTGATTGCTACCACTTGAACTCGGCCATTTGATTCCGACCGATTGATTGGCGCGCGGCGGCCGCCGAAGTTGCATCGCGCCGCCGCGCCACCCGTTTTTGTCTCACCGCCGCACGCATCGCCCGGAACGCCCCGGCGTTCGCGATTCGCGCGGCCTGCATGGCCTGCTTCGCCGCTTGATTCGATTTTGCCTTTCGCATCGACACAGGAGAAAAAACGCATGTTCTGGGAGAAAAAACTCGCGCAATGGGTGGAGGAAGTGCGCAACAAGGCCAACCTGCCCGCGCGCCTCGTGTTGTGGAGCGGCCAGCAGTTCGACTTCGGGCACTTCGCGGCGCCGCAGGTCACGCTGAAGGTCAACAGCGCGTCGGCGCTGCCGCTGTTGCTCGAACCGAGCCTCGACAATCTCGGCGAAGCCTACGTCAAGGGCAAGATCGACATCGAGGGCAAGCTCGCCGACATCATCGACATCAGCTACGGGCTTGCGCGCAACACGGTCACGAGCGCCAGCAAGCTCGCGCGCGTGAAGCGCTATTTCACGCACTCGAAGTCGACGGACCAGAAGGCCATTCAGTATCACTACGACGTGTCCAACGAGTTCTACCGGCTCTGGCTCGACGAAAACATGGTCTATTCGTGCGCGTACTTCGAGAACGGCGACGAGGACCTGGCCACCGCGCAGCGCAAGAAGATCGACCATATCCTCACGAAAATCCAGATCGAGGAAGGCCAGACGCTGCTCGATATCGGCTGCGGCTGGGGCGCGCTCGTGCTGCGCGCGGCGCAAAAGTACGGCGCGCGCTGCGTGGGCGTGACGCTTTCGCAGAATCAGTTCGATCTCGCCACGGCGCGCGTGAAAGCGGCGGGCCTGGCAGACCGCATCGAGATTCGCCTCCAGGATTATCGCGACGTGCAGGGCCAGTTCGACCGCATCACGAGCGTGGGCATGTTCGAGCACGTGGGGCGCAAGAATCTGCCCGCGTACTTCCGCAAGGTCCACGATCTGCTGGCCGACGACGGCGTGGCGATGAATCACGGCATCACGTCCTCGGACGCCGATTCGGGCGAAACGGCGCTGGGCGGCGGCGAATTCATCGACCGCTACGTGTTCCCCGACGGCGAGCTGCCGCATATCGGCCTCGCGCTGGAAGCGGCGCAGCGCGGCGGCCTGGAAGCGGTTGACGTCGAGAGCCTGCGCCGTCACTATGCGCACACGCTCGGAATCTGGGCGGAAAACTTCGAGGCGCGCGCCGAGGAAGCGAAGAAGCTCGTGGACGACGAGAAGTTCCGCATCTGGCGCGTGTATCTGGCCGGTTGCGCCTACGCGTTCGAACACGACGACGTCTCGATCTACCAGATCGTCTGCCGCAAGGCCGGCCGCAGCGCGAAAACGCTGCCGTGGTCGCGCCGCTACATGTACGACAAGCCGCTCTAACGCAGCGGCGGCGGCGGATTGGAGATTCGTGCCGATCCGCCGCCGCGCCGTGGCGCAAGGCGCGGCTTTCTGGAAACCACCGCAAGCGCATGAACGAACGCGACGACGGGCATCACGATCTTTTTGGCGACTTTGCCGATTCCGCCGACCGCGCGGGCGCGCAAGGCCCGCGCCAAAGCCCGCGCCGCGCGGCCTCGGCCAAACCGGCGACGCGCGCCGAACCGCCATCGGCAACGCCCGATCTGTTCGGCTTCACGGCGCCCGAGCCCGCGCGCGACGCAACGCTTGCCGTGCCAGGCCAAGCCGCCGGTCCATCCACCGACAACGCCGCTGACAACGCCGCCGGCAAGCCCGCCGCGGCCAAGCGCAAAGGCCGTGGCGTGCTGCCCGCCGTCGCCACGCCGGAAACGCTCGAACTCGCCGCCGATCTGCCCGCGAGCGTGCGGCTCGGCACTTCGTCGTGGTCGTTTCCGGGCTGGCGCGGCATTGTCTACGGCGAGGATTACAGCCAGTCCAAACTCGCGCGCGACGGGTTATCGGCGTATGGCGCGCATCCGTTGCTGCGCTCGGTGAGCATCGACCGTTCGTTCTACGCGCCGCTCACCGTCACCGACTATCTGCGCTACGCGCAGCAGGTGCCCGATTCCTTCCGCTTCATCGTGAAGGCGCCCGCACTCATCACCGACGCCAGCGTGCGCGGCGAACGCGGCGAACCGGTTTCGGCGAATCCGTGCTTTCTCGACGCGGAACTGGCCGCGCGCGAATTCGTCGAGCCGTGCCTCGCGGGTCTGGGCGCGAAAGCGGGCGCGCTCGTCTTTCAGTTCCCGCCGCTGCCCGATCAACTGCTCGCCGATCCGGTCGTGTTCGTCGAGAAGCTGGCCGCGTTCCTCGCGGAATTGCCGCCGCTGCCCGTGCCGGACGAAGGCGGCGACGGCCCTTGCTATGCCGTCGAAATCCGCGATTCGATCCTGCTCACGCCGCGCTTCGTGCGCGCGCTGCGCGCGGCGGGCGTACGCTATTGCGTCGGCCTGCACGCGCGCATGCCCGACCCGTTGCGCCAGGCGGCCGCGCTCGCGCTGATGGACGGCGAAGCGCCCGCCGGCCCGCTGATCGTGCGCTGGAGCCTGCACAGCGGCTTCAAGTACGAGCAGGCGAAGGCGCGCTACGAGCCGTTCGACAAACTCGTGGACGAAGACCCGCACACGCGCGACACGCTCGCCGAGCTGGCCGCGCGCTACGCGCTCGCGGGCCAGCCGGTGCTCATCACGACGAACAACAAGGCGGAGGGATCGGCGCCGCTCACCTGCGCGAAGCTCGCGCGGGCGATTGCCGAAGGGATGGCGCGGCTGCGCGAGGAAAGTCAGGCTGCGGGCGAGGGGTCGGACGATCGCGGCGCCGATGCGCGATCGGCAGACACATCGGCGTCGGCGCCCGATGCGGCCAATGCGGCCGATAACGGCGACACGCCCCAAACCGCCACGCGCGAGGAAGGCTGAGCGCCCGCCTCGCGTCGGCAGCGGCAGCGGCAGCGGGCAGGCGCGCTTATTCCGGCTTGAGCCGGTGCGCGAACTTCTGGCGGAACTTGGCCACCTTCGGCGCGACCACGAACGAGCAATAGCCCTGATTCGGATGCTGCGCGAAGTAGTTCTGGTGATACGCCTCGGCCGGGAAATAGTTGCCGTCGAGCGGCAGCACCTGCGTGACGATCTTGCCGTCGTACACGCCTTCGGCCGCCAGTTCGCGAATCGCCTGCTCAGCCGTCTCGCGCTGCGCCTCCGAGTGCGTGAAGATCACCGAGCGATACTGCGTGCCCACGTCGTTGCCCTGGCGGTTGAGCGTGGTGGGATCGTGGATCGCGAAGAAAATGTCGAGAATCTCGCGATAGCCGATTTTCGCCGGATCGAACCGCACGTTCACGACTTCGGCATGACCCGTTTCGCCGTCGCAGACCTGCTCGTAGCTCGGGTGGTCGACGTGACCGCCCGCATAGCCCGATTCCACCGCTTCCACGCCGTCCACGCGCAGATAAACCGCTTCGAGACACCAGAAGCAGCCGCCGCCCAGGGTGGCCGTTTCGACTGTTTGACTCATGCTGTTCGCTCCTTGAAAACGTGAAATCGGCGCCGATGCGCCCCGAATCCCGCACGGCGGCAAAGGCAATGCGAGCCGCCTTCCAGCGGATTTCGTTAAAATTGGGACAATTCGTCGAATTTCCACATGATGTCCAATCCGATTTTCGCCCTGATGACGGCTTGTTGCGCGCGCCGCGCGTGCCCGCTTTTGGCAGGCGTTCGCCGATGACGCGCCGCGCCAGCCCGCCCAATTTCGACGGCGCCGCGTTTCGCCGCGCGCTCGGCCAGTTCGCCACCGGCGTGACCGTCATCACGACGCGCGCGCCCGACGGCCAGCTTATCGGCATTACGGCCAGCTCGTTCAACTCGGTCTCGCTCACGCCGCCGCTCGTGCTCTGGAGCCTCGCGACGCGCTCGGCCTCCATGCCCGTGTTCCGCTCGAACAGCCATTATGTGGTGAACGTGCTCGCGGCGTCGCAGCTCGACCTGTGCAAGCGCTTCGCGACCGTGAAGGGGGACCGCTTCGAAGGCGTCTCGCACGCGGCCGGCGACACCGGCATGCCCGTGCTGGACGGCGCCATCGCATGGTTCGAGTGCCATAACCGCAGCCGCTACGACGAAGGCGATCACGTGATCTTCGTCGGCGAAGTGGAGCGCTGCGGCGTGCGCGAGGACGGCGACGAAGCCGCGCCGCTCGTGTTCCACGGCGGCGCGTTCCATCAATTGACTTCGCTTTGAACGGCGGCGTTGGGCAAGTTGCTCCGCGCGCCTTGAAACGCGGTAAAACCTAGCGCGCGTCGAGCGGCGCGGGCTTCGGCTCGCGCTGCGCGATCAGATCGACGGGCAAGCCCGCCTCCACCTTCAGCGTGGTGAGCACGATGTTCGAGCGGATGTCCATCACGCCCGGCGCCTTGTACAGCTTGTTGAGCACGAAATCGGAGTAGTGCTTGAGATTGTGGGCGAGCACGCGCAGCAGATAGTGCGTCTCGCCCGTCACCACGTACGCGCCTACGACTTCCGGCCAGTCGCGCAACGCCGCGACGAAGCGCTCGTGCCAGCTTTCCTGGTCGTTGCGCATCGACACCTGCACGAAAGCCTCCATTTCGAAGCCGAGAATCTCCCGGTTCAAACTGGCGCGATAACGCTCCACCACACCCTGTTCTTCCAGCAGCCGCAAACGGCGCAAGCACGCCGAAGGCGAGAGCGAAATGCGCTCCGCTAAATCGAGATTGCTGATCCGCCCCTCGTTCTGCAACACGGCGAGAATACGGCAATCGGTAGCATCCAGCGAGATTGCGTTCATATTTGGTCTCCATTCCCGTCTTGTTACAAATTATGTGCCAAGAACCGATGTTTGCGGCGTTTTTTTCGCAAGCACATTTCGCGCAGGCTTGCCTATCATTCGAAACATCGCCGCACAAGAACCACGAGACCCTTTCTTGACATGAAGCCCATCTGGGACATTTCCCCGCCGATACAGCCGGAAACGCCCGTCTGGCCGGGCGATACGCCGGTGAGCGTGGAGCGCGTCTGGCGCATGGAAGCCGGCTCGCCGGTGAACGTGGCGCGTGTAACGCTTTCGCCACACACGGGCGCGCACACCGACGCCCCGCTGCACTACGACGCCGCAGGCGCGCCCATCGGCGCGGTGCCGCTGGAAACGTACATCGGCGCGTGCCGCGTGATTCATTGCCTGGGCGCGGCGCCGCGGGTGTTGCCCGAGCACGTTGCGCACGCGCTGGACGGCGTGCCGCCCCGCGTGCTGCTGCGCACCTATGCGAGCGCGCCGCAGGATCGCTGGGACAGTGCGTTTTGCGCCGTCGCGCCGGAAACCGTCGACTTGCTGGCCGCGCGCGGCGTGACGCTGATCGGCATCGACACGCCTTCGCTCGATCCGCAGGAATCCAAAACGATGGACGCGCATCACCGCATTCGCGCGCACCGCATGGCGATTCTCGAAGGCGTGGTGCTCGATTCCATCGCGCCCGGCGATTACGAACTGATCGCCCTGCCGCTCAAATTCGCGACGCTCGATGCGAGCCCCGTGCGCGCCGTGCTGCGCGCGCTTTAACCCTTCGCGCTTTGACCCTTCGCGCTTTAATCCTTCGCGTTTTAACCTTTTTTCGCAGGCTTTTCCGATATCGCTCATGAACGACCGTAACGAAGCTTTGGCGCTCGACCGCGCCGACCCGCTCGCCGCGCTGCGCGAGCAATTCACGCTGGCGCCGCAGACGATTTATCTCGACGGCAACTCGCTCGGCGTGCCGCCGACGGCCGCGGCCGCGCGCGCGCAGGCCGTGATTGGCGGCGAATGGGGCGACGGCCTGATCCGTAGCTGGAACAGCGCGGGCTGGTTCGCGATGCCGCGCCGCCTCGGCAACAAGCTCGCCACGCTGATCGGCGCGGAAGACGACGAAGTGGTCGTGACCGATACGATTTCGATCAATCTGTTCAAGGCGCTTTCGGCGGCGCTGCGCGTGCAGAACGAGCGCGATCCGAAGCGGCGCGTGATCGTTTCCGAGCGCTCGAATTTCCCGAGCGATCTGTACATCGCGCAAGGCTTGATCGAGCAACTCGATCGCGGCTATGAACTGCGTCTCGTCGATGACCCTGCGGAACTGCCGGCGGCGATTCGCGACGACGTGGCCGTGGCGATGATCACGCATGTGAACTACCGCACCGGCGAGATGCACGACATGCGCGCGCTGACCGAGCATATCCACGCGCAAGGCGCGCTCGCGCTGTGGGATCTCGCGCATTCGGCGGGCGCGGTGCCGGTGGATCTGAACGGCGCGAACGCCGATTATGCGGTGGGCTGCACGTATAAATATTTGAACGGCGGGCCGGGTTCGCCGGGATTCGTTTGGGTTCCTAAGCGTCATCAGAATGCGTTCTCGCAGCCGCTTTCGGGCTGGTGGGGACATCGCAAGCCGTTCGAGATGAATCCAGAATATCGCCCCGACGACGGCATCGGCCGCTTCTTGTGCGGCACGCAGCCGATCGTTTCGATGGCGCTCGTGGAATGCGGCCTCGACGTATTTCTGCAAACCGATATGCAGGCCGTGCGCCGCAAATCGCTGGCGTTGACCGATCTGTTTATCGAACTGGTCGAGACGCGTTGCGAGGCATTCGGCCTCACGCTCGTCACGCCGCGCGATCATGCGCTGCGCGGCTCGCATGTGAGCTTCGAGCATGCACATGGTTTCGAGGTGATGCAGGCGCTGATCGCGCGCGGCGTGATCGGCGATTATCGCGAGCCGCGTGTGTTGCGATTCGGCTTTACGCCGCTGTATCTGCGTTACGTGGATGTGTGGGACGCGGTGGAAACGCTGCGTGACGTGCTCGCGACCGAGCAGTGGCGCAAGCCCGAATTCGCAGCGCGCGGCGCGGTGACCTGAGGAGTCTCTCGATGAACGATCACATGCAGGTGCCGGGGATGCCGGAGTCGAATGGCGATGGCGATGCGCCGCGTGGCGGCTGTCCGCTCGGGCATGGCGCTGCGCCTTCTTCCGCTGCTTCGGAGAAAGGCGACGGCTGGCATGATGCGCAGCTCGACTTCTCGAAGTCGATGAGTTACGGCGATTATCTAGCGCTCGATTCGGTGCTCAATGCGCAGCATCCTTTGTCGCCCGATCACAACGAGATGCTGTTCATCGTGCAGCATCAGACGAGTGAGTTGTGGATGAAGCTCGCGCTTTACGAGCTTCGCGCGGCGCTCGCGAACGTGCATAACGATGCGTTACCGCCGGCGTTCAAGCAGTTGGCGCGCGTGTCGCGCATCATGGAGCAACTGGTGCAGGCGTGGAATGTGTTGTCGACGTTGACGCCTTCCGAGTACACGGCGATGCGGCCTTATCTGGGCGCTTCTTCAGGGTTTCAGTCGTATCAGTATCGGCAGATCGAGTTTCTGCTCGGCAACAAGAATGCGCAGATGTTGAAGCCACACGAGCATCGCGCGGAGATTCATGCGCAGGTTAAGGCGACTTTAGAGGCACCTTCGTTTTATGACGAAGTGGTACGTTTGCTGGCGAGGAGAGGGTTTGCGATTGCGCCGGAGCGCTTGGCTCGCGATTGGTCGTTGCCGATGGCGCACGATGCTTCGGTTGAGGCCGCTTGGCTCGAGGTGTACCGGAATCCTTCGCAGTACTGGGATCTTTATGAAATGGCCGAGGAGTTGGTGGATCTCGAGGATGCGTTCAGGCAGTGGCGGTTCCGGCATGTCACCACGGTTGAGCGGATTATTGGGTTCAAGCAGGGGACTGGCGGGACGAGCGGCGCGCCTTATTTGAGGAAGATGCTGGATGTGGTGTTGTTTCCGGAGTTGTGGGGGGTGAGGACGGGGTTGTGAGTCGCCGCAATGAAAAATGGCCAGCGATGGCCGGCCATTTTCTACCCATTCGGATTCGGATCATGCGCTGGACG
>NZ_CAJMZE010000058.1:0-21822 GCF_905220235.1 Paraburkholderia sp. J41 | reverse complement strand
GAAGCCGCCGAGGCCACGCAGCGCCGCCTCGAAGTCAGCAGCCGCTTGCCCGGCGTATCGACCAACATCATGGCCGGTTTGATCGAAACGCTCGCTGCCGCGCCGTACCACGGCCGCGCCGACATGCCGGAAATCGCGCGCTCGCTGCATCTGGAAGTGGACGATCTGTTCCCGATCGTCGAAATGCTTCAGCAGCTTGGTTTCGCCGACGTGCGCGAAGGCGACGTGCTGCTCACGCCGCCCGCGCGCGTGTTCGCCGAAATGGGCACGCAGGCGCGCAAGCTCATGTTCGCCGACCATCTGCTGCGCAACGTGCCGCTCGCGGCGCGAATCAAGAAGGTGCTCGACGAGCGGCCGGGCCATCGCGCGCCGCGCGTGCGCTTCGAGCAGGAACTCGAGGACGTGCTTTCGGACGTCGCCGCCGAGGAAACACTCGACACGGTGATCGACTGGGCGCGTTACGGCGAAGTGTTTTCGTACAACGACCAGACCGAAATCTTCAGTCTCGAAGACGTCGAAGCGTAAGCGCATCGCCGAATGCGCAAAGAAGCCGGGTCGATGCGTCGCCCGGCTTTTTGTTTTTTGCGTCGATCGCTTGCACCGCCGTTCGCGTTGCTCGCCGCGTGGCGCGCGAAAGGTGAGCTTGTTCGGGAGCGCTGGCCTGCGCACGCATCTCGCTAACCGTAAAGCGCGCATCTCCTTGATTGCACGGGAAACATGACGCGATACGCGCGGCGGTCTTTCACTCGCGCGGCGCTTGAGGTGAGGTTTTTCGGGAGATTGCCGTAGCGTGCGGCAAGGTGAGGCCGGTGCGCGACAACGGCGCACCGGCTTCATGGGCTGCGCTAGTTGGGTTTGCCGCTCGGCTTGTCGCGACCGTCGTCGGCGGCGCTGCGGCCGTTGCGCGGTTTGGCGGGACTGCGCGGTGCGGCGCGTTCGTCGCCGGGCGCGGCTTCGCGCGATTCGTCGTCGTCGGGAAGGCTGCCGTATTCCGTGCCTTCGACGTCGCTGTCGCGGCCCATGCCGATCACGAAGTTGCGCTGCGGATTGGCGAGCGCGATGCCGCGTTCCGTGAAGCGCACCAGCACGCGGCGGTTGAACTCGCGCTGCACGCCCCAGCGCGCCGAGTCCTTGCACTGGATCTGGCCGACGAGCGTGACGCTCGCGCCATCCACGGCATCCACGCCCCAATACGCGAAGTCGCTGAGAATGCCGTTCTTGAACGCATCTTCCTGGCGCAGTTCCGCGCCGATCTGCTTGAGCGTGTCGATGGCGCGTTCGAGATCCTCGCCGTGCGAGATGACGACCTTCACCGCCGCATTGCCGATGCCGCGATTCGTGTTGTTCACCGTGGTCACCGAGCTGAACGGCACCGTGTAGAGCGAGCCGTCGCCGCCGCGCAAACGCACCGTGCGAATCGACAGAAACTCCACCGTGCCCGACACGCCCGCGACCGTCACCCAGTCGCCGACCTGCATGGCGTTTTCGGTGAGCAGAAAGATGCCCGTGATGAAATCCTGCACGAGCTTTTGCGAGCCGAAGCCGAGCGCCACGCCGAAGATACTCGCGCCCGCGATCAGCGGCGCGGTGTTCACGCCGAGTTGCGAAAGCGCGGTCAGGCCGACCACGACGAGAATCGACACGAGCAGCGTGGTGCGGAACATCGGCAGCAGCGTGCGCAGGCGTGCCGCGCGCACGAAATCGCCCGCGTCGGTCCAGGCGTTGAGGCGCCGTTCGGCCGCGCCGTTCGCGAACTCCCAGATCGCGATGGCCACCACGATGGCGATGGCGATCGTCAGCAGCGCCGAGCCGAGCAGGTGGCCGATGGGCGCGAGCGCGAGCAGGCGGGCGGGGCGCAGGCCCCAGGTGTGCATCAGCACGTCGATCGTGACGATCCAGATCGCGGCGATGAAGATGCGCCGCAGCGCCGGGTAATAGCGATACGCGCGCCGTTGCGCGAACGTCATGTTGCCGTTGCCCTCGCGCAGGCCGAACACGCGGCTCAGCGCGCCGAGCAGCACGATCGCGCTCACGCGCGCCGCGAGCAGAACGACGAGCGAAATGCCGCCCGCGCGCAGCAGTTCGGTGTAACCGCCTTGCAGGTCGAGCGCCCAGACGAACCACAACGCGAGCACGACGAACAGCGCCGCGAAGGCCCAGATGTCGGCGAACCACTGCATGAACCACGCGAACGAACCGTGGCGCGCGGCGGCGCTGTGCATGGCGTCGGCGACCGGCTTGCGCAATTGCAGGATCATCACGGCGAGCGCGAGATGCCCGATCAGCGTGATGATCTTCACGAGCGCGAGATGCGCTTCCTCGGTCATGCCGAGCGGCACGGCGGCCGCGAGCACGCCGCCCACGATGCCGATCGCGACGATGCGCATGAGCCAGCGCTGGGCGTAGGCGGCCCAGTCGTCGGAAAGCGGCACGAGACGCAGCGAGGCGGCGCCGGGCGCGAACAGGAGCTTGCCGACGATGAGCACCGCGCCCGACACCACCAGCGTATCGACGATATCGCCGACGGCTTCAGCGGGCGCCGCATCTTCGGGACCGAAAAGCGATAGCACGCCCGCCGCGCACAAACCGAACGCGATGACGGGAATGGCGTCGAGCGCCAGCACGAGCAGCGCGGCCGGCAGGCGCTGCAACAGGCGCCAGTGATGCGCGCCGCGCAGTTGGTGGTACGCCTCGCGCGCGAGGGCGGCGGGCGTTTTGGGGAACGCGTCCTGATGGTCCTCGGCGGCAACGGCCGCCACGGTCGCGCGCGCGGCCGCGTTGGCGCTTGCGTTGGCGTTCGGGCCGGCGTTGGGGTCGCCGTCGGCCTTCGCGGCGTTGTCGGCGGGTTCCATGCCGGCGGCTTCGCGCAGCGCGCCGTCTTGCGCCTGCGCCTTGGCTTCTGCCTTCGCTTGGGCTTCCGCCTTCTTCGCGGCTTCGGTCGTGGATTCTCCGCGCGCCTCGGCCGCGAGCGCGACGCTCGTGCCGGTGGCTTCGGGCGATTGCGGCTGCGGCGTGGGCACGCCGCCGGCTTGCGGGCCGGGCGGCGGCTTGGCTTGCTTGGCCGCCTGATGCGCGGCGATGGCGCGCTGCGGCTTGCCGAGCGCACGCCACAATCCCATGCCGATGGCGAGCGCGGGCACGAGCGTGATGAGCAGCACGCGCAGCAGGTTCAGCAGCAGCGTTTGGCCTTCGGGCGTGCTCAAATGCGCTTGCCACCAGTCGCGCGCGGACCAGATGCCGAGCAGCGCCGCCAAGGTGCGCTGCAAGTGACGGCCGATCATGCGTGCGCCATGCGCGGCGTGATTGGCGATCTGCACGACAAGACCGTTCGAGCGCAGCGCGCCCGCGAGCGGCGTGGAAGCCGCCGTGGCCGCCGAAGCGCTCGCGGAAGCGCCGGCCGGCGTGCTCGCGGGGGCGGCGCCCGAGGCGGGCGTGGCCAACGCGCCCGCGGCGGCGATTGCGCGCAGCGTGTCTTCTACATGCGCGCGCTGGACGGGATCGTTGAGCACCTGCAACGCCGACTGCGCCTGGTTTGGCGTGAGCACGACCGGCGCGGCGGGATTGGGCGCGTGCGTGGCGGACGCCGCGTGCGGCGCGGGCGAACCCGGCGCCATCGCGGCGGTGAGCGTGGCCGCCGCCGACGCGGCTTGCGCCGTGCCCGAAGCGCCGAGCGCGAACGTGGCGCACGCCAGTGCGGCGAGCAGATTATTCAGACGTGAACGGAAAAATAGAGAAAGAGACATCCTTGGCATGGGCGTATGGGTCGAGAACATCATCGACCGATAGTGGCGGCGGAAAAAGTCAGCCGAACGTCATAGGCGCGAAACGCGGCGAACGAGGCCGTCGTCGCCATTGTGGCCGCCGACGGTCACGGTCATCGGTCGCCGATCGGCAGCCCGTGCGCGGGCGGGTCGGCGCATTCGTCCGAAGGTTTGCGGCACTGCCGCAATTTTCGTACCGCGCGCAGCGGGCGCGTGGTTCCGGCAATCCGGCTTACGCTCGCGCCCCTATATCGAAGCGGCCGTACGGCCGTTGGCGTCGGAATGAAGCGTTCCAGTATGCCGGTTTCGCGTTCGCCGTGCGATTCACCGCGCAGCCGCGCTGCTCGTAACGGGGCAAACCCTGCCACGGGTTTGATCAGTGGCGTGCGCGCCTCGCCCAATGCTGCCGTTGCGCGATCCTCCACCATCGCCGGGCCGCGGCCACCGCTAACGGCCCGAACCCGGCCGTCGAGTAGCCTCCGTTGCGCTTTCGTGTCTCGCGTTGCCGTTCATTCGCGATTCGACGGGCAAGCCGCTCGAAGATTAACGCTGGCGCCGCGCCGCTTCGAGATTCGCGTCGAGCTGGCGCGCGAGTCCGTACAACATGCCGAGCGAAGGCGCGGCCACGCCCAGCCGCCGCGCGAGTTCGTAAGGCGCGCCCAGCAGCGCCTCGACTTCGAGCGTGCGTCCTGCCTCCACGTCTTGTAGCATGGAAGTCTTGAACGCGCCCAGCTTGCGCGTGATCGCGTGACGTTGCTCGATCGTCATCTCAAGCTTGATGCCGAGCGTTTCGCCGATCGTGCGCGCCTCCGCCATGATCGTGCTGACGAGGCCCAGCGTGAGCGGGTCGTCCAGAATCACGTCGGCGGTCGAACGCGTAAGCGCGCTGATCGGGTTCATGGTCATGTTGCCCCAGAGCTTCGCCCAGATGTCGGCGTGAATGGGCTTGCCCGGCGTGACGTCGAAGCCCGCGTGCGCAAGCAGTTCGCGCGCTTCCTGCGCGCGTGCGGCCATCCGCGCCGAACCTTCACCGACGATCAGCCCATTGCCGTTGCCTTTGCGAATCACGCCCGGCTCCGCAATCGACGAGGACAAATGCACGACGCAACCTGAAGCCTGTGCGGGCGGCAGCGCACGCGAGACCACGCCGCCGGGATCGACGGCTTCGAGCGGCGTATGCGCGTGGGCCTCGCCGAACGCGCGCAGAAACCACCACGGCACGCCGTTCATCGCCGAAACGATATGCGTATGCGGCCCGACGAGCGGCGCGAACGATGCCGCCGACTGCACGAGCGCTTGCCCCTTGAGGCAAACGAAAACGATATCCTGCACACCGAGCGAAGCGGGCGCGTCCGTGGCGCGCACGGCTTGCGTGTAATGCGTATCGCCTTCGACGACGGTAAGGCCGGCGCGGCGAATCGCTTCGAGATGCGCGCCGCGTGCGACGAGATCGACCGCCACGCCCGCTCGCGCGAGCCGCGCCGCGATCAAGCCGCCAATCGCGCCGCCGCCCACGACGGCGATTTTTTGCTTCGGTGTACTCAATGTATTACTCCTGGTACGAAGGGTCGATGCGCGCGGCGCGGCGAATCAGTGCGTCCAGCACGTTCTGGCCTGCGCCGTGTTCGGGCGAGAACTGCAAGGAATCGCGCGTGGCGCGTTCCGTGACGGCCGACGGGATCGGCAGCGGCTGGCCGCGCATCGACTCTGTGAGCACCTGAATTTCGCACGCGCGATTGAGCGTCCACAGCAGCGCGAAGGCGTGGGCGAGCGTCACGCCATGTGCCAGCAAGCCGTGGTTGCGCAGTATCAGCAGGCGTTTGTCTCCCATCGACTTGAGGATGCGCGATTTTTCCTCGTCATGCACGGTAATGCCTTCGAAGTCGTGATACGCCACCATGTCGTGCAATTGCGCGGCGTAGAAGTTGGTGTACGACAGGCCGTTTTCCATGCACGCCACCGCAAGCCCCGAAGTGGTGTGCGTGTGCATGACGCAGTGCGCGTCGTCCACGTTCGCATGAATCGCACTGTGAATCACGAAGCCGGCGGGATTGATCGGATAGTCGCTCGAACCCAGAATGCGCCCATCGAGATCGACCTTCACGAGATTGGATGCTTTGATCTCGTCATACGTCAGACCGAACGGATTGATGAGGAAATGCTTGTGCGGGCCGGGCACGCGCAGCGTGATGTGATTGAAGATCAGTTCCGTCCAGCCCATCAAATGAAACACGCGATACACCGCCGCAAGCTGCACGCGCGCTTCCCATTCCGCCGCCTCGCACCACGTGGGGCGGCGCATGTTTGCATTCATGTTCGTCTCCTCGTTTTATCGCTCCAACGACGTCGATCGTATGCCCAAATAAATGCGTGTGCAAGCATCAAATTTTGCACGGAACGCCTGAATAAAGGGACTTGGGCGATGCTATGCTTACGCTGTGGCCGCCATACGCGGCAAGGCGAAGATAAGGGCGGAAAGAAGCATGACGGGGAAGCACACCATCGAAGCGTTGTTCACGTACCGGCTGCACGTGCTCAAAAAGCAGACCGATCGCGCGATGAACGAAGCGTTCGCCGCATCGCTTTCACTCTCGCTCACGGAGGCGCGCTTGCTGCTGACGGTGGGCGCTTTCGGGCCGCTTTCGGTGTCGGATCTCGGGCGCATGTCGAACCTCGACCGCAGTCAGGCGAGCCGCGCAACCGACGTGCTCGAACGTAAAGGCATGTTGGCGAAAACCTCGAACGAAGCCGACGCGCGTGGCGTGCTGGTCGCGCTCACCACGCAAGGGCGCAATGTGTACCGCCGCGCGGCGACGCTTTCAAAAGCGACCAACGAAGCGATTCTCGCCACGCTCACCGATCACGAGCGCGAAGTGCTCGACAGCGTGTTCGAAAAGCTGGTGGCGAGCGGCAACGGAAACGAAAACGACTAAGGAAAGCAACTAAGGCTGGCGGAATTTCGCCGCCAGTTCACCGGCGCCGCGCGCCAGCAAGGCAACGTCGCTGCCCACGGCCACGAACGTCGCGCCCGCTTCGATGTATTCCGTTGCGATAGCCGGATCGGCGGCGAGCACGCCCGCGCCTTTGCCTTGCGCGCGCACCGCACGCATGCCCTTGCAGATGGCCTCGCGCACGCGCGGCGACGCGGGCTGACCGAGCAGGCCCATCGAAGCGCTCAAATCCGCGGGCCCGAAGAACACGCCGTCCACGCCTTCCACGCTCGCGATGGCATCGAGTTGCGCGAGGGCATGAACGCTTTCCACTTGCACGAGCACGCATAGTTCGCTGGCGGCGTGATGCAGATAATCCGCCGAACCGTTCCAGCGCGAGGCGCGCGCGAGCGCGCTGCCGACGCCGCGAACGCCGTGCGGCGGATAACGCGTGGCCGCCACTGCGGCGCGCGCTTCGCCGGCGTTTTCGATCATCGGCACGAGTAGCGTTTGAGCGCCGATATCGAGCAATTGCTTGATGATTGCCGCGTCGTTGCGCACCGGGCGCACGATCGGATGCGTGGGATGAGGCGCTACGGCCTGCAATTGCGCGAGCGTGCTTCGCAAGTCGTTGGGCGCGTGCTCGCCGTCTATCAACAGCCAGTCGAAGCCCGTGGTCGCGAGCAGCTCGGTGACGTACGCATCGGCGAGCGCCGCCCACAAGCCGATTTGGGTGCGATGCTGCGCGAGCGCGCGCTTAAATGGATTGGCGATTGCGGTCATCGTTACGGAATCCGAATCAAATGAACGTGAAGCCGATACCGCCGAGCGGACCGTAGTCGGCGTGGAAAGTGTCGCCTGCGCGCGCGGCGACAGGCGCGGTGAACGAGCCGCTCAGAATGATGTCGCCCGCTTCCAGGCGCTCCTCATGCCGTGCGATCTTGTTCGCGAGCCACGCCACGCCGGTGGCCGGATGGTTGAGCACGGCAGCGGCCAGACCGCTTTCTTCCACCGCGCCGTTCTTGAAGAGTAGCGCGCCAACCCAGCGCAAGTCCACGTCGTTCGGCTTCACTGGCCTGCCGCCCGGCACGATGCCCGCGTTGGCCGCGAAGTCCGAGATCGTATCGAACACCTTGCGCGGCGCTTTGGTCTCGCGGTCGAATTGCTCGATGCGCGCGTCGATGATTTCGATCGCGGGCGTGACGTAAGCGGTTGCATCCAGCACGTCGAACAGCGTGACGTTGGGCCCTTGCAGCGCGCGATTCAGCACGAACGCCAGTTCGACTTCCACGCGCGGCGCGATAAAGCGGTCTGCGCGAATGGCGCTTCCCGCTTCGATAAACATGCTGTCGAGCAGCGGCGCGTAGTCGGGTTCGTCGATTTGCGAGGCGCGTTGCATCGCCCGCGAGGTGAGGCCGATCTTGCGCCCCTTGATGGTGTGGCCCGCCGCGAGCTTGAGCTTGACCCATTCGCGCTGAATAGCGTAACCGTCGTCGATGGTCATGGCGGGGTGCGCGCGCGAGAAGTGGCGCAATTGCGTGCGCGTGCGCTCGGCTTCGTCGAGTTGCGCGGCGAGTGCGCGAATGGTTTGTGGATCGAGCATGGCGTGCTCCATTCAAGCCGGCAGCGGCGTGACCGGCAAGATCGCGTTGATCTGGCCCGTACCCGAACTGCCGAAGTAAGGCGTGACTACTTCCGCACGGCCTTCGTAGCGGTCCCAGCCGAGCGCGCCGAGCAGCATGGCCGTGTCGTGCATGCCGCCTTCGCCCCAGCATTTTTCGTTGTACATCGGCAGCATGTTGCAGAAGGTGTTCCAGTCGCCGCGTTCCCACATCGCCACCACGTTGCGGTCGGTCGTTTCGAGAAACGGGTTCCACACCTTGTGCATGAATTGTTCCGCCGTGCCGTTGTTCGCGAAGTGATGACTCAGCGATCCGCTCGCAAGAATGGCCACTGTGCCGTCATATCGCTCCTCGATCGCACGACGCACCGCGCGCCCGAAACGCGCGCTCGTTTCGAGGTCGTGCCACATGCACCAGCCCGCCACCGAAACCGCGCGAAAGTGCTGATCGGCGTTCATGTAGCGCATGGGCACGAGCGTGCCGTATTCGAGGTCGAGCGTGGTTTCGCTATGCGCGCGCGTTTTTACGCCCATGTCGTTGGCGACATCGGCAATCAAATGACCGAGCGGCGGATTGCCGGGATACGCGTACGCCATGTTCCTGATGAAATGCGGCAACTCGTTGCTCGTATAAACGCCTTCAAAACGTGGTGCGCAATTGATGTGATATTCGCTGTTCACGAGCCAATGCACGTCGAATACCACGATCGTGTCCACGCCCAATTCGCGGCAACGTTTGCCGATTTCATGATGACCGTCGATGGCGGCCTGGCGGCAGCCCTTGTGCGGCCCGTCGAGTTCGGAAAGATAAAGCGAGGGGACGTGCGTGACTTTCGCCGCGAGCGCGAGCTTTCCCATGTCGGTTCCTTCGGCGCGTGCGCCTTAAACGCCCCAATGCGGAATGTGATGCGAACCCAGCGAAACGCACACGTTCTTCGGTTCGAGAAAGACCTCGTAGCTCCACGTGCCGCCTTCGCGCCCCACGCCCGACGCCTTCGTGCCGCCAAACGGCTGACGCAGATCGCGCACGTTCTGGCTGTTCACGAAGCACATGCCGGCTTCTATCGCGGCTGCCACGCGCAGCGCGCGTCCCGCGTTTTCGGTCCACACGTAACTCGACAAGCCGTAGGCGATGTCGTTGGAAAGACGAATGGCGTCGGCTTCGTCGTCGAACGGAATCAGGCAAGCGACCGGCCCGAAGATTTCTTCCTGCGCGATGCGCATGCGGTTGTCGACATCGACGAAAACCGTGGGCTGCACGAAATTGCCCTTTTTCAAGGCCTCGGGCAACCCGGGCACTTCGGGTCCGCCGCATGCGAGCGTCGCACCTTCCTTTGGCCCGAGTTCGATATAGCTGCGTACTTTCGCGAGATGCGCCTGGCTGACCATCGGCCCGACGATCGTGCTTTCGTCGAGCGGATCGCCCACGCGAATGCGCTTTGCGCGCTCGATAAAGCGTTCCGCGAACTTCGCGTAGATCGCGCGTTGCACGAGGATGCGCGAGCCTGCGGTGCAGCGTTCGCCGTTGTTGGAAAAGATCATGAACACGGCGGCGTCGAGTGCGCGCTCGAAGTCGGCGTCATCGAAAATCACGAAGGGCGACTTGCCGCCGAGTTCCATCGAAAACTTCTTGAGGCCCGCGGCCTGCACGATGCGATTGCCTGTTGCCGTCGACCCCGTGAAGGAAACAGCGCGCACGTCGGGGTGCGCCACGAGCGGCTCGCCCGCTTCCTTGCCGTAGCCATGCACGACGTTGAGCACGCCTGCGGGAATGCCCGCTTCGAGCGCGAGCTGGCCGAGCATGGACGCCGTGAGCGGCGAAAGTTCGCTCATCTTCAACACGGCCGTATTGCCGAACGCGAGGCACGGGGCGACTTTCCACGTTGCCGTCATGAACGGCACATTCCACGGCGAAATGAGCGCGCACACGCCCACGGGATGAAACAGCGTGTAGTTCAGATGCGTGGAAGTGGGATACGTGTGGCCGTCCACCGCCGTGCAAACTTCCGCGAAATAGCTGAAATTGTCGGCGGCGCGCGGCACGAGCTGCTTGCCGGTTTGCGAAATGGTTTGACCCGTGTCCCGCGTTTCCGTCTGGGCGATTTCCGGCACGTTCTTCGCGATCAATTCGCCGAGCTTGCGAATGACCTTGGCGCGTTCGGCGGCGGGCTTCGCGGCCCACGCCGGAAAGGCCGCTTTCGCGGCGCCCACTGCAAGGTCGACTTCTTCCGCGCCGCCGCGCGCGACTTCGGCAAGTACGTCCTGGTTCGCCGGATTCACGGTTTCGAAGTAATCGCGCCCGGCGTGCGAGCGTCCGTCGATAAGATGTTCGATTCGCATAACTAACTAATCCTCGAAAAAAGCGTGGCCGGTTATCGTCCGAATTCGGCATCGCTCGCGAGCGTGTTGGCGAGGCGGCCGAGTCCGTCGATTTCGCAGGCCACTTCGTCGCCCGCATTCACGTTCACGACGCCTTCCGGTGTGCCGGTGAGAATGACGTCGCCGGGCGCGAGCGTCATGAAACCGCTCAGGTATTCGATGAGTTCGGCGATACCCGTGACGAGATCGCGCGTGTTGCCGCGCTGCTTCAATTCGCCGTTCACGTAGGTGCGCAATTCGAGCGCGCTCACATTGGCGATGTCGGCGGCGTCGACGAACCATGGCCCGAGCACGGTGCCGCCGTCGCGATTCTTCACCCGCAGATTCGGGCGATAGTAATTCTCCAGGTAGTCGCGAATCGCGTAGTCGTTGGCGATCGTATAACCCGCCACGTAATGCATTGCGGCTTCGCGGGAAACGTGCCGCGCGGCGCGGCCGATCACCACGGCAAGTTCGCACTCGTAGTGCATGAACGCGGCGTCCGCGGGGCGGCGCGTCGTGCCGCGATGGCCGATCACGCTGCCCGGTCCCTTGAGAAACACGAGCGGTTCTTCCTGCTTCGAGAATTGCAGTTCTTTCGCGTGTTCCGCGTAATTGAGGCCGAGCGCGAAGATCGTGCCGGGCTCGAACGGCGCGAGCCAAACCACTTCGTGTTCTTCGCGCACGCGGCCGTCGGCGAGACGCACTTGGCCGTCATGCGGCGTGGCTTCGTGAATGGCGCCTGCATAGGCCACGCGCGCGCGCATCATGCTGCGGCTCCTTGTGCGATGAACGCGATATCGAGCGCGGGCCAGTCCGCAATGGCGAGCGTTGCGCGTTCGCCCGCCCGAACGACGGGCGTGTCGTGCGGCACGCCGAGCGTGAGCACGTCGCCGGGTGCGAGCGTCATGAAGTCGGTGACATCGGCGAGCAACTGGGCCACGTTGCGCACGCACGTTGCCGTGGTGGCATGAAATGCGGCGCGGCCTTCGATATCGACGCGAATCGCGAGACTGCCGGGATCGCTCACGTGACGGCGTGCGACCACGGCGGGGCCGATCACGCAGAAATTGTCGCGCGCGCGAAAGCGCACCGAAGGGCGATAGACGCTTGCGTGCGGCACGCACAAGTCGGCAACGAGCGTGTAGCCCGCCACGTAGTCGAGCGCGTCACGCAGCGCGACGCGCGAAGCCGTGCGGCCCATCACGATGCCGAGCGATGCGCCCACTTGCACGCCTTCGCTGTCCGGCACGATCACGCGTGCGCGATGGCCGGCGAGCGTGTTGCGCGGCTTCACATAGAGAATGGGCGCGCGCGGCGGCGTTTGGTATGGCGGCGCGTTCATCGCTTCGCCGAGCGCCGCGAGCGCGTGACGGTCGTTGAGCAAGGTGCCGTAAATCGCGCCGTTTACCGGCGCACGGCATGCAACGCCCGCAGCGAGCAAGGCGCGCGCGGCGCGAGCATCCACATCGCGCGGCAGCGCTTCGCCTTGCAAATGCAGCAGATGATCGGCAACGGAAAACATGGGTTGGCTTCGCTCACCGAAAATACTAATATGTGAGTGATACTGCGCTTGCCCGGATCGGTCGTCAATCGGCGAAGCGTGATTCTCGGGTTTCCCCTGGCGCGCCGCGCGCGCCGTTTTTGCTCGCTTTGCGAACACGCCATGTCCGATCACGATTCATCGTCGCCGCGCACACGCGTCGCGCACCGCAATCTGCCGATGCTGTTATTGCGTGCGCGCGAAAAAATGATGGAGCGCTTTCGTCCGCTGATTACGTCGCACGGTTTGACGGAGCAGCAGTGGCGCGTGATTCGCGCGCTCAACGAAAGCGGGCCGCTCGAGCCGCGGCAAATTTCGGACATCTGCACGATTTCGAGCCCGAGCATGGCGGGCGTGCTCGCGCGCATGGAAGCGCTCGGGCTGCTGACGAAAGCACGTTTCGCCGACGACCAGCGCCGCGTGCTCGTCACGCTCACGAAGAAGAGTCATCAACTCGTGAAGGCGATTTCGAAGGAGCTGGAGGCGCGCTACGCGTTGCTGGAGGAAGAGGTCGGGCCGGAGGTGGTGGAGCGCGTGTATCGCGCTATCGACGATCTGCTCGCCGGCCTCGAATGAAGCGCCGGCGCGCGACCGAAGGGCAAAGGTGAGGTTTTACGGGAGGCCGCGGGGCGTTAGCCAAGCGCGGCGAATGCGTCGTTCAATTCGGCGGCGCGGGTCGGGCGCACCACGCGCGCGACTTCCACGCCGTCGCGCAGAAAGATGAGCGTGGGCCAGAGCTTGACGCGAAACGAACGGCCGAGCACGCGGCCCGGACCGTCCTCTACCTGAATGCGGCGCACATGCGGGTTCTGCTCGAAAGCCGCGCCAATCAAGGGTTGCGCGCCTTGGCAGTAGCCGCACCAGTCGGTGCCGAACTCGACGACGGCAGCGCCGCTCAGCGCATCGATGTCCTTGCGAGCGGGCGCGTTGGTGGCATAGCTCATCGTGACTCCTTGCGTGGGTATCGTGCATACGATACCGCAATGCGCGCGATCGTTCAGGCCACGGCTTCGCGCTAAGGTGAGCCTTTTCGGGAGTGAGAATGCGAGTTCATGCGTGCGCACCATTGCGTCGTGCCCGGCGCGGCGGCGTATCGGCTATTTTCACGAAAAATGCCCTAAAACAAGGGAAAAATCGCCATTGTGCCAATCGAATGGTGAGCGGCAGAGGGATGGCGGCTTCACTGCGCGCGGAGGGCAATGGCGGCTTCTCGCGCATGGGTGAGTATTTTCGGGAGCGGAAAACGAAGCGGCGCCGCAGCGGCGTTCAGTGCGCAAAGCGGTATCGGCCGAAACGGCTCGTCGTGCCGATTAGCCCTGATTTCAAGGCGTTTTTCTGCGATTCATGCCGATGAGCGCACGCATGGCGGCAACGCGCCGCGTGCTCTCAAAGCGGCCCGGCGCACGCAAAGGTGAGAAGATTCGGGAGCGCGAAGCGCGACGGGATCGTGCGGGCGGCGGATTGGACGCCCACGCGCGATCGGTATATAAAGAAGCGGTGCAAGATTCTTTCGATGACTTGTCAGCAAGGGGATAGATTTCATCATGTCGAGTGACGACACGCAAAAGCAGGACGCTCAAAAGACCGGTACAGGCGCGCCGCAACCCGATTTCGAGCATTTGAACGCGGCGTTTACGCACGTGGACGAAGGTGTGCGGTCGGGCAATATCGCGGCGGGCGCGGCGAGAGGGATCGTTTATAGCCTCGTGGAAACGCTGGGCGCGCTCGTGGGCGACCCCGATCTGCCGGAGCATGCGCGTTCCGGTTACGAAGGTTTGCTCGAAGCCGCGCGCGAACTGCGCTCGAAGCTCGAGCACTGAGCAGGGCATTCCGTAGTGCGTCCCGCCGTGCGCTGAGCGGCCAGCACTACGCTTCGAGCAGGGCGGCCGCCAGGCCGTCCGGCGCGGCGCCAATGCGTATTTCCGGCGTGCCGTGCCAATTCGCGCAACGTTGCAGCGCCCGGCGCAAGTCGGCTACCAGGCGGCCGCTCACGCGCACGCCGGGTTCCAGGTACAACGATTTCAATTCGAAGATGGCTTGCGTGCGATGCGCCTTGGCGTCGGCGCGTCCGATCAATTTGCCGCGGCTCAGGATCGGCAGAACGAAGTAGCCGTATTTGCGTTTAGCCGCCGGCGTATAGCATTCGATGGCGTAGTCGAAGTCGAACAGCGTTACCGCGCGTTTGCGGTCCCACACCACCGGGTCGAACGGCGAGAGCAGCGTGGTGACTGTCGATGCGAGCGCGCCGTTCGCGGCGGCTTCGATGAGCGGCGCGTGGTCGCGGTACACGAACGCGTCGGGTTTCCAGCCTTCCACGCGCACCGGCACGAGTTCGCCCGCGTCGGCGAGGGCGTGCAATGCGTCGGTGTAGGGGCGGCGCGGCAGGCGGTAATAGTCGGCGGCCCAATCGGCGCGAACCACGCCCAGCGCGCGGCACGTGCGAAGCAGCAACTCGCGTTCGGCGTGTTCGCGCGGCCGCAAGTCGCGCGCGTCGTCCCAGCCGGGCAGCACGCGCTCGGCCACGTCGTAGACACGCTGAAAATTGCGCCGCTCGGCCACCATCAGCGCGCCGGTGGCGAACAGCACTTCCAGATGGCGTTTCTCCGGCTTCCAGTCCCACCAGCCGCTGCCCTTGCTGCCTTCGGCGCGCGCGAAATCGGCGGAACGCACGGCGCCTTGCGCGCGAATGCGCGTGAGCAGCGCGTCGATTGCGTCGCGATGCTGCGCGTGCCACGCGGCGGCGTATTTCCAGCCCATGCCGGAAGGATCGAGCATGCGATGGCGCAGCAGCCCGTAATCTTCGATCGGCACGAAACACGCTTCGTGCGACCAGTATTCGAACAGCTTGCCTTGCGCAAGCAGCGCGTCCAGCCAATGCGGCTCGAACGCGCCCACGCGGCTGAACAGCACGAAATACGGGCTGCGCGCGACCACGTGAATCGTGTCGATCTGCAATTGCCCCATGCGGCGGATCGCATCGAGCACGTCATCTTGCGTGGCCTTGCGGCGCGGCGGCGCGAGCAGACCTTGCGCGGCGAGATGCAATGCGCGCGCCGCGCTCAGCGGCAGCGTAAGCGCGCTCGCAGGCGTGCCCGGCGCGGCATCGGCGCAAGCAGCGGCATTGCCATTGCCATCGACATCGGCATCGACGTCGCTCTCTCGTTCACGCATGGACGCCCGCCGCCACCGCAACGGGCCGCATGGTTTCCAGGCGCTGATGGATTTGCGCGACCACGGCCGCGCCTTCGCCCACGGCCGCCGCGACGCGCTTGGTCGAACCCGCGCGCGCGTCGCCGATCGCATACACGCCGTCCACGGAAGTCGAGAGGCTGCACGATTCGTCGTCGCCGGTGAGCACGAAGCCGTTCGCGTCGAGCGACACGCCGCATTCGCGCAGCCAGCCCGTGTTCGGCTCCGCGCCGGTGAAGAGAAACAGATGGCGCGCGTCGAAATGATCGACGCCTTGCGGGCAGGGCATTTTCAGCCGCACGGAAGCGAGTCCCGCGTCGTCTTCGCCGAGCCCGCCGATCTCCGTGCGCGGATGTACGTTCACGTTGGCAAGCGACGAAATGCGGTCGATCAGATACCGCGACATCGTCGATTCGAAACCGGTCTTGCGGATCAGCACGTCGATCTGGCGCGCGTGCGTGGAGAGATACACGATCGCCTGGCCCGCCGAATTGCCGCCGCCCACGAGCACGACGTTCTCGTGCTTGCACAGCTTCGCTTCGACCGGCGAGGCCCAGTAGTAGACGCCGCGCCCCGTGTAGCGGTCGAGTCCGTCGATGGCGGGCCGCCGATACACCGCGCCGCTCGCGATCACGACCGTGTGGGCGCGCACGTCGCCGCTGCACGTTTCGAGGCGGCGCGGCATTTCGTCGCAATGGAGCGCGCGCACCGAAACCGGAATCGCAACGTGCGCGCCGAACTTCTGCGCCTGCACGAACGCGCGGCCCGCGAGCGCCTGGCCCGAAATGCCGGTGGGAAAGCCGAGATAGTTTTCGATGCGCGAACTCGCGCCGGCCTGGCCGCCCGGCGCCCGCGAATCGAGCACGATCACCGAAAGTCCCTCGGAGGCGGCGTAGACGGCGGTGGCGAGACCCGCCGGGCCCGCGCCCACCACGGCCACGTCGTAGACGCGCTCGCCGTCCAGCTCGGGCAGGATGCCGAGGCAGGTGGCGAGTTCGGGCGAGCTGGGATGGCGCAGCACGGAGCCGTCGGGGCAGATCACGAGCGGCAGGTCCTCGCAGCGCGCGGCAAAGCGCTCGATTACGTTGAGCATGCTTTCGTCGCGCTCGTCGAGCACCGAATACGGATGACCGTTGCGCGAAAGAAAGCCTTGCAGCGAGACCAGCGCCGGATCGTTGTGCTTGCCGACGAGAATCGGGCCGCCCGCGCCCTTTTCGATCAGCGAGACGCGGCGCAGGATCAGCGCGCGCACGATGCGCTCGCCCAGTTCGGCTTCGGCGACGATGGCCGCGCGCAGGCGGTCGGGCGGAATCAGAATGGCGTCGACGGGTTCGAGCGCCACGCCGTCCACGAGCGCGGGGCCGCCCGAGAGCTGACCCACTTCGGCGAGAAAATGGCCGCGCCCATGTTCGACGATGAGGCGCTCGCGGCCAAGGCCGTCGTGCTGCGAAACCTTGACGGAGCCGGAGAGCAGCACGAACATGCCGGGGCCGGTTTCGCCGGTGCGAAACAGCATGTCGCCCGCCGCCCATTGCCGGCGCTCGCCGAAGCGCGCGAGGCGCGCGATTTCGGCGTCGGTGAGCTGCGGGAACATCTGATGGCGCCGCGTGGAAAGCATCGAGAACGGCGCTTCGGCCGGTTGCGGCTGGGTGTCGGAAAGCTGGCTCGCGGCGGGTGCCGCGTCCATGTCGTCAAGTTCGGATTCGGGGATCGTGCCCATCTGGCGGTTCTCCTCGTGCGGGCCGCCGCGAGAGCGCGCGGCCCGGATCAGACAGCTTTCGGCGTGATGTGGACCGGGACTTCGTTGCGCGCCTGCACTTGCAGCGATTCGAGCGTGCGGCCGGCGTCGCGCCACGCCTCGAGACCGCCGAGCAGCGGCAATACGTCGACATAACCGGCTTCGACAAGCTTTTTCGCCATCCACGCCGCGGAAATTTCATTGGGGCACGAGCAGTAGATCACGAGCTTCTGATCGAGCGGATACTTGCCGAGAATTTCGCCGAGCTGGCGTTCGTCGGCGAAGATCGCGCCCGGAATGATGTACGGATCGAGCTTGCGCTTTTCCTCGGAGCGGATGTCGAACACCACGGGCGGCGGCTTGCCGTCCATCGCGCGATAAAGATCGTCCACGGTGATGCGCGCGTTCGCGAGCTTCTTGATGAGCTGGCGGCGGCGCTGCCAGCGGTACGCGGCGTAGAGCAGCAGCAGCACGACCACCACCACGGCCGCGCCGCGCCCGAGGCGGCTTGCGCCGGCCATCAGCATGTCGATTTGCGGGGCGAACATCACGCCGATCAACAGACCCGTGCCCGACCAGAGCGCCGCGCCGATGCTGTCGAAGCTCAGAAACTGGCGATACGGCACGCCCATCGCGCCGGCGAGCGGCACCGAAACGAGCGACAGGCCCGGCACGAATTTGGCCACGGCCAGCACGCGCACGCCCCAGCGGCCGAAAAAGCGCTCGGTTTTCTTCACGCACGTATCGCGCGAAAGCGAGAGCTTGCAGAGCGTCTTGAGCGTGTCGCCGCCGTAGAGCCGGCCGGCGAGAAACCACACGCTGTCGCCGATCAGCATGGCGAAGATGGCGAGCACGAGCACCGGCGCCACCTGCTGGCCGACGAGGCCGGGATGCATGGCCGCCATTGCGCCGAACAGCACGAGCGCGGGCATCGCGGGCACGGGCAGCCCGAGCGATCCGGCGAGGACATTCGCGAACACCAGCGCGGGCCCGTAGCGCGCGATGAGGTCATGTAGCATCGGCTTACTTCCAGCGATCCAGACGTGGAAAGGGCAAGAGAAAGTGGAAGATTAACGTAACGATTATGGACGCATTTCGAAGGCGTGCAAGCGCGTCGGCGCGCGTGCGCCAACGTACGCGCCGCGCACGAAGAAGCGCACGAAGAAGCGCACGAAGAAGCGCGTGAAAAAGCGCCGGATTGGATGCCCGGCGCGAAGGCGTTCGCGAAGAGGCGAAAACGCGTGCATCCGGCTGCGCGCGAGGCGCGGCCCAATGTGCGAATGGGAAGGCAAACCGGGGCGCGCGCGCCTGAACGGTTTGCCGGTAACGGTTGCCCGCGCCTTAGCGCGTGTGCGATTCTCCCGGCAGTTCGGCGCCTTGTGCGCGAATGGCCGCGATCAGTTCGGCGGGCGTGATCTCGTAACGCACTTCGCGGTGAATGCCTGGCTTGCGCTCGTCGACTTCGATCAGCAGGAGAGATTTGCCGTCGGCCGCCGATTCGAGGCGCAGTGAACGCAGTTCGCGCCCGGTAGCGTCGTCATGCTCGGTGAGCAGGGTCATGTTCCCGGAAGACCCGGTCGTGCGCATTGATGTTGTCCTCTTGCGTTGGTGGTCGAACCATTGTACGGGGTCGGCCGCGCGGCGTCTTTTATGAGTGAGCGCAGACGCACACTGCCGGACGGCCGCGCCGCATCCCTGGCAAGCCAGTGTAACGCGACTCGCCGCCGCACCGGCCCAATTTTGCGCGAGGTGCAACGTTGCATGCGAAATGCGTTGCGTTCGACGGCTCTGTCATGGTTGTGACGCAAAGCAGCGTCAGACCATCGTCGGCCAGGCGGGCGCACCAAGAAAAAACGGCTCGCCCGGGCAGGCCGGTGAGCCGTTGAAACGCCGTTGTTACTCGGGTCGGCGTCCAGGTGCTGGGCGCTGACGGTTGTTATCGTGCCGCCCGCGCGCCGGGCTGTCGAGGTGGGACTTACGCCGATCTTTCAGAGGAATTCGCGGTCTCCACGCGGGTTCGCTCAGGCCGCGAAGGCATGGGCGGATTTCGCGGATTTCGTCGATTTTGCGGGTTCCGCCCGCGCGGCGTTTGCCGTTCGCGTTCGCGTTCGCGGCGAGGCCGGCGCGCCGGAGACGGTGAAAAGGCGCACGGCTTCGTCGAGCACGTCGGCCTGATCGGCGAGACGCTGCGCCGTGGCCGCCGCCTGCTCTACGAGCGCGGCGTTCTGTTGCGTGGCGCTGTCGAGGTGCGCGACGGCCTGGTTGACCTGGCGGATGCCCTCGGCTTGCTCGCCGCTCGCGTTCGCGACTTCGACGATGATCGACGAAACGCGGCTCACGGCTTCGTCGATGGAGCGCATTTGCGAAGTCGTGCTGCCGACGAGACGCGTGCCTTCGGCGATTTCCTGCACGCTCGCGTCGACCACCTGCTTGATTTCCTTCGCCGATGCCGCGCAGCGCTGCGCGAGCATGCGCACCTCGCTTGCCACCACGGCGAACGAGCGGCCCGCCTCGCCCGCGCGCGCGGCTTCCACGGCCGCATTGAGCGCGAGGATATTGGTCTGGAAGGCAATGCCGTCGATCACGCCGGTGATGTCGGCGATGCGCTGCGACGCTTGCGTGATGCCCGTCATCGTGCGCTCCATCTGGCCCGCGATCGCGCCGCCCTCCGCGGCGGCCGCCTGCGCGTCGCGCGCGAGGTCGAGCGCGCGCGCGCTGGCTTCGGCGTTGGCCTGCACCGTCGTGGTGAGCTGATCCATGGTCGCGGCGGTTTCCTCTAGCGAGGCGGCCTGCAATTCGGTGCGGCGCGAGAGGTCGAGATTGCCGCTGGAGATTTCATGCGCGGCGTTCAGCATGCCGTCGATCTGCGAGCGCACGTCGTAGACGATGGCCGTGAGATTGGCTTGAAGCTGATTGAGCGCCTGGAGCACGTCGCCGAGATCGTCGTTCGACGCGATCGCGAGCGTGGCGGTGAGATCGCCCGCGGCCATGCGCGTCGAGATGGCCGACATCTGGGCGAGCGGGGCGCCGAGATGTCGCGTGGTGAGACGCCAGGCGGCGACCGCGCAGACGCACGCCGCGCCGAACGCGCCCCAGAACGGCAGCGGCGGCAAGCCTTGCCAGGCGATGCAGCCCGCCGCCGCGAACACGGCCGCGACGCCGCCGTAACCGATGGCGATGCGCGTGGCCACCGGCACGCGCAACAGCGATTGCAGCGCGCCGACCCAGCCTGTGCGCACGAGCGCGCCGTGACGCAGCTTCGCGCCGCGCAGATTGCCTTCGCGCATCTTCGCGTAGAGCGTTTCGGCCGTGCGAATCTCGTCGCGCGTGGGCTTCACGCGCACGCTCAGATAACCGACGACCTGGCCCTGCTCGGACACCGGCGTGACGTTCGCGCGAACCCAGTAGTGGTCGCCGGACTTGCGGCGGTTCTTCACGAGCGCTGTCCACGGGCGGCCCTCGCGAATGCTCTCCCACAAATCGGCGAACGCTTCGGCGGGCATGTCGGGATGCCGGATGAGGTTGTGCGGTTTGCCGATCAACTCTTCCTTGGCGAACCCGGAAACCGCGATGAACGCGGGATTGCAATACTGGATGCGGCCTTTGAGATCGGTCGCGGAGACGAGCATCTGCGAAGCGGGATAGTCGAATTCCTGCTGCGTGACGGGTTGATTGTTGCGCATGGGACTCCTTGCAGACGGGTCTGTCGAGACCCAACACCACGTCAGGAATTAACGGCATGGATTCATCTGAACTTTAGGGTTATGGCCGCTTTGCGTGATGGATGCGTGCTTTCTGCGCGTTGAAGCTCCGGCCGATGCAACGGGTGATTTCGCTTTGCGATCAACGCACTGAGGCAGATGTTGTGGGGCGTATGCACAGACTTTTCCACTTTTTGTGTGGATAAGCCGGCGGCGGTCGGGCAGTGCCGTGCTGCTCGCGAAACGTGCAAGTTGCGTGATAGCGAATCGGTTCGCGTTTGGGATCAGTGGGTTAGCGGCGATGTCCAGATGTTTTGCACAGGGCTGTGAACAAAATCTGTGGAAAAGATTTGCCCGTAGCGTATAAGGCCCTACAAACATCTGTTCGTTTGGATTCAACAATTTAGGTGTTTGCATGTTGGATTCGGCACTGGCTGGAATCCGGCCGTGACGTCTGGTTTGTGGGGAATATCGTGGGGAAAAAACGTTTTCATATCTTCAGCGGAGCAATGCTCCTGAAGCTGACCTTGGCCGACACGACCGCATCCTGAGACGGCACAGCCTTTCCGGGAGGTCCACAACAGCAACAAAGGGATCAGCGTCCACTTCCGCTACCGTTTCCAGGGTGATCCGCGTGAGATGCCGTTGGATGCCTGGCCGCGCGACACGTTAGACACCATCCACCTGAAGTTCGAGGAAACGAAATTGCGCGTCGGGCGCGGCAGCGATCCGGTAGGCCGGAAACAGGCCGCCGCGAAGATGATGCAGATCGAGCAAGCCCAGCTCGAAGGCAGCGGGAACTGGCCGAGTGCCGGCGCCAGAGCGCCGAACAACAGCTCGCGCTGAAGCCCGTGTTTGAAGTATGGCATCCCGAAGCGATGGCAGAAAGTGCGCTGCGGGGAGCGCAGGCCGTGCGCCGCATCTTCGAATTGCATCTGCTGCCCTAGGCCGGGAACGTGCGGGTGCCGTCGCATTCATCCG
>NZ_CAJMZE010000057.1:0-23010 GCF_905220235.1 Paraburkholderia sp. J41 | reverse complement strand
AACCCGCCGAAGCGGGTTTTTCGTCATGCGCGGCAAGTGCCGGGCGACGCCTGAGCGCCGCCGCGACGGAAGCCTTATTGCGCTGCCTGCATCGCCTTGACGGCGGCCGACAGACGGCTTTTCTGGCGAGCTGCCTTGTTCTTGTGAACGATCTTCTTGTCGGCGATGATGTCGAGCGTCTTTGCCGATGCCTTGAGGATTTCAGCGGCTGCTGCCTTGTCGCCGGCGTCGATTGCCTTGCGAACAGCCTTGATCGCCGTGCGGAACTTCGAGCGCAGCGCCGAGTTATGCGAGTTTGCCTTGACGGCTTGACGGGCACGCTTGCGTGCTTGTGCGGAATTTGCCATTACAGATCCTTGATTATTCGGAGCGCACGAACCGTTTCAAGGGTTCCGTGTCGGGTTCCCCTGTTTGATTCCAATACGCTCGGTGCCTGGATTTGCGCCGCCGGGCGGAAAGCCCGAAAGCGCAAAACGGTATTTGCCGGCTCGCTTACGGTTCGCTTAGCAAACCTGCTAACTTTTGCTACCCGCTTGCGCGCATTGCTGCGATCGGCGGTTGGCCGGCTGCGCCCCTTGTGCCAAAGCGGAAAACGCGCTTATACGTTCTTTCATACGTTCTATACGCTGATAGAACCGCTGTTCGCCGCTTCCTTTCCGGGACGCCATCGAGTCAGAAACTCGAACCGCGAATTATAGCAACGAAATCGGCGGCGTGGCAATCGGCGCCCCCCCGGCGAAACTGGGCTCGCGGCGGCTTCGTTCGCGCCCTTTTCGCGCGGGGAGAGACGCGCCGTCAACAAACCGCGCGCGAGCGCACGCCGCCAAACGTTGGCGCGGCGCGTGGCGCCCGTATAATGGGCGCCCCATGAATCTATTCCGAGCCCTGCTGACAGTCAGCGGCTTCACGCTGTTGTCGCGCGTGACCGGACTGGCCCGAGAAACGCTGATTGCGCGCGCGTTCGGCGCGAGCCAGTTCACTGACGCTTTCTACGTCGCGTTTCGCATTCCCAACCTGCTGCGCCGCATTTCGGCGGAGGGCGCCTTTTCGCAGGCGTTCGTGCCGATTCTCGCGGAATTCAAGAACCAGCAAGGACACGACGCCACGCGCGCGCTCGTCGACGCCACTTCGACGGTGCTTGCCTGGGTGCTCGCGATCCTTTCGCTGCTCGGCATTTTCGGCGCTTCGTTCGTCGTGACCGTGGTGGCTTCGGGCCTGAAGGCCGACGGCGCGGCGTATCCGCTGGCCGTCACGATGACGCGCATCATGTTCCCGTACATCGTGTTCATTTCGCTGACGTCGCTCGCGTCCGGCGTGCTGAACACGTACAAGCAGTTTTCGCTGCCCGCGTTCGCGCCCGTGCTGCTCAACGTCTCGTTCATCACGGCGGCCGTGGCGTTCGCGCCGCACATGAAGCAGCCGGTCTACGCGCTCGCCTGGGCGGTGATCGTCGGCGGGGTGTTGCAGTTCCTCGTGCAATTGCCGGGCTTGAAGCGCATCGACATGATGCCGCGCATCGGCTGGAATCCGCTCAAGGCGCTCGCGCATCGCGGCGTCAAACGCGTGCTCGCGAAAATGGTGCCGGCGATGTTCGCGGTGTCGGTCGCGCAGATCAGCCTCATCATCAATACCAATATCGCATCGCGGCTCGGGCCGGGCGCGGTTTCGTGGATCAATTACGCCGACCGCCTGATGGAATTTCCCACGGCGCTGCTCGGCGTGGCGCTCGGCACGATTCTGCTGCCAAGCCTCTCGAAAGCGCATGTGGACGCCGATCCGCACGAATATTCGGCGCTGCTCGACTGGGGCTTGCGCGTGACGTTCCTGCTGGCCGCGCCTTCGGCCGTCGCGCTCTTTTTCTTCGCCGAGCCGCTCACGGCCACGCTGTTCCACTACGGCAAATTCGACGCCACCTCGGTCGTGATGACGGGCCGCGCGCTCGCCGCCTACGGCGTGGGACTCGTGGGCCTCATCCTCATCAAGATTCTCGCGCCCGGCTTTTACGCGCGCCAGGACATCAAGACGCCCGTGAAGATCGGCGTGGGCGTGCTGGTCGCCACGCAGGTCTGCAACTACATCTTCGTGCCGATCTTCTCGCACGCGGGCCTCACGCTCTCGGTCGGCCTCGGCGCGTGCATGAACGCGCTGCTGCTCTTTATCGGCCTGCGCCGGCGCGGCATCTACATGCCTTCGGCAGGCTGGACGACGTTTTTCATGCAGTTGATCGGCGCCTGTCTCGTGCTGGCGGGCGCGATGCACTGGTGCTCGATCAGTTACGACTGGATCGGCCTGCGCCACGAGCCCCTCGCGCGCATCGCGCTCCTCTTCGCGTGCCTCGTGCTGTTCGCGGCGCTATATTTCGGTATGCTCTGGCTCATGGGCTTCAAATACGCGTACTTCAAGAGGCGGGCGAAGTGACCACGATGACTACGCGAGTTCTGGACTATTTCGGCGCGCTCGTCGCCGACGACGAGAGCCTGCCGCTCACCGAAGCGGCGCTCGCGATCGCGCAGGATGCCTATCCCGATCTCGATCTCCAGGCCGCGCTCGCCGAGATCGACGAACTCGCGCTGCGGGTGCGACGCCGCCTGCCCGAAGGTGCGGACGTGCGCCAGCAGATCGGCTTTCTCAACCGCTGCTTCTTTCGCGAAATGGGTTTCGCGGCCAATCTCAACGATTATCTCGACCCCGACAACAGCCACCTGAACGCCGTGCTCAAGCGCCGGCGCGGCATCCCGATTTCGCTCGCCGTGATCTATCTGGAGATGGCGGGGCAACTCGGCCTGCCGGTGCAGGGCGTGTCGTTTCCGGGGCATTTCCTGCTGCGTGTTTCGTTGCCCGAAGGCGACGAAATGCTCGATCCGACCACGGGCCGCACGCTCACGGAATCGGACATGGTCGAAATGCTGGAGCCGTTCGTCGCGAATGCCGGCGATTCGGTGGCGCGCGCGCTGCGCATGCTGCTCGAACCGGCCACGCGGCGCGAGATCATCGCGCGCATGCTGCGCAACCTCAAGTCGGTGTATCTGCAAACCGAGCGCTGGCAGCGTCTGCTCGCAATCCAGGAGCGGCTCGTGATCCTGCTGCCCGAGAGCATCGAGGAAGTGCGCGACCGCGGCTTTGCCTACGCGCGGCTCGATTATCTGCGGCCCGCGCTCGAGGATCTGGAGCAGTATCTGGAAGCGCGCCCGGACGCCGAGGACGCCACCGTTGTCGAGTCGCAGTTGCACGAGTTGCGACAGCGCACGCTCGACAACGACTAGCGCGCGGCGTTGCCGGCGCCGGTGAAATAGCCGGCTGGCGACGGCGGGCTTTTTTGCGTCCGCGAAATCCGCGCGCGACTCATGTCACCACGCGGCGGATGGCGCGCCTTATTTCGGCTGCATGCGAATCGCGCCGTCGAGGCGGATCACTTCGCCGTTGAGCATCGGATTCTCGACGATCTGCTTCACGAGCATCGCATATTCGCCGGGTTTGCCGAGGCGCGGCGGGAACGGCACCATCGCGCCGAGCGCATCCTGCACGTCCTGCGGCATGCCGAGCAGCATCGGCGTTTCGAAGATGCCGGGCGCGATCGTCATCACGCGGATGCCGTTGCGCGACAGGTCGCGCGCGATCGGCAGCGTCATGGCCACCACGCCGCCCTTCGATGCCGCATAGGCCGCCTGGCCGATCTGCCCGTCGTAGGCCGCGACCGAAGCCGTATTGACGATCACGCCGCGCTCGCCGCCTTCGCCGGGCGCGGTTTGCGCGATCGCGGCGGCGGCGAGGCGGATCATGTTGAACGTGCCGATCAGATTGACCGAGATCGTTTTCGAGAACGCGTCGAGCGGGTGCGGGCCGTCCTTGCCCACGGTTTTCACGGCGGGCGCGATGCCCGCGCAGTTCACGAGGCCGCGCAGCGTGCCGGCCGCCGTGGCCGCGGCCACGGCGCGTGCGCCGTCTTCCTCGCTCGCGACGTTGCACTTCACGAAGGCGCCGCCCAACTCCCGCGCGAGCGCGTTGCCCGCGTCCTCGTTGAGATCGGCGATGACGACCTTGGCGCCCTCGGCGGCGAGCAGCCGCGCGCTGGCCGCGCCGAGCCCGGAGGCGCCGCCGGTGATGAGAAATACGTTGTCGCGGATTTGCATGGCTTGTCTCCAGTGTTGTTGTGTGCGCCGCCGCCTTCGCCGAAACCCAAAGCAAAGCGGGCCGCCCGGCGCCGCGCGCGATTGTGTCGTGCGCAACGCCAGCCGGCCCGCGGGATACTGCGGTGCGGCGCCCAGGACCGACGGCGGGAAGCCCGGCCCTGCCGGACGGCCCCGGCGCGGCCGGTCGAAGCGGGGCTTACTTCAGCGCGTCGAACACGCGCTCGCGGATTTCGTCGACGCTGCCAAGACCCGAGATCGCGCGATATTGCGGCGCCTTCAGGCCGTTTTCCTCGCCGCGCTTCGCCCAGTCGCTGTAATACGCGATGAGCGGCTTGGTTTGCGCCACGTACACGTCGAGGCGCTTGCGCACGGTCTCTTCCTTGTCGTCGTCGCGCTGGACGAGCGGCTCGCCCGTCACGTCGTCCTTCATGTCTTCCTTCGGCGGATTGAACTTGACGTGATAGGTGCGGCCCGACGCGGGGTGCATGCGGCGGCCGCTCATGCGCACGATGATCTCGTCGAACGGCACGTCGATCTCGAGCACGTAGTCGATCGCGACGCCGGCCTGCTTCATGGCTTCGGCTTGCGGCAGCGTGCGCGGGAAACCGTCGAACAGGTAGCCGTTGCGGCAGTCGGGCTGCTGGAGGCGTTCCTTGACGAGGTTGATGATGAGTTCGTCAGTGACGAGTTCGCCGGCGTCCATGAAGCGCTTGGCTTCGATGCCGAGCGGCGTGCCGGCCTTCACGGCCGCGCGCAGCATGTCGCCCGTGGAGATCTGGGGGATGCCGAACTTTTCCTTGATGAAGTTTGCCTGGGTTCCCTTGCCCGCGCCCGGGGCGCCCAACAGGATCAAACGCATGGTGAACATCTCCGATCTGTGTGAATTCTTCCGGCGCGGCGGCCGCCCCACGCGCGGGGGCGGCAATCGGCAGCGTCAGTGCGGTTTTTCGGCACGCGCCGCCCATTCGCTCGCGCCGTGAACGGCCGATGCGAAACGGGGGCGGCGGCGAGTCCCGCGCGGCAGCGTCCGGGCGAATGAGAGCAAACGCAGCGGACGGCGCAGCGGGCAGCGCCGGCAAAAAGCGGGGAAACCCCGATGCACAAAGGCTTTAGACGGCTCGCGCAAACAATTGATTATGCCATGGGATGTTGGCCCCACGGCCCGAATTAAGGCCGGAATAACGCCTGCACGCGAGCGAGGTCGGCGGGCGTATCGACGCCGGGCGCGGGTGCTTCGGCCGTGACGAGCACCGCGATGCGCTCGCCGTGCCACATCGCCCGTAGCTGTTCCAGCGCTTCGACCTGCTCGATCGGCGAGAGCGAAAGCGTGGGGTAGCTGCGCAGGAATTTCGCGCGGTACGCATACAGGCCGATGTGCCGGTAGACGGTCGCGGGAGCCGGCGGGGCGGGCATTGCGGCCAGATCGAGGCGCGCCGGCGACCAGTGCGGCTGCCATGCGTCGCGTGCCCACGGAATGGGCGCGCGGGAGAAATAGAGCGCCACGCCGCGCGCGTCGAGCACGACTTTCACGACGTTCGGGCTCAGGATTTCTTCGGCGGCCGTGATCGGATGCGCGGCCGTGGCGATCGCGCAATCGGCGTGGGTGGCCAGGTGCGACGCAACGTCGCAGATGAGCCGCGGGTCGATCAACGGCTCGTCGCCCTGCACGTTGACGACGAGGGTATCGTCGCTCCAGCCGAACTGCCCGGCGACTTCGGCGAGGCGGTCGGTGCCCGTGGGATGGTCGGCGCGCGTGAGCACCGCTTCGAGACCGTGCGCCCGGGCCGCGTCGAGCACGCTCGGCGCGTCGGAGGCGACCAGCACCTGCTGCGCGCCCGAGGCGAGCGCGCGTTCGGCCACGCGCACGACCATCGGTTTGCCGCCGATATCGGCGAGCGGTTTGTTCGGCAGCCGCGTGGACGCGAGGCGCGCCGGAATCACGGCGATGAAGGGAGGCACGGAAGCGGTCATGGCCAGCGGGTCAGGCGATCTCGTGAAAGTCGCGTTGAAAAAAACGACGCGCCGGAAACGGCGCGCGTTGCAAAAGCGGAAGGCGGGCGCCCGGACGAAGCCGCGCGCGCCGCGCCGCGTTGTCGGCCCGGCAGCACGGCATGCGTGCGCGCGCCGGCTCGAACGGCGTCGCCGGTGTCAGGCGCCGGCGACCGGCCCGAGCGGATCGACGGGCGTGCCTTCGACGGTTTGGCGCGCCTCGTCGACGAGCATGACGGGAATGCCGTCGCGAATCGGATAAGCGAGCTTGTCGGCGTTGCAGATCAATTCCTGCGCGGCGCGATCGTAGCTGAGCGGGCCCTTGCAGATCGGGCAGACCAGGATTTCAAGCAGACGGGCGTCCACGGAGTTTCTCCACAACCAGGGTAATGAGGCGATGATCGAGCGCGGCCTCCACGGGGACGACCCAGATGCGCGCGTCGTTCCAGGCCGCCAATTTTACTGCATCCTTTTCGGTGACGAGGATTGTGTCGGCGGCGAGGTCGGCGAACGGATTCGTCGTGTAGGCGTAATGGTCGGCCAGCGGCAGCGTGCGGGGCGCGAGGCCGGCCGCGCGCAGCGTCGCGAAAAAGCGTTCGGGCGAACCGATGCCGGCGGCGGCCACGAGGCGCGGCGCGCCCGGCCCGGCGCCGCCGGGTTGCGCGGGCGAGACGCCTTGTGACGCCGGCGGAACGGCGAATTGCGCGAGCGGGCGGTGCAGCGCGGGATTCGCGAGATGCCAGGCGTCGCCGGGCTGAAGCTTGAGCGCGAAGGTGTCGGGCCACGGCGGCAACGTGCGCGCGTAGGGATCGTTGACGAGCGTGGCGTCGCGGCGGCGCGAGAGCGGTTCGCGCAGCGGGCCCGCGGGCAGCAGGAAGCCGTTGCCGCCCAGCCGGTGATCGAACACCACGAGTTCGAAATCGCGCTGGAGCCGGTAATGCTGAAGGCCGTCGTCGCTCACGATCACGTCGACGTCGGTATGCGCCGCGCACAGCGCCGAGGCCGCCGCCACGCGGTCGGGCGAGACCCAGACGGGCACGCCGGTGCGGCGCGCGATCAGCAACGGTTCGTCGCCGCAAAGCCGCGCGGGCGTATCTGGCGTGACGGGCGTGGGACGCTCGACGCGCGCGCCGTAGCCGCGCGAAACCACGCCAGGCGCGTAACCCGCCGCGCGCAGCGCCTCGACGAGCGCGATTACCGTGGGGGTCTTGCCCGTGCCGCCCACGGTCACGTTGCCCACCACCACCACCGGCACGCCCACGCGCACGCTCTTGAGCCAGCCCGCCGCGAAGGCCGCGCGCCGCGCGCCGCTCGCGGCCGCGAACACAGCCGCGAACGGCGTGAGCGCCCACGCCAGCGCGCCGCGCCGCTGCCACGCTTGGGCGATGCCGGTTTCGGCGCGGTTCCTGAGCGTGGAAATCTTGCCGCTCATAGCCAAAACGCGTTGTAAAAAGCGCGGCGATGCGAAAGGCGGTCGTGCAAAACGGGCATCACGGGCATCGAGTCGGATCTCCGGTTTCTGATCGGCGAAAGAACCGCGACGAAAGCGGGAACACGCCCGTCGCGGCAAGCGGCGCGACGGGCCGGGCGGCTTGCGCCGGCGCCCTCGCGAACCCGGCACTCTAGCGCGCATCGGCTTGACGGGGCAAGTTGGGTGTCCGGTGCTGCCCGCGGCGAAAGCCGGGCGGCGGCACCGCACGGTTTCCGTCGCGCCTGTGGATAACTTTGTGGAAAAAGGGCCTTCGCGCGGGCTCAAAGGCCCGCTCATACGCCCTTTCATCGGCGACAGCATTCCTTATCGGGATAAAATTCCCATAAAAATCAGACAGATAGGTTGAATTATCAGCGTTTGCAGACGGCTTTCGGCCACTATGACGCATGACCGGGATCGTGTGGACACCTCGGGGCGCTTGCGCTTCGGGCCCGGTTAATGCGCTCAACCGCCGCTGGACTGCGGCCCCCGGATCGGTCTATCGTCTGTCCGGCCCACGTTATTCACCTTCCCCGCGCATGCTCTCCGATCGTTTTTCCGCTTCCTCCGCCGCGTCCGGCGACGTCGTCGTGCCGGTTTCGGCGCTCAATCGCGCGATTGGCGCCATGCTCGAACGCTCGTTTCCGCTCGCGTGGATTTCCGGCGAAGTGTCGAACTTCACGCGGGCCGCGAGCGGCCACTGGTACTTTTCGATCAAGGACGCGCAGGCGCAGATTCGCTGCGTGATGTTTCGCGGCCGCGCGCAATACGCCGAATTCACACCGCGCGAGGGCGACCGCATCGAAGTGCGCGCGCTCGTGACGATGTACGAGCCGCGCGGCGAACTGCAACTGAACGTGGAAGCGGTGCGCCGCACGGGCCAGGGCCGCCTCTACGAAGCGTTCCTGCGCCTGAAGGCGCAACTCGAAGCCGAAGGGCTGTTCGACGCCGGGCGCAAGCGCGCGCTGCCCACGCACCCGCGCGCGATCGGCGTGATTACGTCGATGCAGGCCGCCGCGCTGCGCGACGTGCTCACCACGCTGTGCCGCCGCGCGCCGCACGTGCCGGTGATCGTCTATCCCGCGCCGGTGCAGGGCGCGGGCGCCCCCGACAAGCTCACCACGATGCTCGACACCGCCAACGCGCGCGCCGAGGTCGACGTGATCGTGCTCTGCCGCGGCGGCGGCTCGATCGAGGATCTCTGGTCGTTCAACGACGAAACGCTCGCGCGCGCGATTGCGGCGAGCGCGATTCCGGTGGTGAGCGGCGTGGGCCACGAAACCGATTTCACCATCGCCGACTTTGCCGCCGACGTGCGCGCGCCCACGCCCACGGGCGCCGCCGAACTCGTGAGCCCGCAGCGCACGCTGCTGCTGCGCGAACTCGATCAGCGGCACGCCACGCTCGCGCGCGACTTCGGCCGCCTGCTGGAGCGGCGCGCGCAGCAGCTCGACTGGCTTGCGCGGCGGCTCGTTTCGCCTGCCGAAAGGCTTGCGCAGCAGCGCACGCATTTGCGTCAACTGGCGATCCGGCTCGCTTCGGCGGGCACACGCGCGACGGCCGAAGCGCGCGCGCGCCTGAATCTCGTGCAGATGCGCTGGCAGCGCGCGCGCCCCGACGCCGGCGCCGAGCGCAACCGTATCGACGCGCTTTCGCGCCGTCTCGACAGCGCTTTCGAGCGGCGGCGCGAGCGCGAGACGGCGAGCGTGTCGAAACTCGCGGCGCGGCTCGAAGTGCTGAGCCCGCAGCGCACGTTCGAGCGCGGCTATGCGGCGCTGCTCGACGCGCAAAACGGCGCCGCGCTGCGCTCGCCGGCGGCGCTCAAGCCGGGCAAGCGCGTCACGGTGCATCTCGCGCAAGGCAGCGCCGACGTCGCGCTCGCGGACGTGCAGCCGCGTCTTGCCGACAGCTTTTGACGTGCCCGCCCGGAGTGGGCGCGCCGCTTGCTGCAATCGACTCGCTGCGACGAAATCACGGTGCCGTCGCGCCGGACATCGCGTTGCTATTGCATGGATATGGTGTGGATATTGCGCGAACGTTGCAGCCGCATTGCAGTCCGCTTGCATTGGCGTGACACGAAGTCCAGATGAAGGCGCGCAACGATAATGCGCCTGCATTCGTGGGCTTTTTCGGTGCGGCCGGCGGCGGCATGGCGGTTCCGGCTGCTTCGTATAACGCGCGAAGCAACGAAAAGGCCGTGAAAATCGGCCGTTAAAACCGGCCATGAAAACCGGCCGTGAAATCGCGCTTCGCCAGCACGGTCCGCGCGTGTTGCCGACCTTGGCGCGAAGCCGCCACGACCGGGCGATGCGAGGCCCGCAAACCGCCATGCGGACGATCTCCGCCATAAAGGCCGCGTGTTTGCGGGGTTATTCCAACTCGCCTACAATCGAGTGCTCCATGCCGGCGACTATGTAGAACTTCACGCAGAACTCCCCCATAACACGACGAAGGAACCGCATCATGTCATTTACGCTCCCGCCGCTGCCGTTCGCGAAGAATGCCCTCGCTCCGCATATGTCGGAAGAGACGCTTGATTACCACTACGGCAAGCATCACCAGGCTTACGTCACGAATCTGAACAACCTGATTCCGGGCACCGAGTTCGAAAAGCTTTCGCTCGAAGAGATCGTCAAGAAGTCGTCGGGTGGCGTATTCAACAACTCGGCGCAAGTCTGGAACCATACGTTCTTCTGGAACTGCCTCTCGCCGCAAGGCGGCAGCGCACCGTCGGGCGCGCTCGGCGACGCGATCAACGCCAAGTGGGGTTCGTTCGACGCGTTCAAGGAAGCCTTCTCGAAGGCCGCGGTCGGCAACTTCGGTTCGGGCTGGACGTGGCTCGTGAAGAAGGCAGACGGCTCGCTCGACATCGTGTCGACCAGCAACGCCGCCACGCCGCTCACGACCGACGCGAAGGCGCTGCTCACCATCGACGTGTGGGAACACGCTTATTACATCGACTACCGCAACGCGCGTCCGAAGTTCGTCGAAGCGTTCTGGAACATCGCGAACTGGGACTTCGCAGCGAAGAACTTCGCTTAAGCGTTCCGTCCCGCCGCGCCGCCTCGCGAGACGGCGCAAGCAAAAAGCCTTCGATTCGCGTCGAAGGCTTTTTGACTTTTTGGGCCTTGTTTCAAGGGCTTTTCTTCGCGCGCTCAAGCGAGCGCGGCGAGCGTTTCCTGTGTCGAGCGCACGTGTCCCATGATGCCGAACAGCTTCTCGAACGCGAAGCGATGCATGGTTTCGTCGAGGCCCGACGTGGCGTCTTCGACGAACACGAGCTTGAAGCCGCGATCGAACGCGGCGCGCGCCGTGGACTCCACGCCGAAGTTCGTGGCGATGCCGCCCAGCACGATGGTGTCGATGTGGCGGCGGCGCAGGTGCTGTTCGAGATCCGTTCCATAGAACGCGCCCCATTGGCGTTTCGCGACGAACACGTCGCCGTCTTGCGCGCCCGTTTCGGGCACGAGTTCCGAAGCCTGCGGCGGCGCGGCGGGGGCGTCGGGCTTGCGCATGGGCGTGTCGGCGGGCAGCGCCAGAATTTCGTTGACGAGCGCGCGCACCCAGACCACGGTGCCGCCTCGCGCGCGTAGCGCGTCGGCGAGCGTCCTGGCCTGCGCGACGACCTGCGGGCCGCTGTACGGCGCAACCGGGCGGCTCACAATGCCGTGTTGAAGATCGATCATCACGAGCGCGGTCGTGCGCGGGTTCAGCGTAAGAGCGTGTGGCATGGTGTACCTGTGGGTGGAAAGCGTCAGGTGTACACCATACGCCAATACGCGCCAATAAGCGCCGTTCAGCGCCATCCAGCCTCGCGGGCCACGCCGCGCGTCAGGTCGCGAGCAGCGCCTCGCGCGAATCGAGCACGCGGTCGATGATGCCGTAGCCGGCCGCCTCGTGCGCCGACATGAAATTGTCGCGGTCGGTGTCGCGCACGATCTGCGCGATGTCGCGGCCGGTGTGCGCGGCGAGCATCGCGTTCAGGCGTTCGCGTTGATACAGCACCTCGCGCGCCTGCAATTCGACATCGGCGGCCGTACCTTGGCCGCCGCCCGAAGGCTGATGAATCATGATGCGGGCGTTTGGCAGTGCGAAACGTTTTCCGGGCGTGCCGGCGGCAAGCAGGAACGAGCCCATGCTCGCGGCAAAACCGGTGCAAAGCGTGGAGACGTCGGGCTTGATGAACGCCATGGTGTCGTGAATCGCGAGGCCGTCGTAGACCGAGCCGCCCGGCGAGTTGATATAGAGGCTGATGTCTTTCTCGGGATTTTCGGCTTCGAGAAACAATAGTTGCGCGACCACGAGACTCGCGTTCTGCTCCGTGACCGGGCCGATCAGAAACACGATGCGCTCGCGCAACAGGCGCGAGTAGATGTCGTAGGCGCGTTCGCCGCGCCCCGACGTTTCGATCACGGTCGGCACGAGATTGAGCGCGGTGGGCGCGTGGGTCGCGAATGGGGCAAGATGCATGAGCGTCCTCGTCGGTGGATTCGGCGGCGCGTGGGTGCCGCTACACTTTCATGACGCCCGCCGCGCCCGCCGCGTGACGAGCGATTTTTTTGCGCGCGGCTGTCACATCGGGGCGCCGCCGTTCGTCATGAAAAAAGCGACGAATGCCGGCGGATGCCGGCGCTAGCGCGACGCGGCAAGGCGAAGGAGCGGATTGATGGCTCAACGAAGGATTGCAAGGGATCGCGCAACGAGGCGCAGCGAGCAGCGGCCGGTCATGCGGCCGATGACGAAGCCGGCGACGCAGCCGGTCAAGCAGCCGATCACGCAACAACCGGCGAAGCATGCGGCCGAATCGTTGCCGCCGAAACGGGCGTCACAGGCGGCGTGGCCGTTGATTGACGGCGCAAGGAGCGGTGCAAGCCATGATGCAACCGATGACGCAACCGATGAAGCAACGGGCGACGCACTGGCGTCGCAACCAATCGACGAGTTTGGGAGTGTCGCGATGAACGAAACGGCAAGCGGGAACGCCCACGAATGCGCGCATGAAAAAGCGGGCGACGACGCGCACGATAACGCGCGCGCGGCTGCGGTTCGACGCCACGCCGACACGGCGCGCGCGGCCGTATTCGACGCGGCGCGCTCACGTCTGCTCGCGCTGGCGGCGCGCGTGCTGGGCAGCCGCGCGGAAGCGGAAGACGTGGTGCAGGACGCGTGGTTCCGCTGGCGCGACGCCGACGCGCAAGCGGTGCGCACGCCGCAGGCGTGGCTTTCGACGGTCACGGTGCGGCTCGCGATCGACCGGCTGCGGCGTTTGCGGCGCGAGCAGGCGAACGAAGTCCACGAGGCGCACGAGGCGTGCGACGCCGCCGCGCCTTCGGCCGAGGAAACCGGGCTGATCGCCGCGCGCCTGTCCGATGGGCTGCTGCTGTTGATGGAGCGTTTGGGGCCGCTGGAGCAGGCCGTGTTCGTGCTGCGCGAGGCGTTCGATTGCGACTACGCGCAAATCGCGGCGCTCACCGGCTGCACGAGCGCGCATTGCCGCCAGATCGTGCGGCGCGCGCATCTGCGTCTCGCGCGCGAGACGCCCGCGCAGCGCGCGCCGGCGGACCGCACGGAGCACACGCGCGCGGTCGAGCGTTTGCGCGACGTGCTGCATGCGCAGGACCGCGCGGGCTTGATGGACCTGCTCGGCGTGGCGGCGACGGCGCTGGTGGCGGCATCGGCGAACGCGGTGACATCGGCGAATGCGGCGGCATCGGCGAATGCGGCGGCATCGGCGAATGCGGCGGCATCGGCGAATGCGGCGGCATCGGCGAATGCGGCGGCATCGGCGAATGCGGCGGCATCGGCGAATGCGGCGGCATCGGCGAATCTTTCGGTATGCGAAGCAACACGCGCAACCGCCATTCAGGCCGCGCACGGCGCGCTGCGCGCCGAGGCGCTCACGTTCGACGGCGCGCAAGGCGTGGCGCTCGTCGCTGAGAACGGCGAGCTGATCGCCTGGCTGCACGTTCGCGACGACGGCGACGGACGATTCGAGCCCGTGATAGGCGTGGCGAACGGCATGCCGGCGTCGCGCATGCTCGAAGCCGCAAATCGCGCGTTCGGCGGCGCGGCCGTGCGCGCGCTGCTCGCGCGGTTCGGCGCGCGAGCGATCGGCATTTCGACGAGGGAGGTCATCGGCGCGGCGGCCACGCGACAGCTCGCGATCGCCTGACCGCGCCGCGCCAGGTTCTCAAAAGTGCGCAAAAGTGCGCAAAGCGCGCAAGGCGGCATCAGCCGCGCTGCGCCGCGCCGTCCCAGTTGATGTCGACGCACAGCACCTGCACGCCGTGCGGCGTTTGCGCGGCAATCGAAGCCGTCACGCACAGGTGCGCCTCGTTGATCGACAGATACGGCGGCGTGAACTGCACCTGACCGGGCGCCTTCATCGCGCCAATGAAATACGGCCGCCGTTCCCAGCTCGCGCCTTCGGAATGCAGCAGCGGCCGGAAGCGCTTGGCGCGCTGCGAGGTGCGCCCGTCGGGCAGCACGTTGTCGCCGATCTGGCGGCCCGAATCGTCGAGCAGGAAGCTGCGCGCCGTGTCGTCGAGACCGAGCAGCGGCAGCGTCGCGTCGTTCATGCCCGCGCCCGCGGCGAGCTGTTTCGCGGCGGCTTCGAGGGCGCTCACGTAAGGCGCGAGGCGCGCGGACTGCGCCCGCTCGCGCGCGCTCACGCGCTCGCGCAGGCGCATCGACAGATCGTCCATCAAATGTTGCGCCGTGGCGGGCGGCACCGGCTCCACGCCGGGGCGCGCGAAATACGCGCCTTGCACGAAATCGGCGTTGCTTTCCAGCGCGATCAGCGCGTCGCGCTCGGTCGACAAACCGCCCACCAGCACGAGCTGCCCCGACTCGTGCAGCATCGAAACCAGCCCCGGCAGCACGCGTTCGATATGCGCATGACGGCTTGCCTGGGCGAGCAGGCTGCGGTCGAGCGTGACGATGTCGGGGCGAAGCTGCCACACGCGGTCGATATTCGAGTGCTTCGCGCCGAAGCCGTCGAGCGCGATCACGAACCCGGCCTTGCGCAAGCCGTCGATGATTTCGGCGAAGCGCGAATTCTCGCCGCCCGCCTGTTCCGACACTTCGAGCACCACGCGCTGCGGCGGCAGCCCGAGCGCCTTGAGGCCGGCGAGCAGCGCGTCGCCGTAGCTCGTGTCCATCAGCGCGGCGGGATGCAGGCTCAGAAAGAGCCATTCGTCGTGCGAATCGAACGCGTTGAAATTGCCCAGATGCAGCGACTCCGCGAGCCGGCCGAGTTCGAGCAGGTCGCCGCGCCGCGCCGCCTGCGTGAACACTTCCTGCGACGGCACCTGCTGCCCCTGCTCGTCGTGCGCGCGCAGCGACGCGTGATAGCCGATCGCGCGGCGGTGCGCGACCGAGAACACGGGCTGGAATACGCTGAAGACGGTGTAGCCGCCGTACAGCACGGTACGACGAGCGCCTTCTTCGCCCGCCATGGGGCGCGACTGGTAGCCGGGGGGATCGAGGTCGATCATGCTGGTTCTATCGGTTGTGGAGCGCGCGTGAACACGAAGTTTACAGCACGAATTGCCTGAGGCCGCAGGAAGGCCGGAGGCGCTCCTGATGAATCGCCCTATAGCGCAGCAAAAATCATGCAAGTTGCGATGGCGCGCGCGAGGCGCGGGGAAGCCGCGCACGCGCCGCAAGCCCGTGCGGCCGCCCGGCGCGATTTCGTGCGGCGACTGAAGCCGGCCGCGCGGGCGGCCGCGCGGTTCGCATCGTCGAGAAAAACGGCCTGCTGCACCGAAGCGGTGCGCGCGCGCGCCGCGTCAGGCGCGTTCCGAGGGATCGGTCTTCTTCGCGGTGCGCCGCACTTCGGGCGAAAGCTGCGCGAAGATCCACGACGAAGCCGCCGTGATGATGCCCACGCAGATAAAGGTCGCGTGGAATGCCGGGATCGTGTTGGCCTCGGTCGCGCGATGGATGAGGCCGGCGAACGTGGTGAGCAGCGCGCCCGCCACCGTTACGCCCAGGCTCATGGCCAGCATCTGCACGAGCGAGAACAGGCTGTTGCCGCTGCTCGCGCCGCCCGTGCCGAGGTCCTTGAGCGTGAGCGTGTTCATCGCCGTGAACTGCATCGAATTGACGGCGCCGAAGAGGGCGAGTTGCGCGATGCGCATCCAGAGCGGCTCCGCGGGCGTGGAAAGCGAGAAGCTCGCCATCATCAGCCCGACCAGCACCGTGTTCGAAACCAGCACGCTGCGGTAGCCGTACCGCATGATGAGCGAGGTCACGAGGCGCTTGGAGAACATGCCGGCGGCGGCGGTGGGCAGCATCATGAGGCCCGCTTCGAACGGCGTATAGCCGAGCGCGACTTGCAGCAGGAGCGGAATCAGATACGGCATCGCGCCGCTGCCGATGCGCGCGAACAGGTTGCCGAGCAGCCCCACGCTGAAGGTGTGGATCTTGAAGAGGTCGAGCGAGAAGATGGGCTTGGGCGTGCGCACGGCGTGCAGCCCGTAGGCAACGAACGCCGCGAGCGAGACGATCAGCAGCACCAGCACGGTGGCTTCGTTGATGCCGAGTTCGGAGCGGCCGTCCAGCGCGAACGAGATCGTCACCATGCCGGTGACGAGCAGCAGATAGCCGGGCAGGTCGAAGCGCGGCGTGTCGGGGTTGCGGCTGTCGGGCATGAAGATGAAGGTGGCCACGCAGCCCGCCACGCCCACCGGCACGTTGATGAGAAAGATCCAGTGCCACGAAGCGATCTGCACGAGCCAGCCGCCGAGCGTCGGGCCGATGAGCGGGCCGATCAGACCCGGAATGGCCACGAACGAGAGCGCGGGCAGGTAGCGTTCGGCGGGGAAGGTGCGCAAGACGGCGAGGCGGCCGACCGGCAGCAGCATCGCGCCGCCCACGCCCTGCGCGACGCGCGAGAGCACGAGCTGGTTGAGCGTGTGCGCGCTCGCGCAAAGCAGCGAGCCGACCGTGAACACGAGAATCGCGCCGAGAAACACGCGCCGCGTGCCGAGCTTGTCCGCGAGCCAGCCCGAGACGGGAATCATCACCGCCATCGTGAGCGAGTACGCGATCACGACCGATTGCATGCGCAACGGCAATTCGCCGAGGCTTTGCGCCATTGCCGGGAGCGCCGTGTTGACGATGGTCGAATCGAGCGTCTGCATGAAGAAGCCGGTGGCGACGAGCCACAGCATCACGGTCAACTTGCGCTCGGAAGGCGCGGTGCTGGGCGAGGTCGGGGCTTCGGTGTCGGGCATGGGCGGAAAGAGGGAGCGGGCGCGCGGGCAAGCGCCATTGTAGGGAAAACGCTGTGCGCGCGGCGGGAGCGGGTTGCGGTTCGGCGGGGATTGCAACCGGGCTGCGGGCCGAATTCACCGTTGCCGTTGTCGTTGTCGCTGTTGGTGTCGGTGTCGGTGTCGGTGTCGGTGCCGTTGCCGTTGTCGGTGTCGGTGTCGGTGTCGGTGACGGTGCCGCCGCCGCTGTCGTTCCCCGCGGCTACGCCCGCAGCTTGGCCGCTTGCGCGAAAAACGCCTGCGCGCGCGGGTCCTGCACCAGCGCCACGTTGATGCGGACCCACGGGCACGCCTCGCCGTGCGGGCGGAAGTGGCTGCCCGGCGAGACCGCCACGCCGAGCGTTTCCCCGCAGGCCGCGAGCCGTGCCGAATCGTCGATATGCGGCACGCGCGCCCAGACGAATTTGCCGCCGGTTTGCGCGTAGCCGCGCGCCGCCGCCGCGTTCCCGTGCGCGCCGAACACGTCCCAGCCGTGCGCCTCGAGCGTGCGCGCGGCCGCGCCCTGCGCTTCGGCCACGCGCCGCCGCAGCCGTTCGAGATACTTGCGATACGCGCCGCGCTCCAGCAGCGTGGCGGCCACCGCCTGCGCGAAGCGCGAGCCGCTGATCGTCGTGAGCGCCTTGATGGCCGCGAGATCGCGCACGATCGCGGCGTTCGCGGCCACGTAGCCCACGCGCAGCGAGGACGACAGCGTTTTCGACAGCCCCGCCACGTAGACGACGTGTTCGAACTGGTCGAGCGCGGCAAGGCGGTCGGTGGGATCGGCCTGGAAATCGGCGTAGATATCGTCCTCGACGATCGTGAAGCGATGCTCGCGCGCGAGTTGCAGCAAGCGAAACGCGACGGGCGGCGAGATCGACGTGCCGGTCGGATTGTGGAACACGGTGTTGACGAAGAACGCGCGCGGCCGGTGTTCGGCGAGCATGGCGTGCAGATGATCGAGGTCGGGCCCGTTGGCCGTGCGGCGGATGCCGACGAGCCGCACGCCGTGCAGCTTCAGAAGTCCGTAGAGGTTGTAGTAGCCCGGATCTTCGACGAATGCCACGTCGCCGGGCTTGAGCATGTAGCGCATGAGCAGGTCGAGCCCCTCGCTCGCGCCTTCGGTGATGAGAATCTGCTGCGCGTCGGCCACGATGCCGAGCGGCGCGAGCCGGTTGCGCAGATGCTCGCGCAGCACCGGATCGCCGCCGGGCGAGCCGTAATCGACGAGACTCGCCGGATCGTGGCGCGAGACATGGCGGATCGCCTGGCCGAGCGCCTCGAGGTCGCGCCACGCTTGCGGGATCGAGCCGCTGTCGAGTTGCAGCACTTCGCCCGCGCGCTCGAACTGGCTCAGCAGATGGCCCGATTCGTCGGCGGCGTTCGACAGGTCGCAGGTGCCCATGCCCGCCATGCCGGAGCGCGCGTGCTCGCTCACGTAGAAACCCGAGCCGTGGCGCGAATCCAGATAGCCGAGCGAGACGAGCCGGTCGTAAGCCTCGATCACGGGAAAGCGGCTGATGGCGTAATCGGCGGCGAACTGGCGGATCGAGGGCAGCCGTGCGCCGGGGTGCGCGGCGCGCGAGCGAATCCAGCCCTGCACGCCGGCGACGATCTGTTCGGTGAGCGGGATGGCGCTCGCGCGGTCGAGTTCGAGTTTCATGCGGATTTCGGAGAAGGGTCCGCGACGACTGTCCGGTTTTTTGGCTGAACAGTTTCGTGCGAAGTGTTCGGAACTGTGCATGGGGGCGTCATGCGCTGTCCGCCATAATGCTCCAACCGGGAAGGCCCATCAAGCGGCTTTTTCGGGCCGCCGGAGAGCACGATCCGGCGATCATCAAGGAGCACGGCGATGCGCGAAATCCGAATCTTCGAACTGGAATATGGCGAGCCCGTCGAGACGTGGCGGCTCGCGCAACCCATGCGGTTGCAGGTGAGCGAGGGCGAGTTGTGGCTCACGTTCGACGGCGACGCCGGCGACTACTGGCTGCGCGAGAACGAGTCGATCGCGCTCGCGGCCGGCGTGCGCGTGCATGTGAGCGCGGGCAAGGGCGCTGGGCGGCGCGCGCGTTTCGCACTGGCGCTGGGCGGCGCGGCGCACGCGCGCGAGGTTTTCCCGGCGGCGCGGGGGGAGGGTTCGCGCGAACTCGCGGCGCGTGTCGGCGCGACGTTGCGCGAATGGGCGCGGCGCGGGCAGTGGGGCGTGCGCGCGGCTGGTTGAGGCGCGAGGCGGCGCGGGCGGCGCCGCTGCGCGTGTCGTGGGCTGGACTTCCGCGCGTTGGGCCTTGCCGCATTGCTCTGCCGTGGTGTTTCGCCGCCGTGCCCTGCCGCCGTGTCCTGCCGGTTAGATGCCGGTGGCCGCGCGCACAGCGGGGCCGGGCGCGGCACGGATCCGGCGTGGGTATCGGCGCTATTTCCGCAATTCCGCGACGAAATCGTAATAGTCGTTGCGGCAGTACGTGTCGGTAAGCTCGATCGCGCGTTGATCGGCGGTATAGCCCACGCGCGTGATGAGCAGCAGCGCTTCGTTGGGCGCGATGCTCATCTGCTGCGCGATTTCGTCGCTCGCGTTCACGGCGCGAAAATGCTGGAGCGCGCGCACGATCGACAAGCCGCGCTGCTCCAGAAAGCTGTAGAGCGAGTCGCCGATGGCGCCCGGATCGGGAATCAGCGCGGCGGGAAACGTGGAATTCTCGACGGCCATGACGATGCCGTCCGCGAGGCGCAGGCGTTTGAGGCGCGTCACGGCGGCGGCGGGCGAAAGGCCGAGCTGGATCACCTCGTCGCGGCTCGCGGGCTGGATCTCGCGCGAGAGCCAGCGCGAGGCGGGCGTGAAGCCGCGCTGACGCAGCATCTCGCTGAAGCTCGTGAGGCGCGACAGCGGGTCTTCGTAGCGTGGCGTGATGAAGCTGCCCGCACCTTGCGTGCGCCGGATCAATCCCTGTTCGACGAGCAGCGCGATGGCCTTGCGCGCGGTGATGCGCGAGACGCCCAGCGCGTCCGCGAGCACGCGCTCGGACGGCAGCGCCTCGCCGGCGTTCCAGCGGTTGTCGTGGATCGCCACGCTCAGCTTGCGCGCGAGTTGCAAATACAGCGGGGTGTCGTTCTCCGGGTCCGGGCGCAGGTCGCGCCAGCGGTCTTCCGTGGGTGCGTTCATGGGAAGCGGGCGTGGAAGGCGAACGGCAATTTTATGTCATTGGCGCGAGAAGCCGGTAATGATCGGTCTGCGCGCCCGCGTATGACCGAGCGCGGCGCGAGGCGATACACTGGTCGTCCGACCTCGGAAAGCCGGCCGCTTCGCCGCGCGCCGCCACGTAAGGGGCGTAAAAGACGCGAAGGACGCAAAGGACGCGAAGGACGCAGAGGACCACCATGACGACTGATATCGCCACCGTCGCGCTGCCCGACGGAGAACGCATCGCGAAGCTCGGCCAGGGCACGTGGGAAATGGGAGAGAAGGGCGCGAACCGCGCCGCCGAAATCGCCGCGTTGCGCGAGGGCGTCGCGCTCGGCATGACGCTCGTCGACACGGCGGAAATGTACGGCGACGGCGCCACCGAGCGCCTCGTGGGCGAGGCGCTGCACGGTTTGCGCGACGACGTATTTCTCGTGAGCAAGGTGTATCCGCACCATGCCAGCCGCACGGGCGTCGTGCGCGCGTGCGAGGCGAGCCTGAAGCGCCTGAATACCGACCGGCTCGATTTATATCTGCTGCACTGGCGCGGCGGCGTGCCGCTCGCGGAAACCGTCGAGGGTTTCGAAGCGCTCGTGCGCGCGGGCAAGATTCGCCATTGGGGCGTGAGCAACTTCGACACCGGCGACATGGACGAACTCTTCGCCACGCCCGGCGGCGATGCGTGCGCAACCAACCAGGTGCTCTACAACATCGCGCGGCGCGGGCCGGAATTCGACCTGCTGCCGTGGAGCGCCGCGCATCGCATGCCGGTGATGGCGTATAGCCCCGTCGATCACGCCCGCCTGCCGCGCCGTTCGCCGCTCGACGACATCGCGCAGGCGCACGGGGTGTCGGTGTATCGCGTCGCGATGGCGTGGGTGCTGCGGCAGGATGGCGTTTGCGCGATTCCAAAGGCGGGGCGCGTGGAGCATGTGCGCGACAACCGCGCGGCGCTCGACCTTGCGCTCTCCGCTGAGGAATGCGCGGCGCTCGACGCGTATTTCAAGCCGCCGCGCGCGAAACGTCCGCTCGAAATGCTGTAGCGCAAGCGGGGCGCGGCCACGCGTGCGGCGCGAGGGAATCAGGTGCGATCGGAGCACTCAGGAAGGATCAGATAAGGCGACGGCTGTGCGCGTCGCCTCCGCTGCGCGTGAGGCGTGAGGCGGAGCCGCGCGCGCGGATGCGGCGCTGCGGGCGTCCGGCCCGCGGCGGCGGCGCCCGGCCGGGGGACCGGGACACCGCCGCCGTTGCCAGGACTGGCGCGCCTGGCCCCGCGCGCCAGATCGGAGTGGCTGGGGCGCCCGGCCCGCGCTGCCGCGCGGGCTCAATGACCGCCGCCATGGCCGCCACCGTAGCCGCCGCCCGACCCACCGCCCGGGCCGCCCGACGAACCACCCTTGCCGAATCCGCCACCGAATCCGCCTCCAAAACCACCGCCGAATCCGCCTCCGAAGCCTCCGCCAAATCCGCCGCCGTGGCCGCCGGAAGGACCGCCGCCGTGACCGCCGGAAGGTCCGCCCGACGATCCACCGTTGCCGCCGCCGCAACCGCAGCCGCCGGAGTTGCCGCCGCCACCGCCACCGCCACCACCGCCACCACCGCCACCGCCGCCACCGCCGCCACCGCCGCCGCCGCCGCCGCCACCGCCGCCACCGCCGCCACCACCGCCGCCGCTACCGCTACCGCTACCGCTACCGCTACCGCTACCGCTACCACCGCTACCGCCGCCCTTGCCGCCGCTCGATCCCGCGCCGCTCACGCCGGAACTGCCGCTTCCGCTGCCGTGGCTGCTCGATGTCGATCCCGAGGTGCCGGCGGAACTCGACGAACTACCGGAACCACCGGAACCGCCCGCGCCGCCACCGCCATTGCCCGAACTCGACGCGCCCGCGCCGCCGTTGCCGCGGAAGCAGCCGCCGTGATGCGTCTCGCAATCGTTGGGAGCGAACACGGCGGAGAAGTCGCCGGCCACGGTAATTGCATCGGAGTCCGAATCAGTTTTCGCGGTGCTCGCCGCCGATTTGCCTTGCGTGGCCGCCACCGCGATCGGCGCCGCCGCCGATAACGTGCCGCGCCGCGTGACCTGCGCGCCGCTGGCCTCGACGGGCGCTTCGGCGAGCAATACGGGTTGCGCGAAGATGTCCTCGTGCTCGTCCGCTTGACCGGCTTGACCCGCTCGCGCGCCATTGGCGGGCAGCATCACGGCCGCCGCCATCGCGCCGAACGCGAACCCTCGCGCAACTCCATAGCAGTACTGATGAATTTTCGTTGTTCTCATCGCGGTCTCCCGGCGGCGGCCAGTTGCGCCGTCGCCTCACGCGCCTTGTGGCGGGACGCGTGTCGCGTATTCGCGCGCACGCGCCGGTCCCCGACAGGCTTGATCCGCTTCGTGCCGAAGCGCGCGGCCGCGTGGGGGCGCGCATTCGATTTCTTTCGGCGCGAGCGGTACTCGCAGTGCAAGCAGGCAACCGGGCGGGCACGCGAGGAATGACCGGATCGGGCAGGGCATGTCGATCGTCGGAGCCCGCGCATGCGGGGCGGCGGATGAAAAGCGCCTTCGGTCCAGTCATCCGTTCGCCCGGCGCGGCAGCGTGCTGATTCCGGGCTTGACGTCGCTGCCGTGCCGGTCAGCGGCGACCGGATGCCTGTGGCGGATTTAGCGAGTTCCGTGCCATCGGCGCGGGAAGGCCATGTGCCGTGGATCGGGCCGTCGACCTGCGATCGCGGGGCGTGAAAATGCGCTGAAAATGTATCGACGTTGAAACGCAGGCGGGTTTTCGGCGACTTGCATTGCAGAAGCGAGCATGCGTCCCGCGCATTCGCGGCGGCGCGCGGGCGTCCGCGCGTGGCGAAACGGCGAACGGCGCAACTACGGCGATGGAGAGCGCCGCGACGACGGCGGCAACGAACCGCGATGGCGAACGGCGAGGGCGAACTGCAACACCGAACTGCAACACCGAACTGCAACACCGAACTGCAACACCGAACTGC
>NZ_CAJMZE010000056.1:0-28628 GCF_905220235.1 Paraburkholderia sp. J41 | reverse complement strand
CAATCCGGTGAAGTCGTGCGCGGGCAAGAAGGCGACGGCGGCGGTGATCGCGTGTCTTGCGCCGAACCGGCGTGTGGAGCTTTCCGCGAAATAAGCGGAGGCGGGCAGGTCCGGGCGCAAGCGCGGGCCTGCAAACGTTCCCGCCCGGGGACGTAAAAGCAGCAGGACGTTGGCGGCGTGCCGGTTGATCGACCGGCACGCCGTTTTTTTATCGGCAAATTATGAGATGCAGCGGTGCGGCTCGTGCGGCTCGCTCGGCTCGCCTGGCTCAAGCCGGCCGTTTGACCGCCGCCGGCTTGCCCAGCAATTCGACGATCGCGCGATGCAGCGGAAACCGTGCGGCAAGCGCTTCCGTATCGGCGATTTCGAACTCGCTGAACTCGAAGCCCGGCGCGACGGTGCAGCCCACGAGCGCATACGTCGACGGATCGCAGCAGCGCGCCGCGAACCAGTGGCCCGCCGGCACCACGGCCTGAAACACCGTGCCCGGATGATCGAGCGCGTGACCGAGCTTGCGCGTGGAGAGCACGCCGCGCTCGTCGATCGAATGAATCTCGATGGGCGAACCGGCGTAGAAGTGCCAGAGTTCGTCGGAGCGAATGCGGTGCCACGCCGAATAGGCGCCGTCCGCGAGCAGGAAATAGATGGCGGTCGAGGCCGCGCGCGAGCCCTCGGCCGCGGGCGCGCCCTCGCGCTGCACGAACTTGTCGGCGCGGTAGGTTTCGCTGTAGTAGCCGCCTTCCGGGTGCGGTTCGAGCCCGAAGCGGCGGATCAGTTCTTCGACAGCGGCGTTGACTTGAGCCATGGCGGAAGCCTCCGGGTGAGCGGCCCGCGCCGGTCAAGGCGCGCGCCGGATTTAGCGTTCTTTCTCGTCGATGAGGGCGAGCAGGCCGCGCAGCGCATGCGCCGCGGCCTGTACGCGAATCTGTTCGCGGTCGCCCTTGAAGACCACCGTTTCGACGCTCGTATGCAGCCGGTTGCTCCAGCCGAACGACACCGTGCCGACAGGCTTTTCCGGCGTGCCGCCGCCGGGGCCGGCGACGCCGGTAATGGCCAGCGAAACCTGTGCCCGGCTGTTGCGCAGCGCGCCTTCGGCCATCGCGCGCGCGACCGGTTCGCTCACCGCGCCGTGGCGCTCGATCAGGTCGGCCGGCACGCCGATCATCTCGCTTTTCGCCTGGTTCGAATACGTGACGAAGCCGCGTTCGAACCAGCCGCTGCTGCCCGAGATATCGGTGATGGCGGTGGCGACCATGCCGCCCGTGCAGGACTCGGCGGTCGCGAGCATGAGACGCCCGTCGCGCAGCGCATTGCCGGCGCGGATGGCGAGTTGGTGAACGACGGAATCGGTGGGCATGGCGATGTTGGGTAAGGCCGCTCAGACCGACATGCGCCAAAGCGCGATCACGAGCAGCGTGAAGAAGGCGGCGACGAGATCGTCGAGCATGATGCCGAGGCCGCCCTTGAAGCGGCGGTCGAAATAACGGATGGGCGGCGGCTTCACCATGTCGAAGAAGCGGAAGATCACGAAGGCCCAGAGCCGCCCGGCGAAACTGACAGGCGTGATCATCAGCAGCACGAGCCAGAACGCGACGATCTCGTCCCAGACGATCGCCGAAGGATCGTCGGTGCGCAGGTGTTTCGCTGTGAACCCAGTCACGCCGATGCCCGCGAAAAAGCCCACGACGATCAGCAGCGCCCAGTCGATCACCGTGAAATAGCGGTTGAGCACTTCGAACGCGGCCCATGCGAACAGCGTGCCGGCCGTGCCCGGCGCGAGGCGCGACAGGCCCGAGCCGAAGCCGAGCGAAACGATGTGCAGCGGATGCGTGAGCATGAACGGCGCGTCGGCGCGGCGCGGGCTGGCCGGCTTCGCGCGCGCGGCGGACGGCGGCGCGTCGCCGGGAGCGGCCGTCGCGAAGTCGTCGGCGGACGAGGGCGTGGGGTCAGTCGGCATGGAAGTGGTCGAAGCCTTGCAACGTCAGGTCGAGCGAGGTGCCGGCGGCGTCGTGCCAGGCAATCGCGGGCACGGTCGCATCGGGCGAAGCCAGGGAACTCATTGTACCGATGCGTGTGACGCGCACGCCTGCCTGTTGTGCGGCCGCCTCGACCTGCGCGCGCCGGGCAGCGGCCGCCGTGAAGCACAGCTCGTAGTCGTCGCCGCCCGCGAGCGCGCACTGGAGCTGCACCGGGCGCGGCAGACGCGCGAGCGCGGGCGACAGCGGCAGGGCGTCGACGTCGATGGCGGCGGCGAGGCGCGAACGTTCCAGGATGTGACGCAGATCGCCGGCCAGCCCGTCGGAGACGTCCAGCGCCGCGCGCGCCACGCCGCGCAGCGCGAGGCCGAGCGCGACGCGCGGCTGCGGATATTCGAGCGCGCGCCGCAGGTGGACGGCGTCGGCGTCGGCAAGAACGCCGCTCGTCCGCCATTCGCCGCGTATCAGGCCGAGACCCGCGCGCGCGTCGCCGGGCGTGCCCGACACCCAGATGTCGTCGCCGTGCTGGGCAGCGTCGCGCCGCAGTGCGACATCCTGACGCAGCGACCCGAACACCGTAAGGCAAAGATTGAGCGGACCGGCCGTGGTGTCGCCGCCGATCAGCTCGCAGTCGTAGCGGTCGGCGAGTTCGAAGAGGCCTGCGCTAAACGCGGCGAGCCAGTCCTCGCGCGGCTTCGGCAGCGCGCAGGCCAGCGTGAAGCCGAGCGGCGCCGCGCCCATCGCGGCGAGATCCGACAGATTGACGGCCAGCGCCTTGTGACCGAGCGCATGCGGATCGACATCGGGGAAAAAGTGGCGGCCTTCCACGAGCATGTCGGTGGAAACGGCCAGCACCTCGCCGGCGGCGGGCGCGATGAGCGCGCAATCGTCGCCGATGCCGAGCGCCGCGCGCTGCGTATGACGGCGCGCGCGCTGCGCGAAATACCGGTCGATCAAGGAGAACTCGGAAAGCATGACGAAAGGTCTATGACGAAGGGCCAGGCCGGCATCGCGCGACTGACGCGCGCGTGGGGTTTTGCGACATTCCGGTAGCAGCACCTGCACTCCGACTGTAAGGAATACCTTCGGGGAATGGCGCTACAATCGGGCAAACTTTGCGTTCGAGTTGTCATTCTAATCTGCACCAAGGTCCAGCCTCTCATGTCGAATTCCGCCACGAACAAGCTTCGCGAAGCCGCCCTCGATTACCACGAGTTCCCCACGCCCGGGAAAATTGCGATCGCGCCGACCAAGCAGATGATCAACCAGCGCGATCTCTCGCTCGCCTACTCCCCCGGCGTCGCGTTCGCGTGCGAGGCGATCGTGGAGAATCCGCTCAACGCCGCGCGTTTCACCGCGCGCAGCAACCTGGTGGGCGTCGTTTCGAACGGCACGGCCGTGCTCGGGCTCGGCAACATCGGGCCGCTCGCCTCCAAGCCGGTGATGGAAGGCAAGGCAGTGCTGTTCAAGAAGTTCGCGGGCATTGATGTGTTCGACATCGAGCTGAACGAATCGGACCCGCACAAGCTCGTCGACGTGATCGCCGCGCTCGAACCCACGTTCGGCGGCATCAACCTCGAGGACATCAAGGCGCCCGAGTGCTTCATTGTCGAGCGCGAGGCCCGCAAGCGCATGAAGATTCCCGTGTTCCACGACGATCAGCACGGTACGGCCATCGTCGTGGGCGCGGCCGTCACCAACGGGCTGAAGGTCGTCGGCAAGGACATCAAGGACGTGAAGCTGGTGGCCTCGGGCGCGGGCGCGGCGGCGCTCGCGTGTCTCGATCTGCTCGTGGATCTGGGCCTGCCGCTGGAAAACATCGTCGTGACCGATCTCGCGGGTGTCGTCTACAAGGGCCGCACCGAGCTGATGGACCCGGACAAGGAGCGCTTCGCGCGCGAAACGCACGCGCGCACGCTCGCCGAAGTGGTCGAAGGCGCCGACATTTTCCTCGGCCTTTCCGCAGGCGGCGTGCTCAAGCCGGAGATGGTCAAGCAGATGGCCGCGAAGCCGCTGATTCTCGCGCTCGCGAACCCGACGCCCGAAATCCTGCCCGAACTGGCGCTCGAAGTGCGCCCCGACGCGGTGCTGTGCACGGGCCGCACGGACTATCCGAATCAGGTCAACAACGTCCTGTGCTTCCCGTTCATCTTCCGCGGCGCGCTCGACGTGGGCGCGACCACGATTACGCGCGAGATGGAAATCGCCACCGTGAACGCGATCGCCGAACTCGCGCGCCAGGAGCAGAGCGACGTGGTGGCGACGGCGTATGGCATTCAGGACCTGCAATTCGGGCCGGAATACCTCATTCCGAAGCCGTTCGATCCTCGCCTGATCGTGAAGATCGCGCCGGCCGTCGCGAAGGCCGCGATGGAGTCGGGCGTGGCCACGCGCCCGATCGAGGACATGGACGCCTACGAGCAGCATCTCCAGCAGTTCGTCTACCACAGCGGCACGACCATGAAGCCGATCTTCCAGATCGCGCGCGCGGTGGAGCCGGAGAAGAAGCGCATCGTGTTCGCCGAGGGCGAGGAGGAGCGCATCCTGCGCGCGGTGCAGATCGTCGTCGACGAAAAGCTCGCGAAGCCCATCCTGATCGGCCGGCCGGCGGTGATCGAGCAGCGCATCGCGCGCTACGGCCTGCGTCTGGTCGCGGGCCACGATTACTCGGTCGTCAACACCGACCACGACGAGCGTTACCGCGACTTCTGGCAGACCTATGCGAAGCTCATGGCGCGCAAGGGCATCACGCCGCAAATGGCAAAGCTCGAAATGCGCCGCCGCACCACGCTGATCGGCTCGATGCTGGTGGAAAAAGGCGAGGCGGACGGCATGATCTGCGGCACGGTCAGCACGACGCACCGCCATCTGCACTTCATCGACCAGGTGATCGGCAAGAAGGAAGGCTGCAACGTCTACGCGGCCATGAACGCGCTGGTGCTGCCGAACCGCCAGATCTTCATCGTCGACACGCATGTGAACGTGGACCCGACGCCCGAGCAGCTCGCCGAAATCACTGTCATGGCGGCGGAAGAAGTGCGCCGCTTCGGCATCGAGCCGAAGATCGCGCTGTGCTCGCACTCGAACTTCGGTTCGAGCAACGCCGCTTCGGCGCAGAAGATGCGCGACCTGCTCGTGCTGCTTCAGGAGCGCGCCCCCGATCTTCAGGTGGACGGCGAAATGCACGGCGACGTTGCGCTCGACGCGAACCTGCGCCGCGAGATCCTGCCCGAATCGACGCTGGAAGGCGACGCGAACCTGCTCATCATGCCGAACATCGACGCGGCCAACATCTCGTACAACCTGCTCAAGACGGCAGCCGGCAACAACATCGCGATCGGGCCGATCCTGCTGGGCGCGGCGCGACCGGTACACGTGCTGACGGCTTCGGCCACCGTGCGACGCATCGTCAACATGACGGCGCTGCTGGTCGCGGACGTGAACGCCGCGCGTTAAGGTCTAACGGGTTAAACGGGTTAAACGGGTTAAACGGCTGCGGCGCTCGCCGCACAACCGGGGAGCTATCAAGTCGACGGCGCGCTCAGGAAACTGGGCGCGCCGTTTCTGCTTGTTACCGGCCGATTTTTATCGTTCTTCCGCGATTGTAAAATTTACCGATCTGACGCTTGTTCATGGTCAAGCCCCGGTTTGGGAGGCCACCCGAACGTTGCTTCCCGGCATCATTAGCGATACCCTTACACCTTTCAGGGTCGTCGAACGCGTAACCCGGGAAGCGGAAATCAGGTGATGGCGCGCATGGGGCTGCTGCTGCAAACCGAACGAGAAACCGCTGGCGACAGCGGCGCCAAGGCGCTCCGGGCGTTTCACGCAATCCGTTGTTTCGGCAACCGTTTGCGGCGTGGGTGGCGGGCGGCGGCGGTCGTTCTCGTGGCGGGTGCCGCACTCGCGCCGGGCGGCGCGCAGGCCTACCGAAGCCAGACGGAAAACCCGCCGGACAGCGGCGCGAGTGCCACCGGAAACATTTCGGTGAACGCATTGCCGCGCGAGGCGGTCAACACCTTGAGTCTGATTTCAGCGGGCGGACCGTTCCCTTTTGAGAAGGATGGCGTCGTGTTCGGCAATTTCGAGCGGATGCTGCCGTCGCATCGGCGCGGCTACTACCATGAGTACACCGTTCCGACGCCGCGCGCGCGCAATCGCGGCGCAAAGCGTATCGTCTGCGGCGGGGCGCTCAAGCGTACCGACAACTGTTACTACTCCGACGACCACTACGCCAGTTTCAGGCGAATTATTGATTGACACCGGGATGAGCGGCATGAGCGATAACGTTTACGCACACGACCCGCGGGTCGCGAGCGATCTGTTCGCGTCCGGCGAGGGCAACCTGTTCCAGCGCGTCATGCAGATGAAGCACGAGTGCGACGCGCGCGGCAAAGAGGAGGCGCTTTCATTGAACGAGGAGGCCATGGATCTGTTTGCGACCGTGCGGCCGAACATCGTCCAGTCGATTCGCGCGTTTCGCGTGCAGGATCTCGCGGATGAAGCGCAGCGGCTGCAGCAGCATTTCCTTTACGCGTTCTGCGCGAATGCGCAAACCAGGCAGGAAGTGCTGGAAACCATCGCCACATCGTTCCTGTTTCCGAAGCACTTCGGCAAGAACTACGACGGCCTCTACGACTGCCTGACCGATCTGGTGCAGAAAGCCGGCGAGCAGCCGGGTTTCGTGATCGTGCTGGAGGGGCTGCCGATCGCGCAGAAGTTCGACAAGGACGGGCGCGAGACGCTACTCGACGTCTTTCGCGAAGCCACGGAGTATTGGGCCGAGCGCAAGGTGCCGTTCCGCGTGTTTTATTCGTTCGCCTAACCGTTTCGCTCGCGCGGGTTCGTCGCGCCAGTGTGACAAATGTGCGACAAAAAAACACAAGCCCGCCATCAGGCGGGCTTTGTCATTTTTACGCGCATGGCGGCCGCAGCGGCCGCGTGGGAGTGTTACCAGCCGCCCCAGCGCGCGGCCAGCGCGGAAAGTACCGCAATGCCGGCGGTTTCGGTGCGCAGCACGCGCGGCCCGAGCCCCACGGCAATAAATCCGTGATCGAGCGCGGCGGCTTCTTCCGGCGACGAAAACCCGCCTTCCGGCCCCACCAGTACGGTCACTTCGCCCGTGGGCGGGTCGACGGGCAGCGTCGAAAACGACACGTTCGCGCGCGGCGAAAGCAGCACGCGCAACTCGCCTTCGCCGGGACGCTTGGGCATGGAGCCAAGCCAGGTGGCGATTTCGCGCGTGGGCGCGACGTCGGGCATGCGGTTGCGGCCGCATTGCTCGCACGACGCCTGCACGATGCGCTGCCAGTGCGCCTGGCGGCGCACGGCGCGGTCGCCGGAAAGACGCACGACGCTGCGCGAGGTCGTGAGCGGCACGAAACTCGTCGCACCCAGCTCGACCGCCTTTTCAATCAGCCAGTCCATCTTGTCGCTGCCCGCAATGCCCTGCGCAAGCGTGAGCCGATAGGGCGGCTCCGTTTCGATGTCGCGGTACGGACCGACGCGCACCTGCGTGTCGCGGCGTTCCATTTCGAGGATTTCGGCGCTGTATTCGCCCCCGAGGCCGTTGAACAGCACGATGGTGTCGCCGGGCTGCAAACGCAGCACCTGAACGTGGCGCGTGACCTCGTCGGGAAGGGTAACGACCTCGTCGGACTGCAAGTTGCTGCCGACGAAAAAGCGGGGCATAAGACTATTTCTCATTGATTCAGGACAAGTGGCGAGCAAGCGCCCAGCGGTAACCGTCGAGGTCTTCGACCTGCGCGAAACGGTCTCCCCAGAATTGATCCTGCGGCTCGCTCAGCGATTTCGCGCCGGCGGCGAGCGCCCGCGCATAAACCGCGTCGACATCGTCGACATACAGATAAAAGGATTGCGGCGCGATGGCGTGCGCGCTTTTGGGCGTGCGGGCCGTCGAGCCGAACGCTCCTTCGGGCGCGAACATGACGATGAGCTGATCGTGGTACGTCATTTCCACGTGCATGACGGCTCCGTCGTCCTCCACACTGTCTCGCACGTCAAAACCGAATGCTGCGCGATAAAAGTCCATCGCGGCGCGCGCATCGCGCACTGTCAGATACGGTGTCAGCCACGGCACGCCAGCGGGGCGGGGTGGGGTCATCGGGTCTCTCCAGATTCGCGGTTCGGATGACGCGCAGCGTGGGCGTGCGCGAAGAAAGCGTTAGGACCGGTCATTTTCCACCGACAGGATCACTAAAGCTGTAGGAATTCGCCTAGTTTATCCCGGCCGATCAACGACACTTTTAAGAGCATCGCATGAAGCTCCGGGGCGTAGTATCGCAAGCCTTCGATTTTGCGCCGTGCCGCGCGCGCCGCGAGCGTGGCGGAATCGACGGCGGCGGGGTCGAGCGTGTCGCCGGCAATCGCCATGAGCCAAAGCGAGCCGTAGAGCGGAACGTAAGCGGCGAGCGGCCGCACGATGGCGAAGGCGCCGCGCAGGCCCGCGAGCAGCAATTTCACGCGCCCGGCGTGATGGTACGGCGAGCCCAGATGCAGCGTGACGAGCGCGTCGGCATTCATGACGCGCTTGAGCGCCGCGTAGAACCCGGCCGTATAGAGTCCGGCCGCGGGCGAGTCGGGCGGCGTCAGATCGAACACGACGAGATCGAAGCGCTCGCGCGTGGAGGCGACGAACGCCGCCGCGTCGCCGATCACGAGTTCCACGCGCGGGTCGTCGAAGGCGCCGCCGCGCACGCCGGGCAGATAATCGCCGGTCAGGCGGACGACGTCGGGGTCCAGTTCGGCGACGACGATCCGCGCGATGCCCGGGTGCCGCAGCAACTGGCGCGCGGCGCCGCCGTCGCCGCCGCCCAGCACGAGCGCCGCGCGCGGCGCGGGATGCGCGAGCGCCGCCGGATGCGTCATGCATTCGTGGTAGATGAATTCGTCGCCGGCGGAGGTCATCGGGCGGCCGTCGAGCGTGAAGAGGCAGCCGAGCTGCGGCGTGTCCCAGACCTCGATGCGCTGATAGGGCGTGTCGGCGGCCGCCAGGCGCCTCGCGCCGGGAAAACCGTACAGCGCGTCGGGCGCGGGATGAAAGAGGAGCGGAGCTGTCACGAAGGTTCGGTCGCGGCGCGCGAGGCGCGGGGAAATAGGGGCCGGCCTGCGCATTATAGAAGGCGGCGGGCCGCCCGGCCTCGCGTTGCGGCTCGGCGGTCTCGCGCCGGCGCATCGCGCACGGCGCATGCCTTGCTGTCAGGGTTCGCCCGGGCGATCTGTTAGAATATCGCCCTTTGCAGCCTCCTCCGTTTGCTCTGCCGTTTCGCGTCTCCTGGTGCCGCGTGTGCGCCGCAAAGAGCCGTGCTGCCGAGCTTCGGAATCCCGGTGCTGCTGTGCGCACGCCGCTTGTGTCGTTTGACCCGGCCCGCCCACGCCGCTTTTTGCACACTTCCGGACTCGACATGACGACCCCGTCCTCCGCCTCCCCCGCAACCACCCAGTTGATGGCCAACGCGATCCGCGCGCTGTCCATGGACGCCGTTCAGCAAGCGAACTCCGGTCACCCCGGCATGCCCATGGGCATGGCCGACATCGCCGTCGCGCTGTGGTCGCGCCATCTGCGCCATAACCCGGCGAATCCGCACTGGAGCGACCGCGATCGCTTCGTGCTGTCGAACGGCCACGGCTCGATGCTGCTGTACTCGCTGCTGCACCTGACGGGCTACGACCTGCCGATGTCGGAACTGAAGAATTTCCGCCAGATGCATTCGAAGACGCCGGGCCACCCCGAATACGGCATCACGCCGGGCGTCGAGACGACCACGGGCCCGCTCGGTCAGGGTCTGGCGAACGCGGTCGGCATGGCGCTCGCCGAAGCGCTGCTCGCGGCCGAATTCAACAAGGCCGACGCGAAGATCGTCGATCACCACACCTACGTGTTTGTCGGCGACGGCTGCCTGATGGAAGGCATCTCGCACGAAGCCTGCTCGCTCGCAGGCACGCTCAAGCTCAACAAGCTGATCGCGTTCTACGACGACAACGGCATCTCGATCGACGGCGACGTGGTCAACTGGTTCCACGACGACACGCCCCGGCGCTTCGAAGCCTACGGCTGGAACGTGGTTCCGCACGTGAACGGTCACGACGTCGAGGCCATCGACGCCGCCATCAAGCAGGCGAAGGCCTCGGACAAGCCCACGCTCATTTGCTGCAAGACGCAGATCGGCCACGGCGCGCCCACCAAGGCGGGCGGCCACGACGTACACGGCGCGCCGCTCGGCGCGGAAGAAATCGCCCGCTGGCGCGACGCGGTGGGCTGGAAGTGGGAGCCGTTCGCGCTGCCGCAGGAAGTCTACGCGGACTGGGACGCGAAGGAAGCCGGCGCGAAGTTCGAAGCCGCCTGGAACGAACAGTTCGCCGCCTACCAGTCGAAGTACCCGGAGCAAGCCGCCGAATTCGCACGCCGCATGGCCGGCAAGCTGCCCGCCGACTGGGCCGAAAAGGCCGCCGCCATCGTCGCGGGCGCCGATTCGCGCAAGGAAACCGTCGCCACGCGCAAGGCGTCGCAGCAGGCCATTGAGGGTCTCGCGGCCGCACTGCCGGAACTGCTCGGCGGCTCGGCCGACCTGACCGGCTCGAACCTCACGAACTGGAAGGCGTCGAAGCCGGTGCGCGCGGCCAAGGCCGGCGAAAGCGGCGTGGAGTGGGGTAATCACGTCAATTACGGCGTGCGCGAATTCGGCATGAGCGCGGCGCTCAACGGCATCACGCTGCACGGCGGCTACAAGGCGTTCGGCGGCACCTTCCTGACGTTCTCGGACTACAGCCGCAACGCGCTGCGCGTGGCCGCGCTCATGAAGTGCCCGTCGATCTTCGTGTTCACGCACGACTCGATCGGCCTCGGCGAAGACGGACCGACGCACCAGTCGATCGAACAGGTGCCGAGCCTGCGCCTGATTCCGAACATGACGGTCTGGCGCCCCGCCGACACGGTCGAAACGGCCGTGGCCTGGACCGAGTCGATCACGCATCACGGCCCGTCGTCGCTGATCTTCAGCCGCCAGAACCTGCAATTCAACGAACGCACGGACGCGCAGATCGCCAACATCGCGAAGGGCGGCTACGTGCTCAAGGACTGGAACGACGACATCCCGAGCCGCAAGATCATCCTGATCGCAACGGGCTCGGAGGTCGAACTCGCGGTGAAGGCCGTCGAGGCGCTCCAGCGCGAAGGCATCGGTGCGCGCGTGGTGTCCATGCCGTCGACCAACGTGTTCGACCGCCAGGACGCCGAATACAGGGAGCGCGTGCTGCCCAAGGGCGTGCGCCGCGTGGCGATCGAGGCGGCGCAGACCGACTTCTGGCGCAAGTACGTGGGCCTCGAAGGCGGCGTGGTCGGCATCGACACGTTCGGCGAATCGGCCCCGGCCGGCGTGCTGTTCAAGCACTTCGGCTTCACGGTCGAGAATGTCGTCGCAACGGCCAAGGCCGCGCTCGACCACTAAGCATGCGTTACGGGCCCGCCTGATCGGCAAGATCTGGCGGGCCCGCTGCCTTGAGCGTCCCGCCTGGCTGCCCCAGCCTCGCATGACGCCAGTGCAGCACCGGTTTCAGAATTTTTTAGCCATCAGGAGATAAATCATGACTGTTCGCGTCGCTATCAACGGCTACGGCCGCATCGGCCGCAATACGCTGCGCGCGTTCTACGAGAACGGCAAGAAGCACGACATCCAGATCGTCGCGATCAACGACCTGGGTGACGCGAAAACCAACGCGCACCTGACGCAATACGACACGGCGCACGGCAAGTTCCCCGGCGAAGTGTCGGTCGACGGCGAGTACCTCGTCGTGAACGGCGACCGTATCCGCGTGCTGGCCAACCGCAACCCGGCCGAGCTGCCGTGGGGCGAGCTGGGCGTGGACGTCGTGATGGAATGCACGGGCTTTTTCACGACCAAGGAAAAGGCGAGCGCGCACCTGAAGGGCGGCGCGAAGAAGGTCATCATCTCCGCGCCGGGCGGCAAGGACGTCGACGCGACCGTCGTCTACGGCGTGAACCACAACGTGCTGAAGGCCGAGCACACGGTCATCTCGAACGCGTCGTGCACGACCAACTGCCTCGCGCCGCTCGTCAAGCCGCTGAACGACAAGATCGGCCTCGAAACCGGCCTGATGACGACGATTCACGCGTACACGAACGACCAGGTCCTGACCGACGTGTACCACGAAGACCTGCGCCGCGCGCGCTCGGCCACGCACAGCCAGATCCCGACGAAGACGGGCGCGGCTTCGGCTGTCGGCCTCGTGCTGCCGGAACTGAACGGCAAGCTCGACGGCTACGCCATTCGCGTGCCGACCATCAACGTGTCGATCGTCGACCTCTCGTTCATCGCCAAGCGCGACACGACGGTCGAGGAAGTCAACGCCATCATGAAGGAAGCGTCGGAAGGCGCGCTCAAGGGCATCCTCGGCTACAACGACGCGCCGCTGGTTTCGGTCGACTTCAACCATAATCCGGCGTCGTCGACGTTCGATTCCACGCTCACGAAGGTCTCGGGCCGTCTCGTGAAGGTTTCGAGCTGGTACGACAACGAGTGGGGCTTCTCGAACCGCATGCTGGACACGGCGGTTGCCTTCGCGAACGCGAAGTAATCGCTTTCGGCAATCGGAAAGCCGCCCCACGGGGCGGCTTTTTTGTGGCCGTTCATTTTTGGTAACAGAGAAGCGGTGCGGGGCGAGCGGAATGCCATAAAAAAGCCACGGCGAAGCGTGGCGTTTTGGGTTCAACCGCGGCTCGAACCGCGTGCTAGTGCTTGCGGTGCGGGCAATTTTCCTTCGTGCAGGCGCCGTAGAGCGCGAGCGCATGTTCTTGCAGCTTGAAGCCGCGCTCGTTGGCGATCATTTGCTGACGCTTTTCGATATCGGGGTCGAAGAATTCTTCGACGAGGCCGCAATCGAGACACACGAGGTGGTCATGATGGCTGCCTTCGTTGAGTTCGAACACCGCCTTGCCCGACTCGAAGTTGCTGCGCGTGAGCAGCCCGGCCTGCTCGAACTGCGTGAGCACGCGATAAACGGTGGCGAGGCCGATGTCGAGTTCCTCGTTCAGCAGATTGCGGTAGACGTCTTCGGCGGTGAGGTGACGCACGGGGCTATGCTGAAAAATCTCCAGGATCTTGAGGCGCGGCAGAGTCGCCTTTAGCCCGATGTTCTTGAGATCGGTTGGATTGGTCATGACGATAAGTCCCTGGAGTACAATGCTAGGTTCTTATGTTAATGCGTTTTTGCCGTTCCGGGCATTTTCGGCAGAACTTCGAACGAACTTCCACAGAATACGCGCGGCTTCGCGAAAAGCCCGCACGGTGAGGGAAATGATTCCAGAATTCACAACGACCGGCCGACGCATGAACGGCGGCCGCCTGGCGTGCACCCTGCTGGCTGCGGCCGCGTTCGCGGCGCTCGCCGGTTGCTCGACCTACGACAGCCTGACGCAGCGCGTGGCCCAAAGCATCACGCCTTATCGCATCACCATCGTGCAAGGCAACTTCGTTTCGGCGGAAGCCGCGGCGCAGATGCGCGTGGGGATGTCGCGCGCGGACGTGAAGCAACTGCTCGGCACGCCGCTTCTCACCGACATGTTCCACGCGAACCGCTGGGACTACATCTTCTACTTCAAGCGCGGCTCGACCGCCGTGGTTCAGCAGCGCGATTTCGTCGTGAATTTCGAAGGCGATCGCGTGGCGAGCTGGTCCGGCGGCGACGACCTGCCCTCGAACCTCGAACTGCTCGCCGAAATCGACGGCGACCGCTCGGGCAAGAAAGCGAAGGCGGCGCCGGCCGTGGCGGCTTCGGGCGCCCCGGCTGCCACGCAGGCGTCGGGCTCGTCCGCGCCGAAGGTGACCGATACGGTGCGCACGCCGTCGTCGGAGCTGGGCGCGGCCACCAATGCGCTGCCGCAGGACGCGAACGCGCAAGCCGCCGCCGCCGCGAACCGCGCGACGGACGCCGTGCAAACGCCGTCGCAGTTCACGCCTTCGGTGCGCGCGGGCAATCCCACTTCTTCGGCGCTGCCGCAGAACGTCGGCACGATGCCGCAACAGGTTCAACTGCATCGCCAGCCTGCGCCGCAAATCCAGGGCGTGGCGCCGGCGAATCCGGTCGGGCCGGCACCGGGCGCGCAGGGCACGGGCAACACCAACGCTGCGCCGCCGGTCCCGGCGCAAAATTCGCAGCTCACCGCGCCGCCCTCGGTGCCGGCTTCGGGCGCAACGGGGCAGTAAGCGGCCGTTCGTTCGCCGATGCAAGGCGGCGCGCAGGGCGCATCTGGCGAACCGCCGGCGGCTTCGGGCCGCCGCGGCTTTCTGGCAGGTGGCCCGCGTTTCCGCTCGCTTGCCGGTAAGCGCCGCCATTTGCTGGCATGGACTGACGTTCGCTGGCATGTGCTGGAATGTGCTGGCGCGTGTGCTGGCATATGCCGCCGCCGTTCTCCCGGCCGTTGTCCTTTCGCTGGCGCGATGGCTCATGCCGATGCGCCCGCGGTAGCCGCGCTGCCGCAAGCCGCCGCGGGTGCGAAACCTGCGCGCGAGGTGCGCATTCAGGTGCGGTTCGCTCGCAGTGCGCACATCGGCATGGCCTTCGGCGCGCATCGGCCAACCTGCCGACACGGTTGCCGATGCGCTCGTCGAACAAGCCTTGACGCCGTTCTATCTTGAAATCGCGCTGCGGCGTCGCGCTTTCCGCCCAGGAGCCGCGCGGCGTCCAGCAACACGTTTGCAGGAAGTCTCATGAAAATCGCCGTCGCAGGCGCATCGGGCCGCATGGGCCGCATGCTCATCGAAACCGTGTTGAATTCGCCGGACGTCACGCTTTCGGGCGCGCTCGTGCGCAGCGGCTCGGCCGCCATCGGCCAGGACGCGGGTGCGTTTCTCGGCAAGCAGACAGGCGTGGTGGTCACCGACGACATCGAGCAGGTGTTCGCGCAAAGCGACTGCCTGATCGACTTCACGCGCCCCGAAGGCACGCTCGCGCATCTCGAGGCGGCGCAACGCCACGGCGTGAAGATGGTGATCGGCACGACCGGCTTCGACGCGCAGCAGAAAGCGCAGCTCGGCGCGGCCGCGCAAAACGTTCCGGTCGTGTTCGCGGCCAACATGAGCGTGGGCGTGAACGTCACGCTCAAGCTGCTCGAATACGCGGCGCGCTTCTTCGAAACCGGCTACGACATCGAGATCATCGAGGCGCACCATCGCCACAAGGTCGACGCGCCCTCGGGCACCGCGCTTGCCATGGGCGAAGCCGTGGCGCGCGCGCTCGGCCGCGATCTCGATCAATGCGCCGTGTACGGCCGCGAAGGCGTGACGGGCGAGCGCGATCCGTCGACGATCGGGTTTTCGGCGATTCGCGGCGGCGACATCGTCGGCGATCATACGGTGCTGTTCGCGGGCATCGGCGAGCGCATCGAGATCACGCACAAGTCGTCGAGCCGTCTCTCGTACGCGCAAGGCAGCGTGCGCGCCGCGCGCTTCCTGCAAGACAAGGCCAACGGCCTGTACGATATGCAGGACGTGCTCGGCCTGCGCTGAGCCGCGTTTCTTTCCGCGCTTTTTTCCGTTTCTCCACCGTCCGGCAACGCCACGCGCGGCGCCGGACAGACAGTGAGCGAGGTCCGATGGCAGCGAGTACCGGAGTCATTCACTATCTGCAATCGAGCGACGCCATCACGCATGCCGTCGCGTGGGTGCTGCTGGCGATGTCGGTCGCCAGTTGGTGCTTTCTGATCGTCAAGAGCTGGGTGCTGCTGCGCGCGAAACGCCAGGGGCCGCGCGCGGTCGAGCGATTCTGGCAGACGCGTTCGCTCGCCGAAGGCGTGGCGGCCATGCGCGGCGTCGATCGCGAGCGCGTGTTCCTGCCGCTCGCGCAAGCCGCGCTCGCCGTGGAGGAAACCGGCGCGCCCGGCGCCATGCTCGCGCGCGTGGATCGCGGCGAACGCGTGCTGCGCGCGCTGCGCGGCGCCCTGCAAACGTCGCAGCGGCGACTCGAATTCGGCCAGGTGCTGCTCGCCTCGGTAGGCAGCACGGCGCCGTTCATCGGGCTGCTCGGCACCGTGTGGGGCATCTATCACGCGCTCGGCAGCATTGCGGCGAGCGGCCAGGCGATGATCGAGAACGTGGCCGGCCCCGTGGGCGAAGCGCTCATCATGACCGCTTTCGGTCTCGTGGTCGCTATTCCGGCCGTGCTCGCCTATAACGTGCTTGGCCGTCTCGTGCGCCAGCTTTCCGACGATCTCGACGGTTTCGCGCACGATCTGCATGCGTTGGCGTGCGCGCCCGAAGCGTCGCCGCGCGTGGACGGTCCGCGCGGCACGCTGCGCGAAGGCCTGCGCGCCGAATCCCCCTGAGCGGCACGGCGAGGAGCATCGCAATGGCATTCGGCGGACTCGAAAAGAAGCGCGATTCGGCGCCCATGGCCGACATCAACATGACGCCGCTCATCGACGTCATGCTCGTGCTGCTCGTCATCTTCATCATCACCGCGCCGCTTTTCACGCACGCGATCCGGCTCGATCTGCCGCAGGTCGCCGCGCAGCCCGCGCAACAGACCGCGCAAACCGTCACGCTCTCGATCGACGCGGCGGGCAAGCTGTACTGGAACGCGCAGCCCGTCACGCTCGACGAATTGCGCGCGCGCTTCACCGCCGCGGGCAAGCAGGCGGAGGCGCAGCAGCCCGATCTGCAATTGCGCGCCGCGCGCGAAACGCGCTACGAGGTGATCGCGCAGGTAATGGGCGCGGCGCAGCAGGCCGGGCTCGCGCGCATCGGCTTCGTGACGGAGCCGCCCGCCGGCGCGCAATAGCCGGATTTCGTCGGGCGCGGGCGGGCTTGCCGGTTCGTCTTGCCGGGGCGTCCCGCCCTGGCGCCGCTGCCGGGCGACGGCGAGTGACGGCAGCAATGGCGGCGATGGCGCGCGATGGCGCAAGCGGCTCCGGCCCGGACGCCGCGCGAAAGAGCGGCGCAGTCAACGGTATAATCAACGTTTCCCTTTGAAACGGGCCCAGCCGCCGCGACCCGCCGGTGACGCGATCGGCCGGCCCGGCGCGCGCGACGGTCGTCAGCGGGTCGTCCAGCGCCGGAACCGCCCGCATTTGCGTCTCCCTCCATCCACATCATGCTCGAAAAATACGCTCCTTCCGACGTCGAATCCGCCGCGCAAAGCGACTGGCGCGCCAACGACGCCTACCGGACGGCTGAAAAGGCCGACAAGCCCAAGTTCTATTGCGTCTCGATGCTGCCGTATCCGTCGGGCAAGCTGCACATGGGCCACGTGCGCAACTACACGATCAACGACGTGATGTATCGGTATCTGCGCATGAACGGCTACAACACGCTCATGCCGATGGGTTGGGACGCGTTCGGCATGCCCGCCGAAAACGCCGCGATGGCCAACAACGTGCCGCCGGCCAAGTGGACGTACGACAACATCGAGTACATGAAGGGGCAGATGAAGGCGATGGGCCTCGCGATCGACTGGTCGCGCGAAATCGCCACCTGCAAGCCCGACTACTACAAGTGGAACCAGTGGTTCTTCCTGAAGATGCTGGAAAAGGGCATTGCGTACAAGAAGACCGGCACGGTGAACTGGGACCCGGTCGATCAAACGGTGCTCGCCAACGAGCAGGTGATCGACGGGCGCGGCTGGCGCTCGGGCGCGCTCGTGGAAAAGCGCGAAATCCCGATGTACTACCTGCGCATCACGCAGTACGCCGACGAGCTCCTGAACGACCTCGACGGCCTCGGCTGGCCCGAGCGTGTCAAGATCATGCAGCAGAACTGGATCGGCAAGAGCTTCGGCGTGAACTTCGGCTTCCCGTATGAAATCGACGGCGAAAAGAAGCTGCTGCGCGTGTTCACCACGCGCGCCGACACGATCATGGGCGTGACTTTCTGCGCGATCGCGGCCGAGCACCCGCTCGCCACGCGTCTCGCGCAGGACAAGCCCGAGCTGCTGCCGTTCATCGAGGAATGCAAGCGCGGCGGCGTGGCGGAAGCCGACGTCGCGACGATGGAAAAGAAGGGCATCGCCACGGGCTTCACCGTCACGCATCCGGTCACGGGCGAGCAGGTGCCGGTGTGGATCGGCAATTACGTGCTGATGAGCTATGGCGAAGGCGCCGTGATGGGCGTGCCGGGCCATGACGAGCGCGACTTCGCGTTCGCGAAGAAGTACGACCTGCCGATCAAGCAGGTGATCGCCGTGGAAGGCGAAACGTACTCGCTCGACGGCTGGCAGGAGTGGTACGGCGACAAGGAGCGCGCCGTCACCGTCAACAGCGGCAAGTACGACGGCCTGAACTACACCGCGGCGGTCGACGCCGTGGCGGCGGACCTCAAGGCGCAAGGCTACGGCGACAAGCAGGTCACGTGGCGCCTGCGCGACTGGGGCATCTCGCGCCAGCGCTACTGGGGCACGCCGATCCCGATCATCCACTGCCCGAGCTGCGGCGACGTGCCGGTGCCGGAAGCGGACTTGCCGGTCGTGCTGCCGGAAGACCTCGTGCCGGACGGCACGGGCAACCCGCTCGCGAAGTCCGAAGCGTTCCTGAACTGCAAGTGCCCGAAGTGCGGCGCGGACGCAAAACGCGAAACCGACACGATGGACACGTTCGTCGACTCGTCGTGGTACTTCTACCGTTACGCCGCGCCGGACGCGGTGAACATGGTCGACGAGCGCACCGACTACTGGATGCCGATGGACCAGTACATCGGCGGCATCGAGCACGCGATTCTGCACCTGCTGTATTCGCGCTTCTGGGCGAAGGTCTCGCGCGACCTCGGCCTCGTGAAGTTCGGCGAGCCCGCGAAGAACCTGCTCACGCAGGGCATGGTGCTCAACGAAACGTTCTACCGCGAGGACGCGGCAGGCAAGAAGACCTGGTACAACCCGGCCGACGTGACGGTGACGCACGACGAAAAGGGCCGCCCGAGCGGCGCCACGCTCAACAGCGACGGCCAGAGCGTGGTGCTCGGCGGCGTCGAGAAGATGTCGAAGTCGAAGAACAACGGCGTCGATCCGCAGGTGCTGATCGACCAGTACGGCGCCGATACCGCGCGTCTTTTCACGATGTTCGCCGCGCCGCCCGAGCAGCAGCTCGAATGGTCGGGTGCGGGCGTGGAAGGCGCGAGCCGCTTCCTGCGCCGCGTGTGGTCGTTCGGCCATGCGAACGCGCAGGCGCTCCGGTCGCGCGCGCCGTTCGACGCGGCCACGGTCACGGACGCCGAAAAGGCGCTGCGCCGCGAGGTCTACAGCGTGCTCAAGCAAGCCGACTTCGACTATCAGCGTTTGCAGTACAACACGGTCGTATCGGCGGCGATGAAGATGCTCAACGCCATCGACGGCGCGAAGGAGGCGGGCGCGGGCGTGCAGCGCGAAACCTTCGGCGTGCTGCTGCGCGTGCTGTACCCGGTCGTGCCGCACCTCACGTTCGAGCTGTGGAAAGCGCTCGGTTACGCCGACGAATTCGGCACGCTGCTCGACGCGCCGTGGCCGAAGGTCGACGAAAAGGCGCTGGAGCAAGCCGAGATCGAACTCGTGCTTCAGGTGAACGGCAAGGTGCGCGGCGCCGTGACGGTCGCGAAGGACGCCCCGAAGGATGCCATCGAAGCCGCCGCGCTCGCGCACGAGATGTTCGTCAAGTTCGCGGAAGGCCGCGCGCCGAAGAAGATCATCGTCGTGCCGGGCCGTCTCGTGAACGTCGTGGTCTAAAGGCGATGCTGGCGGCGCGCGCGCACGCGTCATGCGCCGCCATTTCGACACTGTCGCGAACCCAGGAGTCCATGTGATTCGCAGATCGTTCCTCAGGTTGTTCCCGCTCGTGGCGAGCGGCGCGCTGCTCGTGTCGGCGTGCGGCTTTCAGTTGCGCGGCGAGCAGAACTACGCGTTCAAGCGGCTCGCCATCGTCGGCGCGCCGGACGCATTCAACGGCCGCCTCACGCGCATGGTCGAAGGCGGCAGCGATTCGGTGGTGGTCGATTCGATCACCAGCGCCGACGCGGTGCTGCACGTCACCGAAGCGCGCAGCTTCAGCACGCTGACGATCAATTCGTTCGGCTCCGTCGAGGAATACCAGATCAACTATTCGCTCAACTACTCGCTCACGGGCGCGGACGGCGCGGTGCTGATCCAGCCGAGCACGATCGCGCTGAACCGGGCGATGACCTATAGCGATCAGTTCTCGACCGCCAAGATGCAGGAAGCCGACCTGCTTTTCGCCGACATGCAGAACGACGCCGTCGACCAGCTCACGCGACGCCTCGCCGTGCTGAAGACGCTGCATCCCACGCCCGCGCAGGTCGTGCCGGGCATTGCGCCGGGCGCGCCGTTGCCGCCGCCGCCGCTGTAATGCGGCGCTCGCCCGCTCACTGAACGTTCGCCATGCAACTGCGACCCGACGCGCTCGAAGCGCACCTCGCGAAAGGACTGGCCGGCCTCTACGTCGTCTATGGCGACGAGCATCTGCTCGCCCAGGAAGCGTGCGACCGCATTCGCGCGGCCGCGCGCGCTGCCGGCTTCACCGACCGTTCGGTGTTCACGGTCGAGCGCGGTTTCGACTGGAGTTCGCTGCTCGGCGCCAGCCAGTCGATGTCGCTGTTCGGCGACCGTCAACTGGTCGAGTTGCGCATTCCCACGGGCAAGCCAGGCAAGGAAGGCGCGGATTCGCTCAAGACGCTCGCCGCCGCGAGCAATCCCGACGTGCTGATGCTCGTCGCGCTGCCGCGCCTCGATGCGGCCACGCAAAAGTCGGCGTGGTTCACGGCGCTCGCCGAACGCGGCGTCGCGCTCAAGATCGATCCTGTCGAGCGCGCCGCGCTGCCGAACTGGATCGGTCAGCGTCTCGCGCTGCAAGGCCAGCGCGTCGCGCCGGGCGAGGACGGGCGGCGCGCGCTGCAATTCGTCGCCGAGCGCGTGGAAGGCAACCTGCTGGCGGCGCATCAGGAAATCCAGAAGCTCGGGCTGCTGTATCCGCAAGGCGTGCTGAGCTTCGAGCAGATTCACGACGCCGTGCTCAACGTCGCGCGCTACGACGTGTTCAAGCTTAACGAGGCGATGTTGACGGGCGATGTCGGTCGGCTCTCGCGCATGCTGGACGGCCTGGAAGGCGAAGGCGAGGCGTCGGTGCTCGTGCTGTGGGCCGTGGTCGAAGAAATCCGCACGCTGCTGCGCATCAAGCGCGGCGTGACGGCCGGCAAGCCGCTTGCCATGCTGTTGCGCGAAAACCGCGTGTGGGGGCCGCGCGAGCGGCTGATCGGGCCGGCGCTCTCGCGCTTGAGCGAGGCGACGCTCGAACGCGGCCTCGCGCTGGCAGCGCGGCTCGACCGGCAAGTCAAGGGGCTCTCGGGCCAGGCGCGCGCCAACTGGCGCAATGCCCTGCCGCCCGACGCATGGGACGGCCTGTTCGAACTGGCGATGACGGTGGCGGCGCCGCGCGATGCGGGCGCCGCCGCGCGCGCGCCGGCTCGGCCGCAGCCAGGCGCGGGTGCGCGCAATCCAGCCGCGGCGGCCGCCGCTGCGGCGGCTGCGGCCCGACCGCGCACCGCAGGGCCGTCGCGCCGTCCGGGCTGAAGCGCCAGCCGCTCGCCCGACGGGACTTCGGCGCCTGCTTCCTGCTGCACGCGCGCCTGGGTGTCCGGCGTGACGAGTGCGCTTCGGTGCGCTCCGGTGCGCTTTGTGCTTGTTCGGCAAACCCCGGCCGCTGGCTTTAAAATCGCCGGAATCCGCTTCTCAATATTGCAGTTCGCGCCCGCATCCCGCTTCGAGCCGTCGGCGCGTCGCCTCACGACAGACACCATGGATATCGACCAGTACATGACCGACCTCGGCCGCCGCGCCCGCAAGGCTTCGCGCGCGATGGCACGGGCTTCGACGGCCGCGAAGAACGCGGCGCTCGACGCGGTGGCGCAAGCCATCGAGCGCGAGGCGCAAACGCTCAAGGACGCCAACGCGCGCGATCTCGCGCGGGCGCGCGAGAAAGGCCACGACGCCGCGTTCATCGACCGCCTCACGCTCTCGGACAAGGCCATCCGCACGATGGTCGAAGGCTTGCGCCAGGTCACGGCGCTGCCCGACCCGATCGGCGAGATCGGCAACATGAAATACCGGCCGAGCGGCATTCAGGTCGGGCAGATGCGCGTGCCGCTCGGCGTGGTCGGCATCATCTACGAATCACGGCCCAACGTGACGATCGACGCGGCGGCGCTCTGCATCAAGTCCGGCAACGCGACCATCCTGCGCGGCGGTTCGGAAGCGCTCGAATGCAACGCGGCGCTGGCGAAACTGATCGGCGAAGGGCTGGCGGCGGCGGGTCTGCCGCAGGACGCCGTGCAGGTGGTGGAGACGTCCGACCGCGCGGCGGTGGGCAAGCTCATCACGATGACCGAATTCGTCGACGTGATCGTGCCGCGCGGCGGCAAGAGCCTGATCGAGCGCCTGATTGCCGAGGCGCGCGTGCCGATGATCAAGCATCTCGACGGCATCTGCCACGTGTACGTGGACGACCGCGCGGATCTCGCGAAGGCGCTCAACGTATGCGACAACGCCAAGACGCATCGCTACGGCACCTGCAACACGATGGAAACGCTGCTGGTCGCGCGCGGCATCGCGCACGACGTGCTGCCGCCGCTGGGCCGCCTCTATCGCGACAAGGAGGTGGAACTGCGCGTCGATCGTGCGGCGCGCGCGATTCTCGCGGATGCCGGCGTGAGTCCGCTCGTCGACGCCGTCGAAGCAGACTGGCGCACCGAGTACCTTGCGCCGGTGCTGGCGGTGAAGGTCGTCGACGACCTCGACGAAGCCATCGAGCACATCAACGCCTACGGCTCGCATCACACCGACGCGATCGTCACCGAAGACCACGATCGCGCAATGCGTTTCCTGCGCGAAGTGGATTCGGCGAGCGTGATGGTCAATGCCTCGACGCGTTTCGCGGACGGCTTCGAGTTCGGCCTGGGCGCCGAAATCGGCATTTCCAACGACAAGCTGCACGCGCGCGGCCCCGTGGGGCTCGAGGGTCTGACGTCGCTCAAGTACGTGGTGCTGGGTCACGGCGAGGGCCGCCAGTAATCCCGTTCAGGTGCGGCCGCCGGCTTCGCTGCGCGCCGCCCGCCGCTCACTCGCCTCCGAGAAAAAACAATGTCGATGCTTTGGGTGAAGACGTTTCACATCGTGCTGGTCGCTTCGTGGTTCGCGGGCCTTTTTTACCTGCCGCGCATCTTCGTGAACCTGGCGATGGAAACCGAGCCCGCCGCCGTCGAGCGCCTGCTCGTCATGGCGCGCAAGCTCTACCGGTTCATGACCATGATCGCCGTGCCGGCGCTGCTGTGCGGGCTGTGGCTCTGGCTGGTGGTGGGTATCGGGCGCGGCCAGGGCTGGATTCACGCGAAAGTGGGCGTGGTGGTGCTGATCGTGATTTATCACGCGTACTGCGGCCGGCTGCTGCGCGCCTTCGAGCGAGGCGAGAACCGCCGCTCCGACAAGTGGTATCGCATGTTCAACGAACTGCCCGTGCTCGGCATGCTGGCGGCGGTGGCGCTTGTCGTCATCAAGCCGTTCTGAGCTTTCCCTTCCTGCTTCCCCGGGGCGGCCTCAAATGCTGCCCGTTTCTTTTCGACGCATGCGCGCCGCCGCGACGCGCCAGCCGTCCTCGCGCTTCACGAATACGTCGGTGAAGCGATACTCCACCGCCTTGTAGCCGGCCGCCGGCGTGTAGTGATTGATACCGGTCGCCACCGCGACGTTGTCGAGCACTTGCACGTGCATGTCCGAGAGGACCTGCGAGCCGCCGGTCGGCGACCCAGCGGCGACCAGCAGATCGCGTTTGCTGCGGCGCACTTCGCCCGGAAACACCTCGAAGAACTTGTCGTCGAGCAAATCGTTGAGCATGGGGCCATCGCCGCTGGCGGCGGCTTGCGTCCATTGGTGCTCGAGCCATTCGATTTGAAGTGAATCGGAAACGGGTCCGCGGGAGGGGGATTCCACGGACGCGAGAGCGGACACGGCGAGCACGCCGGTGGCGAGAAGAATGAACATACGTTTCATGACGTTTCCCTTGTGATGATGATGAAGCCGCCGACTGGCGATGGTGGGAAACGACGCGCGCATGGCCGGACCGAATGCGGCGAGAGCGCAATGATGAACGTAGAGCCGACGACGAACCTGCGACGCCTTGTTGCCTTGCTGGCTGGGTGTCAATGTCAGCGTTTCCCGACATGCAAAGTCTATGTTCCCTACGTAGCTGTTGACATAAGAAAAATCTCAAAAATCGCGCCGCCGATGGTGTTGCAGTTCTGCGACGCTGCCGTGCGCCGAGGCGATGCAAATGCCGTGCGACCGGGTTCGGAGATTGAGTTTTTACGACTCTTGAAGTTGTTTGCCCAGTTTCAGGCATCTTGTAGGAATACGCTCCGTAACTAATCGGAATCTGATATTCGCGGCGTCATAATTGGATTTCGCGCAGTCGTTAATTTCAATGAACTTGTGATGAACATATAACGAGACAATTCATATTTATTAGAAATTCCGACGGGAAGAGTTTTTTCTGATTCGAATAAACCCGAATTAAGAATTATGAAATAGTCAAATTTTGTCCCGTGGAGTCACGGGTTTTGCTTTAAGAGTTCTCTTATTTTCCTTGCCTATTCAGGACCATAAAGTCGCGAATGTCATCGCGAACTGATTTTCCTTTTTCTGTCAGAAATATCTCTGAAATATCTCTGAATCGAAATCGGAAATCACGGGGTAGGCGACGTAAATCATCCACTTCAGCTGGCGGGTGATTTCTACCGCGATGCGATTTTGCATTGCGCATCACCGGAGCGCGTTTGCCTGTTCGCTCGCAAGCGTGATTCGGTTGGTATTTCGTCACGGGTCTTCAACAAGGCAAGAAAAATGAACAAGACATACAGATCAGTCTGGAATGAATCCACGGGGACGTGGGTAGCCGCTTCGGAAACAGCGAACGGGCGTCACAAGGGTTCGCGCAAGAGTACGCAGATCGTTTCCGCCGCGCTGTTGGCGGGCGGCGCGATATTGGCTCATGATGCCTGCGCGGGCGCCCTGGACGGCGGCAACACTAGCGGCGGCATCAACGGCGCGATGGCATACGGCAGCAGCTCCTATTCATCGGGTACGGGTTCGCTCGCGATCGGGGCTTCCGGTACCTTTGCAGCGAAAACCGTATCCAAGGCGAACGACACTATCGCTATCGGCAATGGAGCAACCGCGGCATCCAACGCCGGGGTGGCGATTGGTTCGTCCGCTACCGTTGGCTACTATGCGATGGCAGCGGGACCGACCGCACGCGCGCTGGGGGACTACTCGACGGCGGTGGGCAATCTGTCCACCGCAACCGGCAAGTCATCGGTTGCCCTTGGCAACGGCGCCAAGGCGGCAGCGGACAACTCGGTAGCGCTGGGCTCCGGCGCATCCGCGGGCGCTGCGGTCGCGACGGCAAGCGGTGTCGTCAACGGCACGACCTACAATTTCGCGGGTGCGAAACCCGTGGGCGTGGTCAGCATCGGATCGGCGGGCGCCGAGCGGGAGCTGACCAACGTGGCGGCGGGGCAGGTCAGTGCGGCCAGCACCGACGCCGTGAACGGCTCGCAACTCTATGCCACCAACACCGCGCTCAATAATATCGCCCTGAAGAGCGCCAACGTAGTGAGCTATGACGGCACCACCCAGGATGTCGTCACGCTGGGCGGCGCGAAGGGCACGGCAATCAAGAACGTGGCGGCAGGGGACGTATCGGCTAGCAGCACGGATGCCGTGAACGGCGCGCAACTGTTTGGCGTGCAGGAAAACGTCACGAACGTCAACACGGACATCACGAAGATCAAAAACACGCTGACGACTGCGGGCTACGGCGCGCAGGCGGAGTCGGCGAATCCCGGCGCCTATCAGATGGGCGGTTTCATCACCGACGGGAACGGCAACGTTAGCAATCCGGCGGTTTTGTATGTCGCGGACACGGCCACCTCGGCAAACCCGCATATCGTGCTGGCTGCCGGCGAAGGCGACAGCGGGTACTTTATCAACGGCGACCGCAACGCGGGCTTCCTGCCCAAGGGCACGGTGATCAGCAACGTGGCAGACGGCATTCAGGACACGGATGCGGCAAACGTCGGCCAGGTGCAACAACTTATCGCGGAGATGGCGGGCAACAATCCCCAACCGGTCCGTCCGCAGTTGAAGGGCGTCATGATGCTGGGCGCTGCACCGGCGGGTTCTGGTGTTGATGCCTCCGGCACGAGCAACGTGTACAACACCGCTGCCTACTATTCGCAGGTTCGCGGCGTCGGCAACAACGCGGGCTCGACGGCCCCGACCGATGTGTCGCGGGCGAGAGGTCTGGGTAGCATCGCCATCGGGTCGAACACGGAATCGGACGGCGTAAGCAGCACGGCAGTCGGTATCCAGTCACTCGCCTCGGCGAACGATTCCGTGGCGCTCGGCTCCGGCTCGATCGCCAACGTGGCGAACACCGTCTCGGTGGGTAGCGACGGCAAGTCCACCCGTCTGGTCATCAACCCGGACAACACCACGACAACGGTTCAGAGCCAGCTCAACACGCGTCGTGTCGTGAACATGGCGGCCGGCCAGAACGACACGGACGCAGTGAACGTTGCGCAGCTCAAGGGCGTGACGACTGCCTTGGGCGGCGGCTCGACCGTGAATGCGGACGGCTCGATTCAGGCGCCCACTTATTCCGTGGGCGGCGGCACGTTCAGCGACGTTGCCGATGCCCTCACGGCCATGAACGGCCAAGCGGCTTCGCTTTCCGGTCTGGCGGTGAAGTACGACAGCTCGGCGCACGCCAAGGTGACGCTGGGCGGCACTGGCGTTTCGGCGCCGGTGGCGCTCACGAACGTCGCGAACGGCGCGCTGAACGCAGCGAGCACGGATGCCGTGAATGGCGCGCAACTGTTCCAGACCAACACGAACCTCACGAACCTGGCCGGCGACGTCACCAACATTGCCGGCGACGTTTCCAATCTCGCGGGCGACGTGACGAACATCGGCGACAAGGTTGCCAATGCGGTTCAGTACGATTCGTCGGCGCATGCCAAGGTGACGCTGGGCGGCACTGGCGTTTCGGCGCCGGTGGCGCTCACGAACGTCGCGAACGGCGCGTTGAACGCAGCGAGCACGGATGCCGTGAATGGCGCACAACTGTTCCAGACCAACACGAACCTCACGAACCTTGCCGGCGACGTCACCAACATTGCCGGCGACGTCTCCAATCTCGCGGGCGACGTGACGAACATCGGCGACAAGGTTGCCAATGCGGTTCAGTACGATTCGTCGGCGCATGACACGCTCACGCTGGGTGGCACTGGCGTCTCGACGCCGGTGACGCTCACGAACGTCGCGAACGGCGCGCTGAACGCAGCGAGCACGGATGCCGTGAATGGCGCGCAACTGTTCGAGACCAACACGAACCTCACGAACCTTGCCGGCGACGTGACGAACCTGAATTCGAAGGTTGCGGACGCCGTGGTGTACGACAGCTCGGCGCACGATTCCGTTTCGCTGGGCGGCACCGGCGCGGTGCCGCCGGTCGCGCTTCATAACGTGGCTGCCGGTATTGCCGGCACGGACGCTGTGAACGTGGGTCAGTTGACTTCGGCTGGATTCGACATCGACTCGAAGACCGGCGCAGTCCTGAACAAGGCCGTGACGTACGACGCCGGCTCGATCGATTCGGGCACGCCGACCATCACGCTGGCGCCGGGTCAAGGTGACAGCCTCTACTATCGCAATAGCGATCGTAACGACGGTTTGCTGCCGAAGGGAACCGTGATCAGCAACGTCGCCAACGGCATCCAGGACACCGATGCCGCCAACGTCGGTCAGGTGTGGGACATCGTCAGTGCGCAGACGAACGACGACATCGCCGCGCCGGCGCAGAAGATGTTCAAGGCATCGCTGCTTGGCGCGTCCAATGGTTCGGGTGTCGATCCCTCGGGCGCGACCAAGGTTTACAACACGGCGGCGTACTACTCGCAGGTGCGCGGCGTGGGTAACAGCACCGGCTCGACGCCGCCTACCGACGTGGCGCGCTCGCTTGGCGCGGGCAGCGTCGCAATCGGTTCGAACACGGAATCGGACGGCAGCAGCAGCACGGCAGTGGGCATCCAGTCGCGCGCAATGGCGGACGATTCGGTGGCGCTGGGTTCGGGTTCGATCGCCAACGTGGCGAACACGGTTTCGGTCGGTAGCGACGGCACGTCCGCCCGTCTGGTCATCAACCCGGACAACACCACGACAACGGTTCAGAGCCAGATCAACACGCGCCGCATCGTCAACATGGCCGCCGGTCAGGCCGATACGGACGCCGTAAACGTTGCGCAGCTCAAGGGTGTGACGAATGCGCTGGGCGGCGGTGTGAGCGTGAACGCCGACGGCTCCATCGCGTCTCCCCAGTTCGACGTGGCGGGCGGAACGTACACGAACGTCGCCGCCGCGCTGTCCGCAATCGACAACAAGGCGACCCCCGGCAATCCGAACGTCGTTGTGTACGACTCGTCGGCGCACGACAAGCTGACGCTCGGCACCTCGGGTACGGCGGTCGCGTTGAGCAATGTGGCCAACGGTTCGCTGAACGCATCGAGCGTCGACGCCGTGAACGGTTCGCAACTC
>NZ_CAJMZE010000055.1:0-30556 GCF_905220235.1 Paraburkholderia sp. J41 | reverse complement strand
TGATGCCTGGTAGGCCGTACTGGATTCGAACCAGTGACCAACGGATTAAAAGTCCTAGTCAATTTTCAATGAAAACAATGGTCTATGTACTATTTTTGCACCGCAATTGGAGTTGATCACGATAAGGCGCGTGCTTGCCCGGTATGGAGATTTGAGGACTTTGCGGAGCGGTCGCATCAGTTCGTTTTGTCGTATTGAGTGGTCCGCTACGTGTGGTCCTTTCGGTCCTAAATTTTTTGGCATGAATGCCGATATGTATGAAGAATCGCATTTCCGATCGACCACAACATTCCATCTGCGCCAATCATGAACAAGATCGTGTACATCGAAGCTTTTTTCAAACCCGTAGGCAAGGACGTTACCCGAGAAGTTCCGACCGGCGAGACGAAGAAGGGTTTTCTCGGTTTTGAGAAGGACGTGACGAAGAAAGTTACAAAATGGGAGCAGACCGGCTATTCAAATAGGGAGATTGACGGTCTGCGGCTCTCTGCCGACATCGAGAGGGCAGTTCAACAATTGAACCGCGAAGGGTACGAGGTGGTCTCGGTAACTCCCGTGATATCCGGCGCTTACGATTTCAAGTACGAGGTGAAGTTTGGCGGCGTTAATCACGGCGGCGGGGGCTACGGATATGGTTACGGATACAGTTACACGGAAGGCGTAACGATTATCGGAAAACGCGTGACGACGTAACTTAGCCTTCCCCTTGCGCCCATTTTCTGCACGCCTCAGCGTGCCCAGCAAACTCATCGCCCCGCTCAGTGAGGGCGAGCGCCCATGCAGCCACTTCGTCCGGCGATGGGATCATGCTGGACGGGCACTCATACAGGAAGAAGGCGAGCATCGCGTCCACCGTCTTCGAATCGCCTTCAGAAATAAAGCTCGGGAGAGGGGCTGTACTCATGATGTAGTTCCTGCCTGTGGGTTAGGTATTACTAACGCGCTAGCGCGCATGCAGCAAGTGCGACTCTGCGCGTGGGGTTATTTGGTCGCGCGTCGCCTGCGATTGCCGCGGCCAAAGCCGATGTTCCGTGAGGTTATTTGGTCGCGCCCCGAGTACGGCACTTTGACTGCCCCCAATCGATGCGAGGTGTGGGGTTATTTGGTCGCCGACGCAGATGCCTGTGGCGGCGCTCATCGGCCAGTCAGACACGGGGTTATCTGGTCGCACCCCGGGCAGCGGCACTACATGCCCTGCCAATAGGTCATTGTCGAGGTTATTTGGTCGCGCCGACGGCAGCCGCGTCGTCACGACCGGGCAAACGCGAGGTTATTTGGTTGCGCAGCAGCAGAACCGTCCTCGTTTGGCGCAGCTTTGAAGCCATTGAGGTTATTTGGTCGCGCTTCAGGCGATGGTGTCGGTTCAAATGTCGATGTCAGGCGGCATCGGATTGAATACTTCCATCGAGGCGTCTTGCAACATCGCTTCCGCGCGAATCTGCTCGGCGTAGTCGAGCAGTGGCCGCAACATGTCCAAAGCGTCCCCGGCACCATATTGCTTGCGGCGAAATTCGGCGAGTGCGAGCGTCTCATCTACAGCCTTTTCGCCGTGCTCCCAAACCGGATCGACAGTAGGCTCGCACTCCGCAAGCGCTGCGAACCGCATCTTTCGCTGAAGTGCGGACGCCATCTCCGGCGATAGCAATCTCGCTCGCACTGCAACCCGAATCTTCTGTTCGAGGGTAGACAGCGGCCATGTTCTGTCGCCTCGGCGATATGCGTTCCACGTTCTGCCCGTGGTTTCGGTGATACCAAGTAAACGCTCGATTGCAGTTGCGCTCACCTTTCCAGCCCGCACGGTTACTGGTTCGCGATGGGAGCCCGAGTCCTTCGCGGCTGCTTGCGTTAGACAGTGCGCCTCGATTGCGCAGACAAACTGTTGTGTCAATTCGGCCTGTGCACTCAGTGCTTCGGCTGTCTTTTTCGGTCGTCCCATAGGTATCAAAAAACCTCTTTTGAGTATTTTGCGACCCATTATAGGCCGACGCGTCTGCAATATGTGCGTACTCGCGCTGCTCCGCAAAACATTAACCAACAGGTAATTTTTCGCGAGTGAAAACTAACTGAATTGTTGAACCGAAATCTGGAGAAACACGATGACTTCGAAGCAAAAGCTCACCATCCTGGCTATCAACGAACGTAGCGGCACGTCTGTAAAAACCGGGCGTCCGTGGGTTATTCGAGAAGCGCAATCAATCCTCGAGCAATCCTCGTCGGACGGAACCAACATCGTTGTCGGGGTTATCAACCTGCCCCAGAGCCTTGCAGACACCCAACCGGGTGACTACCTAGCCGAATTTGCGTTGGCCCAAGGCAATGGTCAAGACGCGGGACGCCTTGTGCCGCGGATCGTGTCGCTGGTTCCGTACGGCCCGGTGCGAGCGCAACCGAAGCCCGACGCGAAGGCGGCGTAACGGTTATGCCGGCCGGCTCGATCCAGAGCATCCTCGTTTGCATCCCGCTGTCGTCAAATGATCAGCCAAGCGAGATAGATCAACAGCTATGCCCATCCACTGGCGGGCAAGCTTTCCGAGTTCAACAACAGCAAGCTTACGTGCTCTCGCCGGACAGTGCGGGGTACATAAACTCGATAGTGCAGCCGTTCGACTACACCGTTGCGGCTGGCTTTTGGGGCGTGGCGTTCACGACCATTGTTGGTTTGTGGTTGGTAAGTCACGGAGCAGGCGCAGTCGTCAATTTTCTCCGGCGCGCCTGAATTCAATATCGCGGGTGAGACCGCTCTTTTAAGGAAAACAAGCATGAAAGCAAAGCTCCAACGGCTGTTGAAATTCACCGCATGTTCAGCTGCGGCGTGCACCGGTGCGGCACACGCCCAAGCAGCTACGACCACCCCCGACTTCTCGACCCTGACGAGCGGAATCGACTTTTCGACCGTCACGACGGGCGTGCTCGCGGTCGCGGCCACTCTGATCACGGTGTATATCGCCATCAAGGGCGCGAAGATCCTGATCGGCATGGTCCGAGGCGCATAAGTCTCGGGCCGCACGGCCACGTATTGCGGGGGCTGCGGCCCCCGTTTTAACTGAGGCGACTTCATGGATACGAATAGTGCTTGGTATCTGATCATGTTTGTGTTCGGAATGGTCTGCGCATGGGCCGTGGTGGCAGGACTTAAGGAGTCTTAATGCGTGTCAGGGATGTGGTTCTATTCGTTGCGCTGAGCAGCCTGTTCGGCTCGCAGGTTGTACATGCGCAGGCACTGCTTGCGCCGGTCGAGAACCTTGTCATCAATCGAGCGGAGGCGGCCATCATCTCGCGCGTAGCGATTGCGCGCGGGTTCGCGGCAAACGATCCGCGCATCGCGGCGACGCTGGCCAGCATGGGGCAAGTTTCGACGGCGCTTAATGTTGTGAGTACGGGGGCTGCTGTGGGTCTAGGGTTCGCGGGTGCACCGGTGTGGCTGACAATCGCGGCGGGGGTGGGCATCCTTGCTGCGGGATCGGCGTTGTATGCGGGCAGCGTATCGCTGTCCCGCTCATTCGATGGTAAGACGATCACGGCCCAGCAGCCGCTGCCGCAAGGGGTGGGGGCGGGGTACATGGGCACGCCTGCGCCCGACCCCGGCGCGGGAAACATGGTGAACCCGTGGACATGGGCGGCGTCAATCGGCATCCCCGTGTACCACACCTCATCATGCATGCCGTCGAACCCCTGCGCTGCGCTTCCGGCTGCGCCGACGAGTGGGCAAAAGAACTTTGATTGGGTCGCGGGTGACATGGAAATGATCCCCAACACGCTCAATCAGGTGCAGCAGTTTCAGCAGTATCTGGCGACCTACGGCGCGCAGAGTGGTTCGACGGTGCCGCCCAATGGGGCGGACCAAGTTGTGAGTGTGAACGTTTTCTGGCAGCCGAACGTGGACGGTACGCAGCAGACGCTGACGCAAACGACGCTCTACAACCATTGCGGCTCATACGACAGCAGCGGAAACTGCATTTACTCGTTGCAATCGAGTACTCAGCCGCTGACGAACTGGACCGTTGGTCCTGGCGTGAAGCCGATCAGTGGCAGCGACCTGTCGCAGATCTATCCGAACCTTTCGTCGTCCTCGATTGCCACGCCGCTCGACCCCAACACGCTCGCGCAGCTTACAAACCAGACGTGGCAGCAGGCGGCCAACCAGCCCGGTTACCAAGGTCTGCCGTACTCGGTGACGCAACCACTAACGGCGAACGATGTGCAGCCGTGGGCCGCTGCGAATCCTACTGCGATGCCGAATGTCGGGGACTTGTTCCGCCCGGCGACGGATCCAGGCATATCGACGGTGACCATTAGCCCGACCGTGCAGCCGGGGGACGCTTCAGCGCCTAATGCGGGGAGCAGTCCAAGCGCGAGTAACGGGACGGACGTGAATGTGGTCAACACGCCGAACGTTAACGTTGTCAATAAGGTGTCGGTAGATCTTGGCGCTGATCCGGGCGTGGTCTCGCCGACGCTGGAATCGACGCCGACCATTTCGATGATCCTATCGCCTGTGATGGGCCTGCTGCCCGACCTGAAGCACTGGGCAGTGCCAGCGCATGGTTCGGCGTGTCCAGAACCGTCGTTTTCGGTGCTGGGTCATTCTTTCACGGTCACGGCACAGTGCGACCTGGCCGAATCGAACCGCACGGCAATCTATACCGCGTTCGCGGCGATGTTCACGCTCGCGGCGCTGTTCGTCGTGCTACGCGCGTAAGGGGAGGAGGCATGTTTGCGATTCTCGTCTCTGCGGCGAATGTAGCGCTCGGCTTTCTTCTGCGCTCGGTCGTCGCGAAGTTCTTCTTATACTTCGCGCTCTATTTCTTCGTGACCGAGGCCGTCTCGTTCCTCCAGTCGTCGGGCGTGCTGCCGTCCGCCTCGTCGTTGGCCGGGACGTTCGGGTCGATTGGCAACGACGTTTGGTTTTTCCTCGACCTGTGCGCGTTTAGCTACGGTGCACCGCTGCTGGTGTCGGCCTATGTGACGCGGTTCATCATTCGGCGACTGCCGATAATCGGGTAACGCGATGGCGATCAATGCGTATTGCGGCGTGATGGGTTCGGGCAAGTCGTATGAGGTCGTGCAGGGTCCGCTGCTCGACGCGATTGTCAGCGGGCGGCGGGTCGTGACCAATGTGGACGGCATTAACGAGGAGCGCATCCACGATTTTTTGATCGGCAAGGGACGCGGCGACGGCTCGCGTTTCGGCGCAGTTGTGCACGTGCGTACCGATGACATCAGCGAGCCGGCCTTTTTCCCGGTCGAGCATGAGTCGGCGGACGGTGCGACTGTTACGCCGGGTTTCGTGCAGTCAGGCGACCTGTTGGTGGTCGATGAGGCGTGGAAGCTGTGGGCGTCGGACAAGAAGATCTCCGACGAGCACATGGCGTTCTTCCGTATGCACCGGCACTTCACGCATCCCGATACCGGCGTGGCCTGTGACGTGGTCTTGATGGTGCAGGACATTGGTGACCTGCATCGTAAGGTCAAGCCAGTTGTGGAATTGTCGTTCCGCATGCACAAGCTCAAGTCGCTCGGTCTGTCGTCGGGCTACCGGGTCGAGCAGTACGAGGGCTGGAAGCAGAACAGCAAGACGCGCATTGGCACCTACGTGCGCAAGTACAGCAAGGAAATTTTCCCGCTCTACAAGAGCTATGCGGGCGTGGGCGGGAAGGAAGCCGTGGTCGACAAGCGGCAGAACATCCTGCGTAACAAGCGGCTTTGGCTGATCGTCGTGATGTTGGTGGTGATGCCAATCGTGTCAGTGCGGTTCCTGTGGACGTTCTTCCACCGTGCCGCGCATGGAACTACGGCGGCGGCAGCGTCCCCTGTGACGGCTTCGTCGGGCGCCGCGAATCCGGCGGCATCCTCCGGGCGCGCTGCGGGCGGTTCTAAACCGTCATTCTCGGAAAACTGGCGCATTGTTGGGAGCTACAGCGGGCCGGGCCGGTCGTGGGTGGTGGTCGCCGATAGCGTGGGGCGGCTGCGTATGGAAAGCCCATCGATGTTCCAGAACACAGGCGTGGTGCGCGTCGGCATGATCGACGGCGAACAGGTCTCGACCTTTTCCGGCACGAAGCCTGTCGCCGGTGGCGGCGGTGGTGCGACATCGGCGGGCTTGGGCGGGGTGGCGAAATGAAGCAGCTTGCGGCTGCGCTGCTGCTCACGGTCGGCGTCGCCCGTGGTGCTGAACCTCCCGTGCCAACGTCGATGCCGGGCCTCCCTCCCCTGCCGCCGTCGCTGTCTGCGCCATTGTCTAGCGCGGTAAGTGCGGGTCCGCTGCCTGCGCCGCCCGTGGTGCCGTTGAAGATGGGCAACGCGAAATCAGTGGATCTGCGGTTCGTCAACGTGGCCCAGGTGATCGACCTCGTATATGCGGACATGCTCCAGTCGCAGTACGTGATTGCGCCCGAGGTGTTGGCCGACACGCGTACGGTGTCGTTCCGCTTCGACCGGACGAAGGGCGACATTCGCGACGTACTGAACGATTTTCTCGCCTCGCTTGGGTTCGGCGTGACCACCAAAAACGGCGTCGATTATGTGTTCAAGCGCAAGGACGACGACAAGGCGGAGGCAGACAAGCAGGTGTTTGTGTATACGCCCAAGTATCGGACTGCGGACTATCTGGCGCGGCTGGTGCAGCCGCTGTTTAACGGGCAATTCACGATGAACCGGACCGTGCCTGCTGCGGCTGGATCGCGTGCGCGCGCCGATGCGTCGCCTACCTCGGCGGCGGCAATGGTCGATCAGTCGTCGGACACGATGGTGTTTCTCGGCTCAGCCAGGGAGATTGCCATGCTCAAGTCGGTGCTGCCGCAGGTGGACACCAAGACGGGCGAAGTCGCGATTCGTGCGTGGGTGTATGAGGTCTCAACGGAAAACGACAGGACAACGGGTTTTCAGTTGGCGGCAAGCATCCTTGGCGGGCGGCTGGGGATTTCGCTGGGCGCTGGGACGGTGGACGACAATGCGAACGCGCTACGGCTGCATACGGGGTTTTTGGATGCAGCGATTGCTGCGCTCGACTCCGACAGCCGCTTCCACGTAGTCACATCGCCGAACATACGCGTGGCTTCCGGAAAGCATGGGCGGCTCAACGTCGGGCAGTCGGTTCCGGTGATTGACTCGGTGTCGTATCCAAACTCGAGTGCGGCTCCGGTGCAGTCGGTGACGTACCAGGACGCGGGAGTGATCTTCGACGTGCAGCCGACCGTGAAGGATGACGTGATCGACACTGATGTGACGGTCGAGATTTCGGACTTCCAGAAGACCAGCACGGGCGTGAATAACTCGCCGACCAAGAACACGCGCAAGTCGGAGACGAGCATGACGCTGCGTGATGGCGAGGTGGTAGTGATGGGCGGATTGAGCCAAGGCAAGGACTCGATCGTGACTAGCGGTATCCGCTGGCTTCCGTCGTTCATGGACGGGCGAAGCCTATCGGGATCGCGCTCGGACATTGTGCTGGTGCTTCAGGTCTCGCGCATTTGACTGACTGCTGGACCATGGGGCGTTTGTCGCAGCAACGACGGATTGCGCCTGTGTCAAGGCTCGGCGTAGCCGACCGCGTAGCGGCGCGGCCTTTACACGGGCTACACCTCCATACGCTTCGGGATGGGTTGTGACGGCCAAGGGGCGGCGCAACCCATGCCGAACTACGCGGGGCGTAACTGGCGGAGGCGCTTTGCGCGGCCGCCTGCCCGCAGCGTTAAGCGAGGACAGCCGGGCGCGCGAAGCGCGCCTAGATTTATATCAGGGACACTTAACGGAATATGGAGATTGAGCCTAGGCCAAGGACATAACAGGTAGACCACACAAAAGAAAAAGCCCCGACCGTTGCAGCGGTTCGAGGCTTTGAACAACAGCATTACAAGGACAGTTGCAATGCACGACGAGAGTATAGGCAATTTCTCGGCCTTTCGCCGGGAATGGGTGATTCGTGGGCGAAATTTCGGAGACGGACAAGTGGAGGTGACGGCCACTAGATTTGATCGTTACATGGGAGCCCAACATTTAAGTACGTTGCCTAGGGCTAAGCGTGGGGAGTCCGAAAACACCGAGCAGAACCAGATGGATGCTGCGAAGCGCGCAAAGAAGCAAGTGCGGTTGCGCTGCAAAGCGATTCGAGCGGATCGGATGATCACGTTGACGTATCGAGAAAACATGATCGATAAGGATCGGCTCAAGAAAGATTTCGACGCTTTGAGGAGGCGGCTTGGGCGCTTGGTTGACTTCCAGTACGTCGCCGTAGCCGAACGTCAGAAACGCGGTGCATGGCACCTTCACGTCGCTGTTAGGGGCCGTCAGAACTATCGCGTCCTACGAGCGATTTGGCGCAGTGTAGTCGGGCAGGACAACGGAAATATCGATGTGCGTAACCCGTTCAGGGAAAAAGGGTTACGTCACAAGTTGGCGTCGTATCTCTGCAAATACATGACGAAGGATTTCGCAGAGCACGCGGTGAATGAAAAGCGATATTGGACAAGTAGGGGTATCGCTGTTCCGGAGGATCAGTCGATTGCGCATCTGCTGGCCGATAACCCTGCGGAAGCAATAAAGCTGGTCTTCGATTCGGCTCTGCGAGTCGGCTCAACGCTGGACAGATGCCAGTCGTACTGGAATCAAGAATTGGGGTGTTTTTGGTTATCTACTCGGGAAAATTGAGATCGCAGATATGTTTCTTTCGATAGAAGAATTAGTACAACTTACTGGTAGAAAGGTTAAGGCGAAGCAAATTCACGCTCTGCGGTCCATGGGTGTTCCTTTCTTTGTCAACGCGCTAGGACAACCAGTCGTGGCACGTGCGGCGATTGAAGGTCGTGCACAGGTTTCAGGTGATCGTGTTGCTCGTGTTTCTTGGCAACCGCGCGTGGTGGCTGGCTGATATGGGGCGTCGTCCGTGGAAGAACCTAAGCTTGCCGCCGGGCATGCGTGCGCGTAAGCAGCGCAGCGGTGCTATTTACTATTACTTTGACGTTGGTGGGACACCGCGCCGAGAGGTGCCGCTCGGTGCCGACTTCGTTGAAGCCGTGCGAAAGTGGTCTGAGCTTGAGACGCAAGGTAAAGATAGGCACTCGGAGCTAGTCACTTTCCGATATGCTGCGGAGCGGTATGTGCGTGAGGTGTTGCCGACGAAGTCGCGGCGCACGCAGCGGGACAACCTGCTTGAGCTGGCAAATCTTTACAAGTTCTTTGACGATCCGCCCGCGCAGCTTGGTCACATTCGACCGGTCCACGTGAAGCAATACTTAACGTGGCGCAGCGATCTGGCTCGTCAATGGTATGTCGAGCAGGGACGGGATGTGCCTGTTCGACCAGGCCACGTTCGTGGTAATCGGGAAATAGCGTTGTTCTCGCACATCTTCAATTTCGCCCGTGAACACGGAATTACCGATGTGGTCAATCCTTGCGTCGGTGTTAGACGGCATAAGGAAGGCGGTCGAACGGTGTATGTGGAAGATGACGTTTTTCAACGTGTCTGGACAGTTGCCGATCAGCCGACCCGCGACGCGATGGATCTTGCCTACCTGACTGGACAGCGGCCCGCAGACACCTTGAAGTTTGCCGAAAGCGATATCCGAGGTGGGGAGCTTTGGGTTGTGCAAGGGAAACGGGGCAAGAAATTACGTATCACGGTGTCTGGCGAGCTTGCAGCCGTGATTGATCGAATTCGCACGCGTAAGTTGGCTTGCAGCTCGAAGTGTGACTGGCTTGTAGTCAATGAGGCTGGTGAGCGGTTGATGCGAGATGCACTTCGATTTCGCTTCGATCGCGCTCGTCTTGCCGCGCGGGTGGAGAAAGACCTATTCCAGTTCCGCGACCTTCGGGCCAAGGCTGGGACTGACAAGACTGAATCGTCGGGAGACATTCGAGCTGCGCAGCTTCAATTGGGGCATCAGTCTTTGAAAATGACCGAGCACTACGTGCGCGAGCGGAAGGGCGACAAGGTGGAACCAACAAAATAGGGTGGGCACCACCCACCCATGGCGGGCAGTCAAGTCGGGGCGTCTTCTGCTTCGTAGTTCAGTTTAAGCTGTGCTGCCGAAAGCGGAAGCGGGACTTCCCACGTCAAGATAGCGTTAATGCCATTTTCGTTTGCTCGGTCTGCGAGTTTTTGATCGCCGGTGTATAGGCTGTGAGCTCGATGAGCTTTGGCCACGGCAATCACTTGGCGGTCGAACTTAACTTTTGCTTTGGTCTCGGCGGGAGTTAGCTTTTTTTTCTTTTTAGAGTCACCGTCCTCAAGCATGGCGCATTCGATCGCTGCCCGTTGATCAAACGAGGCGACGGAAAAGACGCGGGAGTTCGCAAAGATCTGGAGCCGCTTATCTTTATCTGGGCCGCCTTCGACCAAGTATTCGGCCAAGACGGGCGTCGGGATAAGAATGCGCTGTTTCGACGAATTCAGGTGGGCGATGAGGCCGTTAATCCTCTCGACGCATTGAGTCAGCGGTTGGCCCGTAGCCGGATCCAGAGGCGCTTTATATCCGCTGTCGAACGCGAGCGCGAGGAAAGAAGTGTCAAAGACTACCATCAGTGCAGCCCGTCGCTTTCGCCCCGCAAGGCGTTAATGTACCCGTCGATATCGCTGTGTTTGCTCCAGCCGGAAGCTTCCAGCTTGCGGAGGCGGTCAGTGACATCAAGCAGCGTGTCTTCATCGAGTACGATGAACTCGTTGATTTTTAGGGTTAGAAGATGCCAAGTGTTGTCTTCACGGCGCTCCCAGCGAGCATCGCCGTTCACTCTCAGTACCGGCCCCTTGTACAAGTACGGAGCAAGCTCTTGCGCAAGCTCACGACTGATTTCTCCGTGCCACGACCGGCCTTCAGGATCTACGATGGTTGCGTGTGCGCTTTTGTCGCGTCCGCCGACTCTGACGAGTTCGCCATCAATAGTTGCAGGCTCCGTGAAGGGGCCGAATTTGAGGGGGCGCGGAAGATCTTTACCGGGGAATAGAAGGACGACCGCCTCGGTCTGGTGCCCCGCGTGCCTGTGACGAAGTTCTCCGGTAGCGTTGTCGTCTCTAAGAAGCGAGTTGAGTTCGTCGTACCCGGCCGTGGCATCGTTCGCAGCTTCACCGCGACTCAGGTCACCGACGCGTTGCGATACCTTAGGCGCGGCTTCGAAGTCCACTTTTAGCACAGGCATCGTGCTGCCTTCTTGCAAGTGGTCGAGGTGGACGCTCGCACTGTTCCCGAGCAGCCGTGCGAGCGCAGCGATGTATTTCGCTAACCGCTCCATCGGAATCGTTGCGGGTGTGTACGCACCTATTCGAAACAGGTATTCGTCTTGGTCGTCCATTTTGTCCACCTTCGGCACCCGCCAGATAGGCATGGCCGCATTTCTAGGACCTGGGCGCGTCGCGCCGTGGTTCGCTTTAGGATACCAAAGGCAGTGCTAGCGTGTCCCCACTTGTTCACTCTAGAGGCGATTTTGCGGAGCATCACCACTTTTGCGGAGCAAGAAAAAGGGCCTAGCCGAAGCTAAGCCCTTGAATCTTTTGGTAGGCCGTACGGGATTCGAACCTGTGACCAACGGATTAAAAGTCCGCTGCTCTACCAACTGAGCTAACGACCCGAAAGAAGCGGGATTGTAGCGGGACCGGCTATGGACGTCAACCCCGCGCCGACACGCTTCGCGCTCGAAAAATCGCCGCCGTTGTCGGGGGATTGCCGGGATGCGCCGAAAGGAAAAGGGCTCAAAAGGAAAAGGGCCCAAAAGGAAAAGGGCCCAAAAGGAAAAGGGCCCAAAAGGAAAAGGGCCCAAAAGGAAAAGGGCCCAAAAGGAAAAGGCCCGAAGCACGCCGTGCCTCGGGCCCATCCTTGGTTTGCGAGAGGCGCATTTCGCGGTGGCACCCAACAACCCGATAACCAGCGGCAATCGGGCACGCCGCGTCACGCCAACATCAACATCGTCCAGCAGCGCTTATTTGAGCTGGGTGAGCTTGCTCTGCGCCGTCTGGGCAACATCCGAGCTGCTGTATTGCGCGACGATCTGCTCGAGCGTGTGCTTGGCCGCAGCCTTTTGCCCTTGCTCGATCTGATTGTTCGCAATGGCCAGCAACGCCTCCGGGGCGCGCGGATGTTGCGGATAGTTCTTGACCACGTTCTGCCACGTCGCCGTCGAACCCTTGTAGTCCTTCAGCGCATAGAGGGCATTGCCGAGCCAGTATTGCGCGGTCGGCTGATACGGGCTTTGCGGATACTTCGCGATGAAGCTGCGGAACGACGCAGCCGCGTTCTTGAAGTCGCCGTTGCGGAACTGCTGGGAAGCGGCGTTGAACGCATCCGTTTCACCCGGCTGAACGGTGCCTTGCACGCCGTCCACGGTTTCCTGTTGCGGCTCGAACTTCTTGAGCCGCGTATCGAGGTCCGTGTAGTAGTCCTTCTGCTGCTTCTGCAGGGTCGCCAGCTGGTTCGCCACGTCCTCGTTCTGTCCGCGCAACGTCGCGACCTGCTGGTTGAGCTGGTCGATATGGTTGGACTGATCGAGGATCGTGCGCTGCGCGGCGGACAACTGGCTTGCCAGGTTGTCCGTCTTCGCACGCAGGTCGAGAATCGCCTGGCGCGCCTGATCGTCGTCGAAGATACCGGCGTGCGCCGGCAGCGCCGCAAAGGCGACGCCGGCCACGCAGGCGGCTGCGGCTGCCCGCAGCGGGGAGAAACGGTGCGTCATACGCCCCTTCAAATACGTCGATTACTGTTGATACACGAGGTCGGCACGGCGGTTTTGCGCCCACGATGCTTCGTCATGGCCCGTCGCAACCGGCTTTTCCTTACCGAGGCTCACCGCTTCCATCTGCGAGTCGGGCACGCCCATCAGCGAGAGCGCGCGGCGGACTGCTTCAGCACGCTTCTGGCCGAGCGCGAGGTTGTATTCGCTCGTGCCGCGTTCGTCGGTGTTGCCCTGGATCAGGACGTGACGTTCCGGGTGCGTCTTCAAGTATTGAGCGTGCGCCTGGATCACGTTCTGGTAGTCGTCCTTGACCGAATAGCTGTCGAAGTCGAAGTACACGCTGCGCTTGGCGAGCGGGCTGTTCGGATCGTTCAGCGGATCGACGTTGACTTGGGCGACGGCGTTCGGGTTCGGTTGCGTGCCGATTGCGCCGCCGTTTGCGTTTTCGTCAGCCTTCGGGGCCGACTTACACGCTGCCAGCGCACCGATCATCAACACGGCCAGGGCCACGCGGACTTTATTCGACATCATTTTTGCTCTCCTGAAGTGTTATTGCATAAAAGGACCCCAGGACGGCTCGCGTACGCTGCCGCCCTGAACGGACAGGATTTGCCGCGTACGACCGTCGGTCGATACAGCAGCCAGCACGCCACGGCCGTTCACCTGAGTGGCGTAAAGAAGGTACTGACCGTTCGCCGCGAAGCTGGGCGATTCGTCATGAGTCGTATCAGTGAGCGCGGTGGCGACGCCGGACTGCAGGTCCTGAATGTACAGCTTAAATCCGCCGCCGGTACGAGAGATGTACGCCAGTTGCTTGCCGTCCGGGCTGACCTTCGGGCTCGTGTTGTAGCTGCCCGAGAACGTCACGCGCTGGGCTGCGCCGGCGCTTTCGCCCTGGGCCGGCATCTTGTAGATCTGAGGCTGGCCGCCGCGGTCACTGGTGAAGTAAATCCAGCGTCCGTCAGGAGAGTAGGTGGGTTCGGTGTCGATCGTCGTGCCTTGCGTGAGGCGATGCAGACCGCTGCCGTCGGCATTGACGGCGAAGATTTGCGTGTTGCCCGTGCGCGACAGTGCGACCGCAAGCGTGCGTCCATCCGGTGACCAGGCGGGCGCCGAGTTGTTGCCCTTCTGGTCCGAGATGACGATGCGGCGACCCGTGGGCAGGTCATGCACGTAGACGATCGGCTTCTTCTTTTCGAAAGAAACGTAAGCGACCTTGGTGCCGTCGGGCGACCAGGCCGGCGAGATGATCGGCTCCGGGCTCGAAAGCGCGATGTGCGCTTCCTGGCCGTCGGAGTCGGAAATCTGCAATTGATAGCGGCCGCCCGTGCGGATCACGTACGACAGGCGCGTGGCGAACACGCCCCGGTCGCCGAGCAGCTTCTGATAGATGTAGTCCGCGACCTTGTGCGCGCTCATGCGCAGGCCGCTTGCGGGGCTCGTGAGCACCAGGCCGCCGAGGCCTTCGCCTTTCACGGTGTCGTAGAGCTTGAAGCGCACTTCGTACTGGCCGTTGGCGAGCTTGTTCACGCTGCCCGCGACGAAGGCGTTGGCGCCCTTGGCCTTCCAGCTGCCGAGATCCACGGAATCGTTTTCCGAGATCGGCGTGCCGCCGGCGTCGATGTTGGTGAACTTGCCGCTGCGTTGCAGGTCGGCGCGCACGATGGCGGCGACCTGCTCGGGCGAGTTCGCTTCGCCGGCGAAGTTTGCCGTGGCGATGGGAAACTGGGTGGAGCCCACGCCGGTGACGAGGACGTTGAGTTGTGCGTTCGCTGCGCCGCCGACCGCGATCAGGCAAGACGCGACGAGAGTTCGCAGGCCAAGCTTCGTCATCAAACTCATGCTGTGATGTTTCCTGAAAGAGCGATTGTGTAAGACCGCGCAACAGCAGACAGACCGTTAAACGCCTGAAACGTTCCAGTGTCGACGTTCGTGCCGCCGTGCGCCCGCTATCTAAGCCCCTGATTTGCGCCGTTAGTCTGCCGGACGCAAAGTAATCGTAAAGTTGCCCGGCGCCTTGCCGTCCGTGTCGAGCGGCATCGGGTCGGAGCGATGTACCGCGCGCAGCGCCGCATCGTCCCAGGACGCGTTGCCGCTGCTGCGCGTGATCTGCGCCGAAAGCAGCGTACCCGAAGGCGAGCAGCGCACCGAAACGACCGTTTCCAGCCCCGCCGTTTCGCCGGCCCAAATGATGTTCGGCCGCACGCGCCGCTGCACCTTGTCGGCATAACCGGCCGATGCTGCATTGCCGCCCGAACCGCTGCCGTTGCCGCTCTTCGCAAGCCCGTTGCCGCTCGAACTGTCGCCGCCGCCCATCGCTCCTTGCATCTGCGCGATGCGCGCGCGCCGCTCGGCGTCGAGCTTCTTCGCCTGGGCATCCGCTTGCGCCTTGGCCTTCGCGGCCTTTTCGGCTTCGGCCTTCTTCTGTGCGTCGAGCTTCGCCTGCTTCTGCTGCGCTTCTTCCTGCTGCTGCTTCTTGAGCGCGTCTTCCTGCTGTTGTTGCTGTTGCTGCTTGAGCCTTTCGGCCGCGGCCTGCTGTTGCTCCTGCTGCTGTTGCTTGAGCTTCGCGGCCTTCTGCTGCGCGGCGAGCTGCGCCGCCTGCTCGGCCGCGAGTTGCTGCTGTCGCTTCGCCTCGGCTTCCTGCTGCTGCCTCAGACGCTGCTGCTGTTCGGCCAGTTGCGCCTCGCGCGCCGCCTCCTGCTGCTTGCGCTTTTGCTGTTGCAGCGCGATGTCGGCGTCTTCCGTCTGCGGCGGCGGCGGGGCGGGTTGCACGGGCGCGGGCGGCGGCGGCTTCGGTGCGGGCGCCGAAAGGTCCGGCACCTCGGTCCAGAGTTCCGCTTCCTCGCCCGCCGGCGTGCTGTTCTGCCAGTGAATGCCGTGATACAGGAAAAACGCGAGCAGCACGTGCATCAGCACGGCAAGCGCAATAGCACGCCCCGTGCCGCGCTCGCGCGGCGGTTGCAGCGGATACGTTTCGTTCTTCCGTGTCATTGCGATTTGACGAGCAGCCCGACGCGCTTCACGCCATGTGCCTTGAGGTCGGACATGACGTTCATCACCGTTTCGTACTTGACGGCCTTGTCGGCGGCGATCACGACCGGCTGGTCGGGATGGCTCTGCTCGCGGTCGTTGACGAAGCCGTTCAGGTCGGCGCGCGTCATGGTTTCCTGCTGCGTGGCGCCCGAGTCATCCTTGTAGCGTACGCTCAGATTGCCGTCGGGGCGAATGTTCACCACGACGGGCGGTGTTTGCTGCTGCTGCGACGCTCCGCCCACGGTCGGCAGATTGACGACCGACGGCGCGACGAGCGGCGCCGTCACCATGAAGATCACGAGCAGCACCAGCATCACGTCGATATACGGCACGACGTTGATGTCGGCCATTGCCCGGCGCGAGCGGTTGCCTCGCATGCTCGAACGCATAGAGCCAGCCATCTTCGACTCCTTTGAAGATTAGTGGGCCTGACGCTGCAGGATGTTCGAAAACTCTTCGATGAAGGTTTCGAAGCGGATTGCCAGCCGGTCGATGTCGTGCGCGTAACTGTTGTAAGCGACGACGGCCGGAATCGCGGCGAACAGACCAATCGCGGTGGCCGTCAGCGCTTCGGCGATGCCGGGCGCGACGTTCGCGAGCGTGGCCTGCTGCACGTTGGCGAGACCGCGGAACGCATTCATGATCCCCCAGACCGTGCCGAACAGACCGATGTACGGGCTGACCGAGCCGACCGAAGCGAGAAACGAGAGGTTCGCTTCGAGCGCGTCCATTTCGCGCTGGAAGGCCGCGCGCATGGCGCGGCGCGCGCCGTCGAGCACGAGGCTCGGGTCGTTCAGGCGTTTCTCCTTGGCCTTGAGGAATTCGCGCATGCCCGACTCGAAAATGCGTTCGAGCGCGCCGATCGTATGGCGATTGTTGGCCGCGCTCTGATAGAGCGCCTGAAGGTCGCCGCCCGACCAGAAGTCGCGCTCGAAGCGCTCGGTCTGGGCGCGGGCGCGGCGGATGGCAAACCACTTGCGGAAGATGAAGGTCCAGGAGATCAGCGAAAGGAGCAGAAGAAGCCCCATCACCGCCTGCGCCAGGATACTCGCATTAAGAACGAGAGAAATGATCGACAGATCTTGTGTAGTGTTCATATAGGTTCGTTTTGACGTCCCGGAAGGGGCGAGCGGCTGCAAGACAACGCGAAGCTTTCCGTAGGCGTTCGGGAAGTTTTCGTGCCGTCGCGGCCGAACCCTGCTTGGTCCTGCATTGACCGGCGCGAGTTCACTAGCGTCGTATCAACGGTAATTACCGCACGGCCGTTGACACGGCGAGCAGGTCTTTCTGTGGCCCACGCTTCAAAGCCTCGTGAACGTGGCCCGGAATGGGAGCGGGACGCATGGCCGCGCCATCGACGCAGGCAACCTTGATGCCGCCCTTTGCAAGTAGCGTGCCGTCGCGCCACGCTTCCTGCATGAAGTCGACCGACGCGCGGCCGATTTTTTCGATCCGGCTGACCGTGGTGACGACGTCGTCGAGGCGCGCGGGCGCGCGATAGTCGAGCGCCGTGCTGCGCACCACGAACAGAACGCCCGTTTGCTCCGCGAGTTGCCGCTGGTCGATGCCGCACGCGCGCAGCCATTCGGTGCGGGCGCGCTCGAAAAACTTCAGGTAATTCGCGTAGAACATGATGCCGCCCGCATCGGTGTCCTCGTAATAGACGCGCACGGGCCACGAAAAATCGCTGCCCGCGGCCGGCGCCGCGGCGTCCGTCTTGCTGGTAAATCTTTCCATGCCGCGCATTCTACCGGAACGCGCGGCCCCTACGCCGTTCGTACGACTGATGATAGAAAGATAATCGTAAGATAAATTCTTCGGAGGATTTACCCGCGATGCACGCTCAAACCGGCGAACGCCTGCGCGACGGGCATCAGCTCGATCGTATTGATGTTGACGTGCGCGGGGCGCGTGGCGATCCAGTAGATGGAGTCGGCGATGTCCTCGGCCGTGAGCGGCTCCACGTCCTTGTAGACGTTGGCCGCCTTGGCGTCGTCGCCGCGAAAGCGCACGTTGGAGAATTCGGTGCCGCCGCACAGGCCCGGCTCGATGTCGGTCACGCGCAGTGCGGTGCCCGCCAGGTCGGCGCGCAGATTCAGGCTGAACTGGCGCACGAAGGCCTTGGTGGCGCCGTACACGTTGCCGCCCGGATACGGCCAGCGGCCTGCGACCGAACCCAGATTGAAGACGTGGCCGCGATTGCGCTCGACCATGCCGGGCAGGAACGCGTGCGTGACCTGCACGAGGCCGGTGCAGTTCGTCTCGATCATGGTTTCCCACTCGTCGAGATCGGCTTTCTGCGCCGGCTCCACGCCGAGCGCCAGCCCCGCGTTGTTGACGAGCACGTCGACGGCGGCGAATTCGGCCGGCAGCGCACCCGGCGCGGCTTCGACGGCGGCGCGGTCGCGCACGTCAAGCTCGAAGGGCAGAAGGGCGTCGCCGAGTTCGGCGGCGAGAGCGTCGAGCCGGTCCTTGCGGCGCGCGGTGGCGACGACGCGGTGGCCGCCCTTGACGAAGGCACGGGCGATGGCGGCGCCAAAGCCCGCGGACGCGCCGGTGACGAAGACGATCATGATTGCTCCCTGGTCGGTGGTGGGCGAGGAAAGGGGAAAGCCTACTTCCAATGCCGCGCTGCGGCAAGGAAGGGTCGGAATCCGGGCAAAAGCGGGGGTGTTGTCGGCGGTTTTCATCGTGCGCGCGGATTTCGCGTCGAATCCTGCGCTCGACCCCGCGCTGCCGGTGCCAGCCGCGCGAATCGGGCCAGCCACGCCAGCTACGCGAGTCGCAACAACGTCGTCGGCCTCGTCAGCCGCAGCGCGGCGCGCGACCGGCGGCCCGGCTCGGTGGCGCCGGTTGCCTATTCCTGGCCGTTCCAATAAACTTACGCGCTCAATCCCTGCGTAACTGGCGATAGGGTTCCGGAATCGCGAAAGCGGCGAATGCCGCATGCGCGGAAGCGGGAACTCAAGGTGGAACGACCCACCGTGAAGCGCAGGGCGCCGTTTTGCCGTTCGCCTGGGCAGCCAAGATCCGCGCGCTTCATCAAGCGCTGCTGGAGCTGCCCTGCCTCGCGTGTCCGGCACCTTCTTCCGCCACGTCAAGGCTGGCCTCTTCGCCAGCAGCGCCGCGTACCTGCTACGCGTTCCGCGCGAGACCCGGTCAACCTGAACACACTTAACGGAATCCGTATGTTTGACAGAGCCGAAAGCACCATCGCCAACGTCGATCCCGAACTCTGGAAGGCGATCGAACTCGAGAACCGTCGCCAGGAAGAGCACATCGAGCTGATCGCGTCGGAAAACTACACCTCGCCCGCCGTCATGGCCGCGCAGGGTTCGCAGCTCACCAACAAATACGCCGAAGGCTATCCCGGTAAGCGCTATTACGGCGGCTGCGAAAACGTGGATATCGTCGAGCAGCTCGCGATCGACCGCGTGAAGGCGCTGTTCGGCGCGCAAGCCGCCAACGTTCAGCCGAACTCCGGCTCGCAGGCCAACCAGGGTGTGTTCTTCGCCGTGCTCAAGCCGGGCGACACCATCATGGGCATGAGCCTCGCCGAAGGCGGCCACCTCACGCACGGCATGGCGCTCAACATGAGCGGCAAGTGGTTCAACGTGGTGAGCTATGGTCTGGACGCCAACGAGGACATCGACTACGAAGCGCTCGAAAAGCGCGCGCACGAAACCAAGCCGAAGCTCATCATTGCCGGCGCTTCGGCGTTCGCGCTGCGCATCGACTTCGAGCGCATCGCCAAGGTTGCCAAGGACGTTGGCGCGTATTTCATGGTCGACATGGCGCACTACGCCGGTCTGATCGCCGCTGGCGTCTACCCGAACCCGGTGCCGCATGCCGACTTCGTCACCACGACCACGCACAAGAGCCTGCGCGGCCCGCGCGGCGGCGTGATCCTGATGAAGGCCGAGCACGAGAAGATCATCAATTCGGCGATCTTCCCGGGCATCCAGGGCGGCCCGCTCATGCACGTGATCGCCGGCAAGGCCGTCGCGTTCAAGGAAGCCGCAACGCCGGAGTTCAAGACCTATCAGCAGCAAGTGGTCGAAAACGCGCGCGTGCTGGCGGAAACGCTCGTCAAGCGCGGCCTGCGCATCGTGTCGGGCCGCACCGAAAGCCACGTCATGCTGGTCGACCTGCGTGCGAAGAACATCACGGGCAAGGCGGCGGAAGCCGCGCTCGGCGCCGCACACATCACGGTCAACAAGAACGCCATCCCGAACGACCCGGAAAAGCCGTTCGTGACGAGCGGCGTGCGCCTCGGTTCGCCGGCCATGACGACGCGCGGCTTCGGCGTGAAGGAAGCCGAGCAGGTTGGCAACCTGATTGCCGACGTGCTCGACAACCCGGAAGACGCCGCGACGATCGAGCGCGTGAAGGCGCAGGTCGCCGAGCTGACCAAGCGCTTCCCGGTGTACCGCTAAGCCGCGCGCTGATCCATGCGCTGCCCCTTCTGCCGGCATGAAGACACGCAGGTTGTCGACTCGCGTGTTTCCGAAGACGGCGCCGCGATCCGGCGCCGCCGCCGCTGTCCCGCTTGCGACAAGCGTTTCACGACGTACGAACGGGTCGAGCTGGCAATGCCGGCCGTGGTCAAGAAGGACGGCAGCCGCACGGAATTCGACCGCCGCAAGATCGCGGCGAGCATGAAACTCGCGCTGCGCAAGCGGCCCGTCTCCGCCGACGCGATCGACGAGGCCGTTGCCCGCATCGAGTATCAACTGCTCGGCAGCGGCGAGCGCGAAGTGCGCAGCGAGCGCCTTGGCGAACTTGTCATGGGCGAGCTGCGCAATCTCGACAAGATCGCGTTCGTGCGCTTTGCCTCGGTGTATCGCCGCTTCGAGGACGTCTCCGAATTCGAGGACGTGATCGAAGAATTTCGCCGCTCGGGCGCCGCCGCCGCGCCCGCACCCGCGAAGAAGCGCTGAGCGCTTTTGCCGTTCCCGCATTTCCTTTTTCTCCCGTTTCCCGCATTGCCGCTGTCGTGATGCTTGCATTTTCGCGAGCCCGCGCCGCGTCGAACAGTTAGCCGTTCGGCTAATTGTTTGCGACCGCGTTCGTCCGTAAATTGACGGCAATCCGTTCACGTTAAGGATTGCTGATGAAATGCACGGGATTCACGCTGATCGAAACGATGGTCGTCATCGTGCTGCTCGCGATTTGCGCCACGGTCTCCGCGCCGGTGTTCGTGGCGTGGCGCGTGCGCGACCAGATCGATGCGCGCGCCAACGCCATGCTCGGCACGCTGGCCTACGCGCGCAACGAAGCGATCCGCCGCCACGCGCGCATCACCGTATGCCGCGTCGATACGGCGCGCAACTGCCTCGCCACGGCGAAGGCGTGTCCGTCCGGCCTGGCCGACTGGTCGTGCGGCTGGGCGGTCATGATCGAGCGCGCGGGCGCTTATGTGCCGTTGCGTATCCAGCCCGCCATCGACGCAATCTCGATTGCCTCCTCGCTCACGGCCGTCACGTTTTCGCCGCCCGCCGGCCAGACGATCGGCAGCCTGCGCAATTTCGAATTCGCGCCGCGCACGGCCAGCGCCGCACAGCGCGGCACGGCATGGCGGCGCTGCATACGCATCGCGGCGGGCGGCCGCGCGCGCATCAGCGACGGCGCGTGCGCGGGGTCGTCATGAAGCGCGCGTCACGTGCAAAGGCATGCGGTTCGACGCTGCTGGAAGTGGCCATCGCGCTCGGCATCATGGCGATGTGCGGCCTCGGTCTCATCAACACGCAATTGGGTCTCGCGCGTCAGGCGCAACTGGCCGCCGCGCGCGAACGCGCCGCATTCGTTGCCGATGCGTGGGCGGAAGCATCGCGCATGGCAGGCGCGGCCGGTTCCGCGGCGGGCGAACGATGGAAGGCGCTTGCGGCGAGCATCGTGCCCGAAGGACAGCTTGCGGCGAACGGCGCGAGCGGCGACGCGTCGGTTGCGAGCGTTAACTGGACCGCGACGCCGTTTTCGGCAAGTTCGAACGCGAGCGCGAACACCGGCACCAACGCAAATGCAAACGCAAACGCAAATTCAAACGGAAACGCATCGCCGCGCGCCGCTTCGTGCGCCAGTGCGGCGGTGGCCGCCGGGCGCGATTGCATCGCCGTGGCGTTCCTGCGATGAAGCTGATGTCGATACGCCCGCGCCGTGCCGCCGCAAGCTCGAGCGGCCACACCTTGCTCGAACTGGTGATCGCCGTCGCGCTTGGGCTCGTCGTCGTATTGGGCGCGCTCGCGGCATATCGCTCGCAGCGTCAGGCATTCGCCTATGCCACCGACGCCGCGCGCATCCACGAGGCGGGCATGAATGCGTTGATGCTGATCGGCGAGCAAATCCAGATGGCGGGCTTCGTGCCGGCCGACGCTCCGGCGCCGCTTGCCGGTCCCGCGATCTTTGGCTGCGCGGCGGGGCGTGCCGTGGGTACCGACGCCGCGCCGTCCTGCGAGGCGCTGACGAATCGCTCGGACGGCATCGCGGTGCGCTATCGCGGCGACGGCGTATCGACGTGGACTGCATCGAACGGTCAGGCGACCGATTGCCTCGGCCAGGCTGCGGGCGCGGCCAGCGCCGAAATCGTCAACCGCTTTCACGCGAAGGCCAGCAGTTCGACCGGCGAGCCCGAGTTGTACTGCGAGGGCACCGGCAAGGTCGGCACGGCGCAGCCGCTTGTCGAAGGCGTCGAGCGATTGCGCTTGCGTTACTGGCTCGCGGGCGCGACGCAGGCGGTCGACGCGTCGGCTTTGGCGCGCGAGCAATGGAGCGCCGTAGTCGCCGTCGATCTCTGCGTGCTGGTGCGCGGCGCATCGTTTCCGCGTCGCACGCGTTACGTCGATTGCGAGGGTGCGCAGGCAATCGGCACGGACGGCCGCGCTCGCCAGGCGTTCTGGCGGCACGTGGCGCTGCGCAATGCCGGGGCGGCGCAATCATGAAGGGCGCCGCATGCTCGTATCGGCGAGCGAAGCGTCGAGGCGCGGCGCTGCCCGTCGTGCTGATGATCGTTTCGATGATGCTCGTGACGTCGGCGGCGTGGTTCGAATCGACGTTGCTCGGCGTGCGCAATGCGAACGCCGTCGCCGATCAACTTCAGTCGTTTCATGCAGCCGATGCGGCGCTCGTGCTGTGTTCGCGCGCGCTCGCCGAAGGCACGGTATCGGCGGCGCCCGCGGTGCAAGCGGGCGAACCGCAAGGGTGGCGCAGCGAAGGCAGCTTCGAGCGCGCGGCCCTCGCGCCGCTGGCCGCATGGCCCGGTTCGGTGCGCGTGCCGCAATGCGTGATCGAAGCGTGGCGTATCGACGGCCGGCCGTTTGCGCGCGCGTATCTGATTACGGCGCGCGGCTTTGGCGCGATGGAAGAGACGCAAAGCTGGGCGCAGGTGCAACTGGTTTTCGACGGCTTGGGCGAGGCGATGCGCGTCGAGCGTCATTGGCGCCGCGTTGCCGCGAGACCGTTCTGAGCGTCGAAGGAGGAGAAGTGAACATCAAACGGCCGCGTGCGTTCACGCTGCTCGAACTCGTTATCGCGCTGGCGGCCGCCGCCATCGTCGCCGCGTTTGCCGTGCCGGGCTGGCAGGCGCAGATCGCTCGCAGTCATCGCATCGACGCCGTGGCGGCGTTGTATCGCGCGGCGCAGTGGATCGACACGCAAAACGGTTCGATGCAGGCGCTGCCTGCGGGCTTCGATCAGGCGCCATCGACGGGAACGCCAGTGTATGGCTTGCACGTGGCGTCCGCCGATGCGTCGAACGGCGGCTACGCTATCGTCGCCGAGCCCTCGGCAAGCGGGCCGATGCGCGACGATGCGTGCGGCGCCTTCGTGCTCGATGCAACAGGCGCGCGCAGTAACCGGACCGCCGGCGGACTGGTCGCCGCCGCCTCGACGCAGATGTGCTGGAGGGATCGCTGACGCGCGCGAAAACGTGGCGGCTTGCAGCGTTCGACCGGTAGACCGGTGATTCAGGCAACGGATCGACCGGCGAATCAGGTGCCGCATCAATCAACGGATCAGTCGGCGAGTCAACCGGCGGATAGACCGGCGGATAGGCCGATGGATAGACCGCGAATCAACCCGCGAATCAACCCGTGAAATCGCCGTCATCGACCGCGTTGCGGCGTGGGCGGTTTGACGCGGGATCGCGCTGGCGCCGCATCTGCTGCCACACGCGGTACGCTTCCCACGCGGTGAAGGCGAGGCCGCCCCACTTGATCGCGGGGCGCGCAGCCGAGGCGATGCTCGAACGCAGCGGCTTGGCCAGCACGATGGAGGCGAGCGAACTCAAGATCGGGTACTGCTTGAGCAGCATGCCGAGGCTCGCGCCCATGCCGCCAAGGCCGCCGATACCGCCGCCTCGCGAACCGGCGAAACCCGGCACGAGGAAGCGCAGCCAACTGAAGTTGGTGACAGCCGTGCGCACTTCCAGCAGCGCTTCGGCCATTTCGGCGCGTTCGACGCTGGCGCGCACGAGCAGCAATTCCTTGCGCAGCGCGCGCAGTTGCGGCGTCGAGAGATCGTGCGGGCGCGGGCGCGTCTGGCGAAACGTGGTGTCGAGGCGGGGTTGGCTCATGGCGTCGGGTCGCGGCTATCAGGGGAAGCGTCGTGGGAAAGCCGGCGGCTTGCCGGCGGAATGCGCTTAAGGCCGGCGCAGGATTTCACGATCCTTCTCGAACTCTTCGAGCGTGGTCTGAAAAACGATCGGTGCATTGCGCAGTCCGCTGCGCGCCTTCAGTGCGCACACGATCGCGGCAATCGCATAGACGGCCGTGATGCAGGCGAGCGCTTGCCAGCGCCACGTATCCCAGAAGGCGATGGCGACGAGCGCCGTGAGCGCGATCAGCGAGAGTAGGGCGAGCATCATCGCGGCGAGGCCGAGAAAGAGCACGCCGATGAGCCGCTCTTTCTCCTCGGCGAGTTCGATGCCGATGAGTTCGAGGCGCGTTTGCAGGATCGAGAACGCGGAACCTAGCAGGCGGCGCAACGGGCCGTGTTCCTGTCGCTGCGAATTGTGGTCTGTCGTCATGGCGAGGGCAGGTTGCGCGAGCCAATGCGCGTACGGCGCGCGAGAAAAAACAGCCGGCCGAACGGCCCGGCAAGATATTGCTTTGCGGCGAGACTATCCGCAGCGATTCAGCCGGCGACACAGCGGACGCGGGCTTAGTCGAGCAAGACGGTCACGCCAACCGGTCAAGCAACCGATCACGCGAACGCTGGCGGGCCGCTAGTTCGCTGTTGCAAGCTTAGGAGCACTAGCTGCACTAGCTGCACTAGCTGCACCGGCGAGCACCAGCGGCGCTCGTCAGCCGCAAGCCGCGTGGCGCGTTTGCGGCAAGCGCGGCATGGCCGCCGCTCGCCGCAAGGCGCCTGCTTACTTGCGGTTGATCAGCAAGCCGACCAGCACGCCCACGCCGGCTGCAATGCCGATGGAAGCCCACGGATGTTCGTGAACGTAGTCGTCGGTGGCGCGTGCTGCCTTCTTGCCTTTCTCGACCACCACGACCTGAACGTCGGCGGCTTTTTCCTTGGCTTGCTTTAGCCGCGAGAGTGCCGTTTCGCGCAACTCGGAAGCGCGCTCGCCCGTTGCGCTCGCAGCCTGCTTGAGCAGATCCTCGGCATCCGCGAGGACGGTTTTGATATCGGACATCAGCCTCTCCTTATTGACTTCTGACATTGACTGGCTCCATTCGTGTCACATCACGCGTGAATCGTAACAAAGATACGGGCGCTGGCAAGCGTGACGCGCCGTCATGCGCATCCTTGCGCGCACGATCCGTACCCGCTTCGCCGCGCCGCATCGTGGTTTGCGAACGAGGCAAGCAAGCCGCGGCCGGGCGCGGGCACGGATGAAACCGGAGCGACGATCCCGCGCATCGCGCGGGGACGAATCGTAGGGACTTGATCCGGCACGCAAAGTTTCCGTCCCGGCTTTCAAAATTACAAAAACTCATACCGGTGTGAGGCGATGTTCGTTATCGGTTCGCCCTTGCTGCCTGTATGCTTGATATCTGTGCATAAAGTCCGAAACTGTACGGTTCGGCGGGCCGCGCGCCCATTTCGTCACACCACGTTCAAAGGAAACGCACCATGAGTCTTCGTCTTGGCGATATCGCACCCGACTTCGAGCAGGATTCGAGCATTGGCCGCATCAAGTTTCACGAGTGGCTGGGCAATAGCTGGGGCGTGCTGTTTTCCCATCCGGCCGACTTCACGCCGGTCTGCACCACCGAACTGGGCCTCACGGCCAAGCTCAAGGACGAGTTCGAAAAGCGCGACGTCAAGACGATCGCGCTCTCCGTCGACAGCGCTCAGTCGCACAACGAGTGGATCAAGGACATCAACGAGACGCAGGCCGCGAACGTCGGCTTCCCGATTCTCGCCGACGCCGACCGCAAGGTTTCCACGCTGTACGACATGATTCATCCGAACGCGAACGAAACGCTCACCGTGCGCTCGCTGTTCGTCATCGACCCGAAGAAGAAGGTGCGTCTCATCATTACGTATCCCGCGAGCACGGGCCGCAATTTCGACGAGGTGCTGCGCGTGATCGACTCGCTGCAACTCACCGACAACCATCAGGTCGCGACGCCCGGCAACTGGAAGCAGGGCGACGACGTCGTGATCGTGCCGTCGCTGAAGGACGAGGAAGTCATCAAGCAGAAGTTCCCGAAGGGCTACAAGGCCGTGCGTCCGTATCTGCGCCTCACGCCGCAGCCGAATAAGTAAGCGGTTCGCGCGATCGCTCGCGTGCGGCACCGCATGCGAGCCCGATGCACCAAAACAAACGCCGCACGGCTTGAAACCGTGCGGCGTTTTTTTCACCGCGCCGTCGCGCGACGCGGGAATGGCGATTCAGGGTACCGCGAAGCAAGGCACCGCGAATCAAGGCACCGCAAATCAGAAGAACGCCTGGATGCCCGTTTGCGCGCGGCCCAAAATCAGCGCGTGGATGTCGTGCGTGCCTTCGTAGGTGTTGACGACTTCGAGGTTCACGAGGTGGCGCGCCACGCCGAATTCGTCGGAGATGCCGTTGCCGCCCAGCATGTCGCGCGCGAGACGCGCGATGTCGAGCGATTTGCCGCAGGAATTGCGCTTCATGATCGACGTGATTTCGACGGCGGCCGTGCCTTCGTCCTTCATGCGGCCGAGGCGCAGGCAGCCTTGCAGGCCGAGCGTGATTTCCGTCTGCATGTCGGCGAGCTTTTTCTGGATCAGTTGATTCGCGGCGAGCGGCCGGCCGAACTGCTTGCGGTCGAGCGTGTACTGACGCGCCGTGTGCCAGCACGACTCCGCCGCGCCGAGCGCGCCCCAGGCGATGCCGTAGCGCGCCGAATTCAGGCAGGTGAACGGGCCGCGCAGGCCCTTCACGCCCGGCATGAGGTTCTCTTCCGGCACGAACACTTCGTCCATCACGATTTCGCCCGTGATCGACGCGCGCAAACCCACCTTGCCGTGAATCGCCGGCGCAGTGAGACCTTTCCAGCCTTTTTCCAGAATGAAGCCGCGGATCTCGTCCTTGCCGTCTTCCTCGAGCTTTGCCCATACGACGAACACGTCGGCGATCGGCGAATTCGTGATCCACATCTTCGCGCCCGAAAGCGAATAGCCGCCGTTCACCTTCTTCGCGCGCGTGACCATGCTGCCCGGATCGGAGCCGTGGTTCGGCTCCGTGAGGCCGAAGCAGCCGATCCATTCGCCGCTCGCGAGCTTCGGCAGATATTTTTCCTTTTGCGCGTCCGAGCCGAATTCGAAGATCGGCACCATCACGAGCGACGACTGCACCGACATCATCGAGCGATAGCCCGAGTCCACGCGCTCCACTTCGCGCGCGATCAGCCCGTAGGCGACGTAGTTGAGGCCGGGGCCGCCGTATTGCTCGGGAATGGTCGGGCCGAGCAGGCCCACTTCGCCCATTTCGCGAAAGATCGAGGCGTCGGTTTTTTCGTGGCGGAACGCCTCCGTCACGCGCGGCGCGAGCTTGTCCTGCGCGTAGGCGGCGGCGGCGTCGCGCACCATGCGCTCGTCCTCGCTGAGCTGCTGGTCGAGCAACAGCGGATCTTCCCAATGAAACTGAGCGTGTGCGGCCATGGTGCGTCTCTCCTGAATCCCGAAATTTTAGAAAGGGCGATTTGCAAATACGTGCGGACGAATTTACGCTTGACGGAAGTTCCGCTATGCGGAACAATGTTTTGCAAATTGATCACAGTGTAGCTCACTCGCGCGCCCATGTCTGCATCCGAATCTGAACCGACGTCCGTGGCTTCCTCTTTCGCCGCCGCGTTCGCGAGCGGTCCCGTCGACGAGCGCAAGTTTGTCGTGGCGCTCGCGCGCGGGCTGGAGTTGCTGCGCGCGTTCCGCCCCGGCGAAACCCTGCTCGGCAACCGCGATTTCGTCGAACGCACCGGCTTGCCGAAAGCCACCGTGAACCGCCTCGCGTACACGCTCACGGTGCTCGGCTATCTGCGTTTCGACGAATCGCTCGGCAAATACGCGCTCGACGCGGGCGTGCTCTCGCTGGGCTTCGCGCTGCTCTCGGGCACGGACACGCTCGAACTCGCGCGCCCGCACATGCGCGCGTTCGCGCGCGAAGTGGGCGCGGCGGTCTCGCTCGGCGGCCGCGACGGGCTCGACGTGATCTATCTCGAGACGATCCGCAGCGAAACGGCGCTCACGCTCGGCCTCGCTTCAGGCTCGCGGCTCTCGATGCTCACGAGTTCGATGGGGCGCGCCTGGCTCGCCGTGCAGCCCATCGACGTGCGCACGGCGCTTCTTGCCGAGTTGTCGAAGGCGGCCGGCGAGGCGGGGCCGGCGTTGGTGGAGGCGGCGAAGCGCGAGATCGAAATGTTCGGGCGGGAAGGGTGCTGCTATTCGTTCCGGGACTGGCACGAGGACGTGAACGCCGTGGCGGTGCCGTTTCGCGAGCCGCGCGAACGGCGCTGGCTCGTGCTCAGTTGCAGCGGTCCGGCTTCGTCGATGGGGCCGGAGGTGTTCCGCGAGCGCGTCGCGCCTTTGCTGAAGGCGCTGGCGCGGCGGCTCGGCGAGACGGTCTGACGCGGCCGATGGACGAAAAAAAACCGGGACGCAGGTCCCGGTTTTTCCTTGCGGCGAACAACGCCACGCCTAGTGATTGAGCTTGCCCAGCAGCAGGAACTCCATCAGCGCTTTTTGCACGTGCAGGCGGTTTTCGGCTTCGTCCCAGACCACGCTTTGCGGGCCGTCGATGACTTCGGCGCTCACTTCCTCGCCGCGATGCGCGGGCAGGCAGTGCATGAAAAGGGCGTCGGCGTTGGCGCGCGCCATCATTTCGGCGTCCACGCACCAGTCGGCGAATGCCTTCTTGCGCGCTTCGTTCTCGGCCTCGAAGCCCATGCTCGTCCAGACGTCGGTCGTGACGAGGTCGGCGCCGGCGCACGCTTCGTTCGGATCGGCGAACGCTTCGATGAACGGCTGGCTTTCCGGCGCGACCAGCGCCGGATCGAGCGGATAACCCGGCGGCGTGGAGATGCGCAACTTGAAGCCGAGGATCTGCGCGGCTTCGATCCACGTGTAGAGCATGTTGTTGGCGTCGCCGATCCACGTGACGGTCTTGCCGCGAATCGGGCCGCGATGCTCGTAGAACGTGAAGATGTCGGCGAGCACCTGGCACGGATGATATTCGTTCGTCAGGCCGTTGATGACCGGCACGCGCGAGCTTTCGGCGAAGCGCTCGATGATCTCCTGGCCGAACGTGCGGATCATGATGATGTCGACCATGCGCGAGATGACTTGCGCCGAATCCTCGATCGGCTCGCCGCGCCCGAGCTGCGTGTCGCGCGTGTTCATGAACACGGCATGGCCGCCAAGCTGGAAGATGCCGGCTTCGAACGAGAGGCGCGTGCGCGTGGAGTTCTTCTCGAAGATCATCGCGAGCGTGCGGTCGTGCAGCGGATGATACGTCTCGTAGTTCTTGAACTTGCGCTTCAGGATGCGCGCGCGCTCCAGCACATATTCATATTCGTCAAGGGAGAAATCCTTGAACTGGAGGTAATGGCGTATGGTCCGGGAGGTCATGAAACGAAAACGGCGCCCGATCCGGCCTTGAACTGCAGAAAGGGCCGGGCGACGCCGCTGCGGTTGGTGGTAAGTCGAAGCAGCATAAAGGATTTTGCCGAATTTGACGAGTTGGCCGAAAGGCGGAGGTACGGTTCGTGCGCGCCGCTGCCGCGCCTCGCGCATGCTTGCAAAGCGCCGGAAAGACGGCGCTTTGCTCCGCTTTTCGGGGCTTGTGTGCGGTGCGTCAAAACGGTCGGTAAGTTATAATCTTCAAGATTTTTCTGGCACGACGAGCGGGCTGACGAGCCGGGCGGCGAAGGTAAGAAGCGACAGCCAGCGCACCGGCAGCTCTATACACGGGTACTCCTGCATGGCCGACGAAGCCCCAACCGAATACTTCATTCAAGGCATCACCAGCAACGGGAAGAAGTTTCGCCCGAGCGACTGGTCGGAGCGGCTCGCGGGCGTGATGTCGAGCTTTGGCCCGAAGGCATCGGCGAATGCACGGGGTCCGAACGCGTATCTGCGCTATTCGTTGTACGTGCGCCCGACGATGATCGGCGATCTCAAGTGCGTGGTGCTCGACTCGCGTCTGAAGGACATCGAGCCCATGGCATTCAACTTCGTGCTGAATTTCGCAAAAGATAACGATCTGCTCGTGACCGAGGCGTGCGAACTGCCCCCCGAACACGCCACGCAGCAGTTGAGCGGCGCCAAGCGTTAACCGGTTGAACGCGGCGCGCACCAAAAACCCGCCATTGGCGGGTTTTTTTGCGTCCCGAATCTGCCGGCGCGGACAAAAGCGGGGCGCGGAAAACAAAAAACCCGCCGAAGCGGG
>NZ_CAJMZE010000054.1:0-32468 GCF_905220235.1 Paraburkholderia sp. J41 | reverse complement strand
ACGACGAGTGCGCGGGCGGGCGGCTTTCGCGCCAGCGCGTAACTGCGCCGGCGCCGCGTTCGCCCACGCGCCTCGTCATGCCGGATTAGTGGCCACCGCCGTGACCGCCACCGCCGCCGTGGCCGCCACCGTAACCACCGCCGTGTCCTCCACCCGGACCGCCCGACGATCCCCCTCTGCCGAAACCGCCGCCAAAGCCACCTCCGAAACCTCCACCGAAGCCGCCAGAATGGCCACCCGAGGGGCCGCTAGAGCCGCTCGGTCCGCAGCCGCTGCCGCTATTGCCGCCGCTGCCGCTCGAACCGGAGCTACCGCCGCCATAGCCGCCTTGACCACTACCGTTGCTGCCCGAGCCGCTGCCGTGACCGCTGCCACTGCTGCCGCTCGAACTGCCGCCGCTTCCGCTGCCATGCCCGCTGCTGCTTCCTCCCGAACTACTGCCGCCGCTCGAACTACCGCTGCCGCTTGAATTACCGCTGCCGCCCGAACTACCGCTGCCGCTCGAACCGCCGCCGCTCCCGCTGCCATGCCCGCTGCTGCTGCCGCTTGAACCACTGCTGCTTCCGCCGGAGCTACCGCTGCCGTGACCGCTGCTTCCACTGCTGCCGCTGCTTCCGCTACTTCCGCTGCTTCCGCTACTTCCGCTACTTCCGCTACTTCCGCTGCTTCCGCTGCTTCCGCTGCTTCCGCTACTTCCATTGCTTCCATTGCTTCCATTGCTTCCATTGCTTCCATTGCTTCCATTGCTTCCATTGCTTCCATTGCTTCCATTGCTTCCACTGCTTCCACTGCTTCCACTGCTTCCACTGCTTCCACTGCTTCCACTGCTTCCGCTGCTGCCATTGCTTCCGCTGCTTCCATTGCTTCCGCTACTTCCGTTACTTCCGCTACTTCCACTACTCCCCTTACTCCCGCCACTTCCATTACTGCCGCTGCTCCCACTACCGCCACCCGCAGCCGCCCCGCCGCCCGACTTCCCCGGCGAATTGCCGCCCACGCTGGTGGAACCCGAAGTGCCAACCGATCCCGAAGTCGCCGTGCTGCCCGACACAGCCGGCGCGCCCATGCCCGCGCTGTTGCCGCCAGGCCCGACGCTGTCGTTCGCGGCGAGCTTCGCGTAGCCGCTATCCCCGCCCGAACAGGCGCCCAGTTGTCCCGGACAATCGTTCGGCCCCGAGAAGCCGGATGCGGTCCCGGCAACATGCGTGAATTCGACTTGTGGCCCGCTCTGCGTCGCGCGGCTCGCGTCGCCTGGCCCTTGCGTCGAAGCAGTGGCAAACGCGCCGCCCGCATCGGCGGAGATGCCAACGGGATTCACGCCCGCGCCGCTCGCCGGCAAAGGCGCATCGGCGGTCACGAGCAGGGGTTGCGCAACGGCTGGCGAAGCGCCGTTGCCGGCCGCGTGCGCGGCCATCGCCGGCAGGGCAATGGCCGCGCTCATGGCGCACAGCTTCAGCCCCCGGCTCATTGCATAGTAGTGCTGATTGATCTTCGAATGTCTCATCGCGTTCTCCCGTGAGACGAGGGCAGCGCGCGACATCGCAAATCGCGCATCGCACGCGGGGGCGCGTCGTGAACGCGTGCCGCGCCTCGTCAAGCGAAAGCCGCTACGTCCCGGCACGCGCCGCCACAAAGCGGCGCGCATGATTCATCCGATGCGTGCGGCACACAAGGTATCCAGCCGGCGAGTAATCCGCGGGGATCACCAACGCAGGATGGCTTGTGATTTGCCGCAGACCGGATCGGGGCGACAGGAAACAAGCACTTCGAGCGGTCTGACGTGCGCGGGGTTCGCCAACACCTGAAAGCAAGTGAAGCCAGCGAACAGCGCATGACGGCGACCGGCTGCCTGGGCGGCTCTTTTAGCCAGATCCGTGCCATCGGCCGCGATACGCGCCCCGAAACGGAGTTCGCCGCGGCCATACGCAACGCATGATTGAAAACGTACGGGAAACGTTTCGATGCTGAAACGCGGCCTCGGCATTGCCGCGAAAGGCGTGACAAAAGTGAAAGACGCTACGCGAGACCTGGCCCGATCGTTGAGCGTGCAACGAGATTCGTCTGACAAGACGAACGCCTGCCGCGCGGGGCGACCACGTCGCACGACGGGAATATGGCCGCTCGCCGCGACGAATCGAAACGCCGCGCGCCAAAGCGTTCAAAATTGAACTATCGAAATGCGGAGCCGGACCGAGCAGCGCGCGTTCGACTCCGTATCGACATGTAAATGAAAGGGCCGGGCAGCGCGATGCGGCCCGGCCCTCTTCACGATTCGCACGTGCAGCGCGCGATCAGAAGTCCACTTGTGCGGAGAGCAGCACCGTGCGCGGCGCGGCATTCGTCACGTACGTGCCCTGCTGAATCCAGTAGCGGCTGCCGAAGAGATTTTCGACGTTCGCACGGAACACGACATCCTTCGAAGCCACGCGCGTGGCGTAACGCAGGCCCACGTCGTAACGCGTCCACGCGGGCAGGCGCAGCGCGTCGCTCGAATCGTAATACTGCGCGCCCGTATGAATCACGCGGCCATTCACGCTCAAGCCCGCCACCCACGGCAAATCGTAATCGGCGCCCAGGTTGAAGGCGAACTTCGGCACGCCGCCCGGATCGTTGCCGTCTTGCGCGCCGCCCGCCGTGCCCGAAACCTTCGGATCGTAAAACGTGGCGCTCGCCATCAGGCGCAGGCTGCGAAACACCTCGCCATACGCCGACAACTCCAGACCCCGCACCCGCGTCTTGCCGTTGTAGCCGTAGATGTTCGTGACCGGATCGGTCACGCCGTTCGGTTGCGCGATCTGGAACACCGCGACCGAAGTCATCACGCGGCCCCAGTCGGCCTTCACGCCCGCTTCGTATTGATTCGACTTGTACGGCGCGAACGCCTGGCCCTGGTTCGCGGTGCCGGCCGGCGCGGTGCCGCCGTTCGACAGGCCCGAGGTGAAATTGCCGTACACCGACACGTTCGCGAGCGGCTTCACGACAATGCCCGCGAGCGGCGAAATCGCCTGCTGGTCGAGCGAATCCTGGCGCAGCCCGGTGCTCACGTCGTAGTTGTCCACGCCGATGGTCTGGCGACGGAAGCCGCCCGTAATCAACAGACGATCGTTGAACAACGACATCGTGTCGATCACCTGCTGGCTGTTCAGGCGCGTTTGCGAACTGCGCTGCGCGTCGCCGCGCGGCACGTCGACAGGCAGCAGCGGCGTCGGGCTATAGAGGTTCGACGCCACCGGGGTCGTGCCCAGCGCGTAGAAGTAGCCGATCTCCTGGTTCAGGCTCGTGGCCCCCGCCACCAGCGTGTGCTTCACGCCGAACGTGTCGAAGTGAAAGCGCACGCCCGCATCGACGGTTTTCGTGCGCGTGTACTGATCGTAATAGCCGTTGTAGACGCTGAAATCGCCGGCCGAGGTCATGCCGCTCGCCCACGGAAAATTCTGCGCCGAAGTGCCGTAGTGCTCGCCCGCCGCGCCGTACACGGTCACGTGCGGATTGATGTCGTATTCGGCGCGCGTCATCACGGCCGTATCGCGCAGCTTGAGCTTCGAACCGGGGTAGAGATTGTTGTACGCCGAAGGCACGGCGGGCAGCGCCGTGGCGCCCGCAAGGCCGATCTGCGAGCGCAGTTCGTCCGTGTTCTCGGAAACGTTGTACGCGTCGAGCGACCAGCGCAACTGCTTGCCGCGATAATCGAGTGCGAGCGCGCTGTCGCCTTGAAGCTGGTTGCCGTGCGCAATGCCGGTTTGACCGTCCTTGATCTGCCCGTTGAAGCGAATGCCCCACTGGCCTTCGTCGCCGAACCGGCGGCCAATGTCCGCGTCCATGCCGAACTGGCCTTTCGACTGATACAGCGCCGTGAGACGCGTGAGCGGTTCGTCGTCGGCGCGCTTGGTGACGATGTCGATCGCGCCGCCCACGCTGCCGCCCGGCCCCATGCCGTACGCGAGCGAGCCCGGCCCTTGCAGCACTTCCACGCGCTCCAGCAGGTTGACCGGCACGCGCGCGGCCGAAACCATGCCGTACAGGCCGTTCAGCGCGACGTCGGTGGCCTGCACGTCGAAGCCGCGAATCTGGAACACGTCGCCGAAACCGCCCGCGCTTTGCTCGGTGCGCACCGAAGCGTTGTTGACGACCACGTCGCCGATCGTGCGCGCCTGCGTGTCGCGAATCATCTGCTCCGTATAGTTAGTCGTGCTAAACGGCTGATCCATCACGTTGGCGGTGCCGAGCACGCCGATGCCGCCGCCGCGCGCCACCTGGCCGCCCGCATACGGCGCAGGCAATGCGCCGGGCGCGGCCGCCGCCTTCACGACGACCGCGGGCAGCACTGTCTCCTTCGACGTGTCGCCGCCCAGGTCCGCCTGAGCGGCCTGCGGGCTGCTCTCCGCCGTGACGGCTTGCGCATACGCGCTCGCCTGCAATGCCGCGGCCGCGGCGAGACCGACGAAGACCCTTTCGACCGCCGACGCGAGTACCGTGCGCCGAGCCGATTTCTGTTGCATTCCCCGCTGTGACATAAGGTTTGTGCTCTTTTTCCGAAGATGCGAGAAGAATCGCGATGTTATAAATACGAATCATTCGCGATTGTAAGGCTCGGAATGCGCCATGGATACCAAAAATTAACGTTTCCTCGCAAGTTGTTGCAGCGGGGCGACGGTTTAGCGCTTTGCCGACGCGCCATGACGGGAGACACCATCCAGTTCGGCGCCGCGAACATATGGACAACATATGGGCTTGAAATATACAGCATCGCTGTATATTATCCGGCCCATCGACCGCACGATTGACGCGGCCAACCCACACACCGGAGCCCGCTTATGGCCCAACCCGATCCCAAGAGCGTCGTCGCGCGCTTCAACCGCGAAGTGATCCAGGACGGCAACCGCGACGCCTTCGAAATGCTCATGGCGCCAGGCTTCGTCAACTGGTCGGCCCCCGACGAAACGCTGCGCGGCGCGGAAGCGATGTGGAAAACCTTCGACTCGGTGCTGCGGCCCGCGCTCGCCGATTTGCAGGTGCGGATTCATGAGCAGCTTTGCGACGGCGACAAGGTCGTGACACGCAAGACCATCACCGGCAGACACGTGGGCGCGCTGGGCGGCGTGGCGGCAACGGGCAAGGACGTGGCGATCGACGTCATCGACATCGTGCGCGTGCGTAATGGGCAATATGCCGAGCATTGGGGCGTGAATACGCTGGCCGCCCTCGTCGCGCGGTTGCGTCAGTCGTGAGCGCTTCCGGGCACGGCGCGCGCAACAAACGCGCGCACGCCAACGCCGAAGCCGTGCTGCTCGCCGAATCGCTGCGCGATGTCGTGAGCCGATTCGTGAAAACCGTACGCGAGCACAGCGGCACGCAAACGAACGCCCAGCAGGAGACGCTCGCGTTGCTCGAACGCACGGGACCGGCCAGCATTGCCGCGCTCGCGGAACGTCGCGGCGTGACGCATCAAACCATGCGCTTGATCGTCATGAAACTCGTGGAGCAAGGGCTATTGATCGCGCAACCCGACTCGGCGGACAAGCGCGCTTATATCGTGCAAGTTACCGATGCGGGCCGCGCGCAACTCGCCGGAGAACGCGCCGCGCGCGCTCAATGGCTGGCCGGGAAATTGCTGAACGAAACCGACGCCGAGGAACGCGCGCTGCTGAAAGCCGCGATTCGCACGCTCGACAAACTCATCGGCTAGGCGGAACGGATCGCCCTGCAACAGGACCGGCGCGTTCGAACACCGACGTCCGTTAGTTTGGACTGCCAATGACCGGCATTCACTCCGCCGCGCGCGGCGTGCGCGCGATTTCCGGGGCGTTCGCGCCGCGCCGCACGCCGCCAAGCCACGCGGCGAGCAACGCGATGAACACGAATACCGTGGCGAGATTGAAGAACAGCGTGCCAACGGGCAAATGCATCGCCAGCAGCACGCCGCCCAACAGCGAGCCCGCCACCGAGCCGAGCTTGCCGATGCCGATTGCCGAACCCACGCCGGTCGAGCGCAGCGTCGTCGGATAGACCATGCCCGAAACCGCGTAGAGCGCGAACTGACTGCCGATCACGCATACGCCGCTTGCGAACACGGCGGCGAACAGCCAGCCGGTGGGCATCGGCATGCCGAGCGAGGCGGCGATCGGGCAACCGGCCACGGCGAGCAGTAGCAGCACGCGAATGCCGTAACGATCGACGAACCGGCTCAACGCGAGCGCGCCCACGGTGCCGCCCACGGGAAACATCATCGCGGCCTGCGCGGCGCGTGCGGGCGAGAGCGTCCCCATGCCGAACAAGATCGGCAGCCAGTTCTGCAAAAAGTGCAGCGCGAGCGAATTGAGAATGAACAGCGCCCACAAGAGCGGCGTCACCCACGCGAGGCCGTGCTGGAACAACGCTGCCGGGCGGGCGCGCACGCGCGTTTCGTCGTCGACGACATAGCGCGCATTCGCGTCGGCATCCGTCGCGCCCAGCCGCCAGGCGATCCGGTGAATCTTGCGCGCATCGCGGCCGTTCACGATCAGGAAACGGATGGATTCGGGCAGCAGCACGAACGAGGCCAGCGCCACGCTCACGGCCGCCGCGCCGCCCACCATGAACAGCACGGGCCAGCCGTAACGCGGCAACAGCCATGACGCCACCGCCCCGCCGCCGCCCGCGCCAATCGAAAAGCCGGAGAACATCAGCGTGATCCAGGTGGCGCGGCGTGCCTTGGGCGCATATTCGGAAACCAGCGCGACCGTATTCGGCACCACGCCGCCCATGCCGATGCCCGCGAAAAAGCGCAGCCACGTCAGTGCTTCGAGCGAAGTGGCGTAGCCGCAGAGGAAAGTCAGGATTCCGAACCAGATCGAACCGTAGATGATCGTGGGCCGCCGACCGAAGCGGTCACCGCTCGCGCCCAGCAGCAACGAACCCACGAGCACGCCGAACAACCCCACGCCGAACACGCGACCGAAGCTGGCCGCATTCGTGTGCCATGCGTGAATCAGCGCGGGCGCGGCGAACGCGGCGGCCACCTGGTCGTAGCCGTCGATCAGCACGATGATGAAGCACCAGACGATGAGCAGCAGCGCGAAGCCGCCGAGCTTCTGCCGCTCGATCAGCGCGGACACGTTGACGGCGTTCATCGCTCGCCTCCGCAACCGGTGTGCGAATGGCAAACTGCATGGGCGGAAAAATGCATGCCGTGTCTCCTCGTTTTCGTTGTCGTGCGATATCGGCGTGCATTTTTTTGCGCGCCTTTTATGCGCGCCCTTTATGCAGTCTGCGCCACGCGAAAGCTCGCCACCTGCCGCTCCAGTTCGCGCGACTGCTGATCGAGCGCCTGCGCGGCAGCGCTCGCTTCCTCCACGAGCGCGGCGTTCTGCTGCGTGATCGCATCCATGAGATTGACGGCGGCGTCGACCTGTTCGATACCGGCGCGCTGCTCCTCGGCCGAGGACACGATGCCGCCCATCATCTCGGCGAAGCGCCGCGCGGCGTCCAGAATGTTGCCGATCGCCTGCTCGGCCTCGGCCACCATCATCGTGCCGTCCGACGCCGCGCGCACCGCATCGCCGACCAGATCGCCGATTTCCTTGGCTGCCGTGGCCGCATGCTGCGCAAGCGAGCGCACTTCGGCGGCAACCACCGCGAAGCCACGTCCGTGCGCGCCCGCGCGCGCCGCTTCCACCGCCGCGTTGAGCGCCAAAATATTGGTCTGAAACGCGATGCCTTCGATAATGCCGGTGATGTCCGCGATCTTGCGCGCGCTCGATTCGATGCGCCCCATCGTGCCGCTCACGCGCGCGATGGCGCCGTTGCCGTCGCTGGCCGCCGCCGACGCCTCATCGGCAATCGCATGCGCTTCCTGCGCGCGCGTTGCGTTCTGGCGCACGGTTTCGGTGAGTTCGGTCATGCTGGCGGCGGTTTGCTCGAGCGAAGCCGCCTGCTCCTCCGTGCGCGACGAAAGATCGAGCGTGCCCGCCGCGATCTCGGCCGTTGCGGTGCCAATCGAACGGCTGCTGGAACGCACCGCCGTGACCGTCTGCGCGAGTTGCGTCTGCATGTTGCGCAAGCCGTCGAGCAGACGCCCCATTTCGTCGGCGCGATGGTGCGCGATCGTGCGTTGCAGATCGCCTGCCGCAATCGCCTCGAAATGCGCGAGCGCTTCACCGAGCGGCGTCATGATCGCTCGCCGCAAGGTCAGCCAACTCAACGCCGCCGCCGCGATGCCGAAAGCAATCAGCACGACCGAGATCGCGAAAAACACGCGGAAATAGCGCTCGGCGTTGTCATAGCTGCGCTTCGCGTTCGCATAGAGCGTGCGCTTCAGATCATCGTTCGCACTGCTCATCGCATTGAACAGCGGACTCAGTTGCACCGTTCCGATGCGCTGCGCGCCGTCGCGATCGCCGGCTTCAAGGGCGTCGATGAAAGCGCGCATCGCTTCGCGCATCGGCGTGCGCCGCTGGCTCGCTGCTTCGATCAGCGGGGCTTCGTCGTTCTCGTGCGGCTCGTCGACGAACGCACGCCATTCGCTGTCCGATTGCGCGAAAAAGTCGCTCGCGTGCGCGATCTGCTCCTTGGCGCGCGGGCCGTCGGGTTGCGCCATCGCGCCGCCGAGCACGAGCCGCGTGCGCCCGATCAGCAACTCCGCATTGCCGATATGCACGGCCGCCGTGAGCTTGTTTTCGTAGGTGTCCTGGTTCGCGCGATTGGCACGCCAGGCGCCCATGAGACCGAGCGCGCCGATGCCCGTCATCAGCGCCGCGAGCAGCGCGATGGTGAGCGCGAGCCGCGCCTGCAACGACATGGCCTTCGCGCGCATGCGCGATGTCGTTGCAGGCGCGGCGTCGTAGGCGGAATCGGGCGAACCGGCGGTGAGATGGGGCGTCATGGCGTGGCGTGAAATCGTGGTCGAAAACAAGGGGCGCGACGGCTACAGCCACGGCGAACGTTCGAGATGCGCGGCTTCGAAGGCACGGATCGCATCGGCGAATTCGAGCGTCGCGCCGGTTTCGTCCAGCCCTTCGAGCAGCAGCGTCTTCAGCGCGGGCGCGATCTCGAAGCGCCAATGCTCGCCTGCGGGCGCAATCGCGGTTTGCGCGCGCAGATCGAAGCGCAGCCGGTAACCGGGCGTCGCGGCCGCCGCGTTCATCAAATGGTCGATGGCCGCCGCATCGAGCCGCACCGGCAACAGGCCGTTCTTGCAGCAGTTGTTGAAGAAGATGTCGGCGAAACTTTCGGCCACCAGCACGCGAAAACCATATTGATGCAGCGCCCACGGCGCGTGCTCGCGCGAACTGCCGCAACCGAAATTGCGGCGCGCGAGCAGCACGGAAGCGCCCGCATAACGCGGCAGGTTCAACGCGAACTCCGGTCGCGGCGTGCGCTCGCTCGCGGGCTTGCCGTAGTAACCGGCGTCGCGGTAACGCCACTCGTCGAACAGATACGGCCCGAAGCCCGTGCGCGCGATGGACTTCATGAACTGCTTGGGCATGATGGCGTCGGTATCCACATTGTCGCGGTCGAGCGGCACCACCAGACCGTCATGGCAAACGAGCGGCTCCATGCTTATTCTCCTGTACTACTAACGATATTTCTCACGTCGACGAAATGCCCCGCGAGCGCGGCCGCCGCCGCCATTGCGGGACTCACCAGATGCGAGCGCCCGCCCGCGCCCTGACGCCCCTCGAAGTTGCGGTTCGAGGTGGACGCCACGCGCTCGCCCGCTTCGAGCCGGTCGGCGTTCATCGCAAGGCACATGGAGCAGCCCGGCTCGCGCCATTCGAAGCCCGCGCCGATAAATATCTCGTGCAGCCCGAGCGCCTGCGCCTCGCGCTTGACTTGCTGCGAGCCCGGCACGGCGAGCGCGAGACGCACGTTGGGCGCAATGCGTCCGCCGGCCGCGCGCAGCACGGCGGCGGCGGCTTGCAGGTCTTCGAGCCGCCCGTTCGTACACGAGCCGATGAACACCTTGTCGATGGCGATCGACTCGATCGGCGTGCCGGCCTGCAAATCCATGTAATCGAGCGCGCGCTGCCACGCCGCGCGGCGGCCCGCGTCGCGGGTCTCGCGCGGATCAGGCACGCGCCCGCCGATGCTCGCGACCATTTCCGGCGAGGTGCCCCACGTTACCTGGGGCGCAAGCGCCGAAACGTCGAGCGTGTGTTCCGCGTCGAAGCGCGCGCCTTCGTCGGAGCGCAATTCGCGCCATGCGCGCGCGGAACGCTCCCACTGCTCGCCGCGCGGCGCGTGTTCGCGCGTGCGGCAATACGCGAGCGTGGTCTCGTCCACGGCGATGAGACCGGCGCGCGCGCCTGCTTCGATCGACATATTGCAAAGTGTCATGCGCCCTTCCATCGACAAGGCGCGCACCACCGGCCCCGCGAATTCGATCGCATGACCGGTCGCGCCCGCCGTACCGAGCATGCCGATCACGGCAAGCGCCACGTCCTTCGCCGAACAACCGGCGGGCAGGGTGCCGTTCACCGTCACGCGCATCGTCCGGCTGCGGCGCGTGATGAGCGTTTGCGTGGCCAGCACGTGCTCGATCTCCGAGGTGCCGATGCCGAACGCGAGCGCACCGAGCGCGCCGTGCGTGCTCGTATGCGAGTCGCCGCACACGATGGTCATGCCCGGCAACGTGCTGCCGCGTTCGGGCGCGACCACATGCACGATGCCCTGGCGCGCGTCGTCCATGCCGTAATGCTCGATGCCGCTGCGCTCGCAATTCTCGCGCAACGCCTCCACCTGAATGCGCGAAATGGCGTCGCCGATGCCGAGTTCGCGCGCCGTCGTCGGCACGTTGTGGTCGGCCACGGCAAGATTGGCGCGTGCGCGCCATACGGGCCGCCGCTCGTGCCGCAACGACTCGAACGCCTGCGGACTCGTCACTTCGTTCAGCAAATGGCGGTCGATATAGAGCAGCGTCGTGCCGTCCCCGTCCGTGCGAACGGCATGCGCATCGAAAATCTTGTCGTAGAGGGTTTGGCTCATCGGCGTGGCTTGCGCGCTGTCTTACGCCATATCATCAGGAATCCGAACGATATGGCGCGGTGATATTCGGTTTGACCGTCTTGCCGCGCCGCCGTGCGATTGCAACGGCCGGGCGCGGCATTCGAAACACGTTACATCGGCTCGGCGGCCGCCTCCGCTGCCGGCACCGGCGCCTTCTGCTCGCCGAAGCGCGTGCGATAAAGCAGCGCGAGGATCGTCGAGAACACGGCCGCGATCACGAACAGCAACGAAGCCGCATAAAAGAGCTGCGTGATCGGCAAATGCATCGAGAGCAGCAGGCCGCCGATCACAGGCCCGGAAACCGAGCCGATCTTGCCCACCGATATCGCGCTGCCCACGCCCGCCGAGCGGAACGAAGTCGGATAAATCATGCCCGCCACCGCATACAGCCCGTACTGCGCGCCCACGACGCAAAAGCCCGTGGCGAACACGGCCAGCATGAGCCAGCCTTGCGAGGAGCCGTGGCCGAGCAGCGCCACCACCGGAAAGCCGATCACGGGCAGCGAAATGATGGCGAGCACGCCGTGCTTGTCGACGAAACGGCACAGGATCAGCCCGCCGATCACGCCGCCCACGGAGAACATCATCGTGATGAGCCCCGCGCCGCGCGGGTCGATGCCCATGCCTTCCATCAGGATCGGCAGCCAGTTCTGGAGAAAGTACAGCGCCATCGAGTTCGCGATGAACACGATCCACAGCAGCGGCGTGATGGCCGCGAGGCCGTCCGAGAAAATCAGCTTCAGCACGAAGCGCTGCTTCTCGCGAACCTCGCCCGCGACGAACTGCGCGTCGGCGGGCAGCTTCAGTTCGGGACGCAGGCGCGTCATGAGGCGTCGCAACATGTGCGGATCGCGCTGGCGAATCACGAGCAGTTTCGCGGATTCGGGCAGCGTGAAGATCAGCAGCAGCGCGACCAGCAGCGAGCCGCCGCCGCCCACGGCGAACATCACGGGCCAGCCGAAGCGATGAATGAGCGCCGACGACACCAGCCCGCCCGAGCCCGCGCCGATCGAAAAGCCCGAGAACATCAGCGTGACCCAGGTGGCGCGCAGGCGCCTGGGCGCGTATTCGGCAACGAGCGCGACCGAATTCGGCACCACGCCGCCCATGCCGATGCCCGCGAGAAAGCGCAATAGCATGAGTTCCTGGAGCGACGTCACCCACACCGACGCATAAGTCAGGATACCGAAGAAAAAGCTGCCGATGATGATCGCCTTCTTGCGCCCGAGCCGGTCTCCGAGATAGCCGAAGATGAACGAGCCGATCAGCGTGCCGAACAACCCCGCGCCGAATACGGGGCCAAAGCCGCCGCGCGAAACGTGCCAGGCCTTGATGATGGCCGGCGCCGCGAACGACACGGCCGTCTGGTCGTAGCCGTCCATCAGCATGATCAGGAAACACCAGAACAGCAGGCCGACGGCAAAGCGCCCCGTCTTCTGTTCTTCTACCAGTGTCGCGATGTTGAAAGTCCGGTCTGCTTGCATGTGTGTCCCATTTACCTCACGTGTGCGGGTGCGCCGGCCTGGCGCGCCCGCTCGCGCTGTTGCTCCTCACTATTCCTCATGGCGGCGCCACGGCCGGAGCCACAATATAAGAGGCGGCCCCACGCGGCTCAATCAAAAAATAGCGATGAAGAGATCGAAATATGTGAACAATCCGTTTCACGTTCGCTGTCTTACGTTCTCCCTCACCGCACGATGGCACCTCCGCTTCGTCAGAACATATGGTTGACGCCGATGCGCGCGACTGTCTGGCTGCCGCTCGTCGAGGGCTGATAGCCGAACTGCGCGGCGCGCGCCCCCGGTCCCGAAGCGCGTTGCAGGCCCACGCCCGCGTACACCTGCGTGCTCTTCGAAAAATAATCGGTCAGGAACAGGTTGTACTGGTTGATCGCCAGTCCCTGAAACAGCGAGTGATCGAACGACACGCCGAGAATGTAGAACCCCTTGCCGCTCAGGTCGATGTTCACGCCGGCCTGATAGTTGTTGAGCGTCGCCGAGCCGCGATTGTCCTCGAGCTTCACGCCCGAATACGTGACATGCGGCGTGAAATAGCCGATCTTCACCGAGCCGCCCGCGGCGAGCGTGCTGTAACGGCTCGCGTTGAACATCGTGCCCTGCTTCAGCGGCTGACCGAGCAGCGAGCCGAGACTGAAGGTGCCGAAGATGTCGGCGGTGCGGTTGTGCGACATCGTGTACGCAACGGCGAGTTTCACCGGCCCGCTCAGGTACTGCGCGCCCAGGCTGTACTGGCGCCCCGCGCTGAAATTGCCCGCCTGATTGCCGAACGCGTCCATCACGCCCGCCTGGAAGCCGTGGAAGTTGATCGTCTCGTACTTCACCGCGTTGTTGAGCGCGTGCGTGTTCGCAAGACCGTCCAGATTGCCGGGCGTATAGAACGACGAAATGCCGGGAACCGAATTGTTCAGGCGGCCCACGTATTGATAGATATAGTCGTTGATGTTGCCGAAGCTCAGCGAACCCCAACGATCGTTCGAAAGTCCCACATAAGCGTCGCGGTTGAAGAAGCTGGTGGGGTTGATCTGCGCGCCCGTGCTGGTGAGAAACCCCGATTCGAGCCGCGCGAACGCCGTGTTGCCGCCGCCCAGATCCTCCTTGATCAGCAGTCCCCAACGATCCGGCTGGCGTTTGCCGGACGACTCCTGGACCAGATGCTTGCCCTGCGAATTCGATACGAAGTCGACGCCGACGTCGATGCTGCCATACAGCGTAACCGACGACTGCGCACATACCGGACCAGCCAGGATCGCGGCGCAACCGCCGACGAGCAGACGAGTTTTCAACACGTGTCTCCAATTTTTTATCGTTTGCCGGTCGCTCGCGGCGCCGGCGTGCTGCATCGCCTCTGTCTCCTCGGACCGTCGTTCGACGCCCCGCAGCTCGATGCCGGACAGAGTGTAACCACTTCAATTCGCGTTTTGAATCGCGAATTGTTTATCAATCAATCGAACATTCCGAATACTCGGCCAGGGTATTTACTCATTAATTCCAAAAAGCCTCATAACCTATCCGGAAGAATGAAACTGCGTGCTAACATCCGCCGCAACCGGATTGAGAAACCGTTTTAGCGGAGAGCATCAATGCATTTCAGCGGAGTACCGCCCCGTCGCATGATCGTGGGCATTAGCGGCGCATCGGGCGTCGTCTACGGCGTCAGGCTGCTTCAGTTGCTCCGGCAGCTCGACATCGAATCGCACCTCGTGATGAGCCGCTCCGCGCAGGTCACGCTCGCGCACGAGTCGCAGTACAGCGTGGCCGACGTGCGCGCGCTCGCCACCGTGACCTATCCGAACACCGATATCGGCGCGGCCATTTCCAGCGGGTCGTTCCCCGTTATGGGCATGATCGTCGCGCCCTGCTCGATCCGCACGCTCTCGGAGATCGCCACGGGCGTGACCAGCGGGCTGCTCTCGCGCGCGGCCGACGTCACGCTCAAGGAGCGCCGCCGCCTCGTGCTCATGGTGCGGGAAACCCCGCTGCATCTCGGCCACCTGCGCAGCATGACCAGCGTGACCGAAGCCGGCGCGATCGTCTATCCGCCGGTGCCGGCATTCTACGCGAACCCGGAATCGCTCGACGAAATGGTCGATCACACGCTCGGGCGCGTACTCGATCTTTTCGGCATCGAATCCTCGGTCGTGCATCGCTGGGGCATGTGAGATTTATCCGCGTATTAACAAAATTCACTGATAAGACGTTCGAATTCTTTTGCTTCTTTAGCAGCTGGCGTTCAATTAAAGTGGTTTTGTTTTAAAACAGAACCCCATTTAAAACTTTTGTCGATGGATTGATAAAACTTCCCGATAAAAGAAAGCGTCAATACGAAAGAGGTCGAAGGTCGAATGAAGATCGTCATTGCAGGGGCCGGAATCGGCGGCCTGACGGCAGGAGCCGCGTTGTTGAGAAAAGGCTTCGACGTCACCATCCTTGAACAGGCCAAGGCGCTCGGCGAAATCGGCGCCGGCGTGCAATTGAGCCCCAACGCCACGCGCGTGCTCTATCAGATCGGTGTCGGCGAACGTCTCGAAGGCCTCGCATGCGAGCCGCCCGGCAAGCGCGTGCGGCTCTGGAACAGCGGGCAGACCTGGCCGCTGTTCGACCTTGGCGCGGCCTCGCGCGAAGTTTACGGCTTCCCCTATCTCACGGTGCATCGCGCCGACCTTCACGAAGCGCTCGTGGACGCCGTGCGCGCATTTCGCGCCGACGCCATCAAGCTCGATCACAAGGTCGAGTCGATCGTGCAGAAGAACGGCAAGGTCGAGGTGCAGACCGTTTCGGGCGCCACCTTCGAAGCGGACCTGCTGATCGGCGCCGACGGCGTGCATTCGCGCGTGCGGCGCGCCCTCTTCGGCGCGGACGAGCCGGTGTATTCGGGCGTGATGGCCTGGCGCGGCGTGATCGACGCGAGCAAGCTGCCCGAGCATCTGCGCACGCCGTTCGGCACCAACTGGGTCGGCCCCGGCGCGCACGTCATCCACTATCCGCTACGCGGCAACAAGCTCATCAACTTCGTGGGCGCGGTCGAGCGCGACGGCTGGCAGGTGGAATCGTGGTCGGAGCGCGGCACGCTCGAAGAATGTCTCGCCGATTTCGCGGGCTGGCACGAGGACGTGCGCACGATGATCTCCGCGATCGACGTGCCGTACAAATGGGCGCTCATGATCCGCGAGCCGATGACGCGCTGGTCCTCGGGCAACGCCACGCTGCTCGGCGACGCGTGCCATCCCACGCTGCCGTTTCTCGCGCAAGGCGCGGGCATGGCGCTCGAGGACGGCTATCTGATCGCGCGCTGCCTCGCGCAGTATCAAGGCGATCTGCCGCTCGCGCTCGAACGCTACGAGTCTCTGCGCCTCGAACGCACCGCGCGCATCGTGCGCGGCTCGGCGGCCAATACCAAGCGCTTCCACAATCCCGCGCTCGCGCACGCCGAAGGCGCGGCCGAATACGTCGACCGCGAATGGAGCGAGGAACGCGTGAAGGAACGCTACAACTGGCTGTTCGAATACAACGTCGACACCGTCGAAATCTAAAAGCGCACCCGCCTTTCATCCCTCCGCGCATTCAGGAGACACAGCATGCCCGAAACCCTGCCGCCCGTGCTCGGCCTGCACCACTTCGCGTGGCGCTGCCGCAATGCCGAGGAAACGCGCCATTTTTACGAGGACATCCTCGGCCTGCCGCTCGTTCATCTGATCCGTCTCGACCGCGTGCCGAGCACGGGCGAATACTGCCCGTACGTGCATCTGTTCTTCGAAATGGCGGACGGCTCGAACATCGCGTTCTTCGATCTCGGCGACGACACCGCCGCCGAACCTTCGCCGAACACGCCGCCGTGGGTCAACCACATCGCGCTGCGCCTCGGCTCGATCGACGAGCTGGAAACGATGAAGCAGCGTCTCGTCGATCACGGCATCGAGGTGCTCGGCGTGACCGACCATCACTTCGTGCGCTCGATCTACTTCTTCGACCCGAACGGCTTTCGCATGGAACTGACCGTGCCGGTCGCGCCCGCCGAAACGCTCGCGGCCTACAAGAAGGAAGCGCGCTCCGCGCTCGACGCGTGGACCGGGGAACGACAAAAAGCCGTATCGGAGACTCCCGCCGCATGAGCGCGCTCAATCCCACTCACGATCCGTCGCGCCGTAGCTGGGTCGAATCGGCGAATCGCGCCGGCACCGACTTCCCGATCCAGAACCTGCCGTTCGGCGCCTTCGAACGCGACGGCATCGTGCGCGCGGGCGTGGCGATCGGCGAACATGCCGTGGACCTGCGCGCGCTGCACGAGAGCGCCCTGCTCGCGCCGGGCAGCGACGCCGCACTCGCCTGCGAAGCCGCGAGCCAGGGCACGCTCAACCGGCTGATGTCGATGCCGGCGCTCCACGCGAGCGCATTGCGCGCCGCGCTCTCCGACCTGCTCAGGCACGACGCGCCGCAACGCCAGTTCATGCAGGACCACGCCGATGCGCTGCTGCCGCGCCTCGATACGCTCGCGCTGCGCTTGCCCTGCGAAGTCGGCGATTACACCGACTTTCTCACTTCGCTCCATCACACCGAGCGCCACGGCCGCTACAAGGGTCTTGCCGATCCGCTGCCGCCCGCGTTCAAGTCGCTGCCCATCGCCTATCACGGCCGCGCTTCGTCGCTGCGCGTGAGCGGCGGCGAGGTGCGCCGCCCGCACGGCCAGTATCGCGACGCGAACGGCCAGATCGTGTTCGGTCCCGCGCCCGCGCTCGATTTCGAGCTGGAACTCGCGGCGTGGATCGGTGCGGGCAACGCGCTTACGCAGCCCATCGCCATCGACGACGCGCATGCGCACATCTTCGGCTATTCGCTGCTCAACGACTGGTCGGCGAAAAGCATTCAGTGGTTCGAGCAGGTGCTCGGACCGTTCCTCGGCAAGAGTTTTCATTCGAGCCTTTCGCCGTGGATCGTGACGGCGGAGGCGCTAGCGCCGTTTCGCAAGGCGCCCGTCGCGCGCGCGGAAAACGATCCGCCGCTCATGGCGCATCTGCACGGCGCGCGCGATCAGCAGGAAGGCGGGCTGCATCTCGAACTCCATGCGCATCTCTCCACGCGGCAACTGCGCGAGAGCGGCGCCGAAGCGGTGCGCATCACGCACACGCATCTCGACAATCTGTACTGGACGTTCGCGCAGATGGTCGCGCATCACACGAGCAACGGCTGCAATCTGCGCACCGGCGATCTGCTCGGCAGCGGCACGATTTCCGGCGCCGACGACGCGGCACGCGCGTGCCTCACCGAACTGACGAACGCGGGCCGCGATCCGCTGCGCCTGCCCAACGGCGAAACGCGCACGGCGCTCGAGGACGGCGATGAAATCGTGCTGAGCGCGCGCGCGGCGAAAGCGGGCGCGGTGCCGATCGGCTTCGGCGAATGCCGCGGACTCATCGCGCCCGCGCTCGCCTTCGCAACGCGCGCGGCGGAGGTGGCATGACGCCCGCGCTCAACGGTTACGCGCAGGTCGGCAACGGCCCGCGCAAGGTGCTGGCGATGAACGGCTGGTTCGGCAGCGCCGAGGACTGGCGCGCGCTCGTGCCCGCGCTCGACCTCGACGCGTTCACCTACGTGTTCTTCGACTATCGCGGCTACGGCCGCTCGCGCGAGCGCGACGGCGCGTTCACGTTCGAGGAAGCGGCGCAAGACGTGCTCGCGCTCGCCGATCATCTCGGCTGGGAGCGCTTCAGCCTGATCGGGCATTCGATGGGCGGCGTCGCGATCCAGCGCGTGTTGCTCGCCGCGCCGCATCGCATCGAGCGCATGGCCGGCGTGTGCGCCGTGCCCGCGTGCGGCTCGCGCATGGACGAAGCGCGCCTCGCGGCGTTTCGCGCCGCCGTGGACGACGTGGAGCGGCGCGCGGGCATCATCGCGTTCTCCACCGGCAACCGGCTCGCGCCGCGCTTCACCGCGCATCTCGCGCGCGAGTCGCAGCGCCTTTCGCGCGCCGACGCCTTCGCGGGTTATCTGCCCCAATGGGCCGCGAACGACTTTTCGGCGCAGGTCGAAGGCAACGCCACGCCCGTGAAGCTTTTCGTGGGCGAGCACGATCCGACCATCACCGCCGACCTGATGAACCGCACGTGGCTCGCTTGGTATGCGCACGCGACGCTCGAAACGCTCGCGAACGCGGGCCATTACCCGATGTACGAAGTGCCCGTCGCGCTCGCGACGGCGCTGGAGAACTGGCTGAAACAGCCGTGACGAATGCCGCGCGCCGCTTGCCGCGCGCGCGGCGGCAGGAGACATCATGTACGAGACCAACTATCTGCGGGCGACCTCGCTCGACGACGCGCTCGCGTGGCTGCGCGAGCACGAGGACGCCAGGCCGCTCTCGGGCGGCATGACGCTCATCCCCACGCTCAAGCAGCGGCTTGCCGCGCCCTCGCATCTGATCGACCTCACGCGTATCGACGCCATGCGCGGCGTGCGCGTGGAGGGCAACGTGCTGCACGTGGGCGCGCTCACGAAGCACGCGGAAGTCGCGGCTTCGCCCGTGGTGGCGGCGGCCATTCCCGCGCTCGCGCAGCTTGCCAACGTGATCGCCGATCCGCAGGTGCGCAATCGCGGCACGATGGGCGGCTCGGTCGCGAACAACGACCCCGCCGCCGACTATCCGAGCGCCGTGCTCGCGCTCGGCGCGCGCGTCCTCACTTCGCAGCGCGGCATCGCCGCCGACGATTACTTCGTCGACACCTTCGAAACGGCGCTCGAACCCGGCGAGATCGTGACCGGCTTCGAGTATCCGGTTCCGCTGCGCGCCGCCTACGCCAAGTTTCGCCAGCCCGCTTCGGGCTACGCCGTGGTCGGCGTGTTCATCGCGCAATTCGCCGATGCGGTCCGCGTGGCCGTGACGGGCGCGGGCGCTTCGGTGTTCCGCTGGTTCGACGCGGAAACCGCGCTGGCCGCCGATCTCTCCGAAGCCGCGCTCGCCGCGCTGAAGATGGACGCAAGCGCGCTGCCCGACGACGACAACGGCTCCGCCGCGTATCGCGCGCATCTGGTCGAAACCTACACGCGCCGCGCCTTGCAGGCGCTGCTGGCGCAACCGCTGCGCCAGCCCGCTTAACTTCGCATCAACGTTTTCAGGAGACACAAGAATGGAGTTCACCGGATCGCAGACCATCGCCGCCACGCGCGAGCAAGTGTGGAAAGGCTTGAACGACGCCGCCGTGCTACAGGCATGCGTGCCGGGCTGCGAAGAGTTCGTCGCGCACAGCGACGACGAGTACAAGGCCGTGGTGGTCGCCTCGGTCGGCCCCGTGAAGGCGCGCTTCAAGGGCACGCTGCTGCTCTCCGAGCGCGACGGGCCGAACGGCTACAAGATCGCGGGCTCGGGCGAAGGCGGCATTGCGGGCTTCGGCAAGATGACCGCAACGGTCACGCTCGCCGACGCCGGGCAAGGCGGCACGCTCCTCACCTACGTGGCCGAGGCGCAAGTGGGCGGCAAGCTCGCGCAGATCGGCTCGCGCCTCGTCACGTCGGTGGCGAACAAGCTCGCGGCCGAATTCTTCAAGCGCTTCAACGCGACGATGAGCGCCGAAGCGAACGCCGGCGCGGCGAACTGAGCGCATTCCCAGCAATACGAGGTAAATCATGGCTGAAGTCCAATTGCGGGTGAACGGCGTCGACGTGCGGCGCACCGTGCCCGACCACACGCTGCTCGTCGAATTCCTGCGCGAAACGCTGCGCCTCACGGGCACGCACGTCGGCTGCGACACGAGCCAGTGCGGCGCGTGTACGGTGCATCTCGACGGCGTATCGGTGAAGTCGTGCACGGTGCTGGCCGCGCAGGCGAGCGGCGGCGCGGTCACGACGGTCGAAGGCTTGCGCGAGAACGCGGACGCGCCGCTGCATCCGGTGCAGAACGCGTTCGTGCAATGCCACGGCTTGCAGTGCGGCTTCTGCACGCCGGGCATGATCATGTCGGTGGGATTTCATCTGCGCGACACGCCCAGGCTCGACGACGCCAGCATCTGCCACGCGCTCGAAGGCAACATCTGCCGCTGCACGGGCTACGTGAACATCATCGAAGCCGTGCGTCACGCGGCGCGCGAGATGTATCCGGCGCTTGCGCAAACCGCGACGGAGGACGCCAAGCCATGATCGGTCAACCGCTTCCGCGCCTCGAGGACCGGCGCTTCGTCACCGGCAACGGACAATACACCGACGACCTGCGCGTCGAAGGCCAGGTCTACGCGGCATTTCTGCGCTCGCCGCACGCGCATGCCGCGCTGCGCTCGGTCGACGTGACGGCCGCGCGCGAGGCGCCCGGCGTGATCGCGGTGCTCGTCGGCCAGGATTATCTCGACGACGGCTACCAGGGCGTCGATCACGTGCCCAATCCCATCGACGCCGTGGACGCCACGAAAAAGGCGTTTCTCACTTCGCTGACGGGCGAAATCTTCAACCAGTTCCACATTCCGCTGCCGGTCGACCGCGTGCGTTATGTGGGCGAGCCGATCGCCATGGTGATCGCCGAAACGCCGCTCGCCGCGCGCAATGCGAGCGAGCTGATCGACGTCGATTACGACGTGCTCGACGCCGTGGTGAACGCCGCCGACGCGATGCAGGAAGGCGCGCCGCAACTGTGGGACGGCGCGGCGCGCAATCTCTGCTTCCAGACCCAGATCGGCGACCGCGAGGCCGCGCGCCGCATCATCGCCGAAGCGCCGCTCGTGCTCGCGCGCGAATTCCATCACAGCCGCGTGGTGAATTGCCAGATGGAGCCGCGCGGCGCCATCGGCGCATTCGACGCGGCGAGCGGCACCTACACGCTGATCTCGGGCAGCCAGGGCGCGGTGCGCCAGAAGCTCTGCCTCGCCGCGGCGCTCAAGGTGCCGCCCGCGCAGATGCGCGTGGTGTGTCCGGACACGGGCGGCGGCTTCGGCCCGCGCTCGTTCATCTACGTCGAGCAACTGGCCGTGGTGTGGGCCGCGCGCCGCGTGGGCCGGCCGGTGAAGTGGACGAGCGACCGCAGCGAAGCGTTCCTCTCCGACTACCAGGGCCGCGACCAGATCGTGCGCGCGACCTTCGGTTTCGCCGCGGACGGCCGCATTCTCGCCATCGACAACGAATGGATCGGCAACGTGGGCGGCCATACGGTTTCCTATGTGCCGATGTCGAACGGCACGCGCATCATGACGACCGTCTACGACGTGCCGGTTGCCGCCGTTCACATCAGCGCGGTGCTGACCAACACCGTGCCGACCGCGCCGTATCGCGGCGCGGGCCGCCCCGAAGCCACCCACGTGATCGAACGCATGCTCGACCTCGCGGCGGCCGAACTGAAGCTCGATCGCGCGGAAATTCGCCGCCGCAATCTGGTCGCGCACGACAAGCTGCCGTATCGCAGCCCCATGGGCCTCACCTACGACAGCGGCGAATTCGCGCGCAACATGGCGCGCGCGCTCGAACTCGCGCAATGGGACGGCTTCGAGGCGCGCCGCGCGGCTTCGCGCGAGCGCGGCGTGCTGCGCGGCATCGGCCTTGCGAACTACATCGAGTCGCCGGTGGGCGCGCCGCGCGAGCGCATCGAGCTGACGGTGCTGCCCGAAGGCCGCATCGACATCGTCTCGGGCACGCAATCCACGGGGCAAGGCCACGAAACCACCTTCGCGCAGGTCGTCGCGCAGCATCTGGGCGTGCCGGTCGGCGCGATCGCGCTGCGCACCGGCGACACCGCGTTCGTAAGCGTGGGCGGCGGCAGCCACTCGGACCGCTCGATGCGCCTCGGCGGCATGCTGCTCGTCGATACGGCGGCGCAGATCGTCGCGCAAGGCAAGCGCGCGGCGGCGGCCCTGTTCGACGTTTCGCCCGAGCGCGTGAGCTTCGGGAACGGCGTGTTCGCCGATACGGCTTCGGCGCGCGAGATCGGCCTGTTCGAACTCGCGGCGCACGTCGCGCGCGACGGTCTGCCGGACGCGCCGGGCACGCGCAAGCTCTACGCCGAAGCCGAAGTCAACACGCGCGTGCCCGCGCATCCCACGGGCGCGGCCGTGTGCGAGCTGGAAGTGGACCCGGACACGGGCGTGGTCACGCTCGTCAACTACACCTCGGTCGACGACGTGGGCCAGCCGATCAACCCGCTCATCGTCGAAGGCCAGGTGCATGGCGGTCTCGCGCAAGGCATCGGCCAGGCGCTTTCGGAAACCTGCTATCTCGACCGCGACACGGGCCAGGTGCTGACCGGCTCGTACATGGATTACGGCATGCCGCGCGCGGGCGTGATTCCCACGCTCAACCTCGAACTCACCGAAGACCCCACGCACGGCAATCCGCTGCGCGTGAAGGGCGGCGGCGAGAGCGGCATCACGCCGGCCACGGCAACGATCTTCAACGCGCTCGCCGACGCGCTCAAGGAATACGGCACCGACGAACTCGCGATGCCGGCCACGCCGAAAGTCGTGTGGGAGTACATCCACCGCGACGCGGCCTGACCGGCCGCCATCCACGCCCTCAAAACAAGGAGACCCGCATGCCCAGCCCTTATGTCGCGATCGAACGCAACGGCTCGCTCGTCGACGTCGTGCTCGACCGCGCCGAGAACGGCAACCTGATCGACGCCGCGATGAGCGAGACGATCATCGAAGCCGTCGCCACGCTCGACGACGACGTGAAACTCGTGCGCGTCCTTTCGCGCGGCCCCGACTTCTGCAAGGGCCGCCTTTCGCCGATGCCGCCCAAGGACGCGAAGCCGTCGGCCGAAACGCTGCGCCGCGTGGTGGCCGCGCCGCCGCTCGCGCTCTACGACGCGCTCAAGGCCGTGCGCGTGCCGGTGGTTTCGGTCGTGCGCGGCGAGGCGATCGGCGTGGGCTGCGCGCTCGCGGGCGTGTGCGACATCGCGCTCGCGGCGCACGACGCCGTGTTCCAGATCCCCGAAATGGAACGCGACATTCCGCCCACGCTCGTGATGTCGGCGCTGATCGGCCGCGTGCCCGTGAAAACCGTTGCGCACATGGTGCTGAGCCGCGACAAGCTTTCCGCGCAGGAAGCGCTGAACGCGGGGCTCGTGAGCCGCGTCGCGCCCGCCGCGAGCCTCGATGCGCAAGCCGAGGCGCTCACGCAAACGCTGCTCGGCTGTAGCGCGGTCACGCTGCGCGCGGTCAAGCAGTTCCTGCATCTGGCGCCCGAAATGCCCGCGAGCGGCGCAAGCGGCTTCGCGGCGCATCTCGCGGCCACGGCGCTTTCCGCGCGCTTCTGACCCGCCGCGCGCCTTCGCCGCTCGATAACGCTCGATAACGCTTGATAACCACGGCGCAGCCCCGCTGCGCGAGGAACCCCGATTGTGAGACCCAAGACCGCCATTCCCTCCACCGCCGAAGGCGCGAGCGCGCCCGACCTCGAACGCTTCCGGCTGCGCCGCTTCCTCGAATCGCTCGACGAAACCGAGCTTGAGCGCCACGACGAAAGCGTCGATCTCGCCGACGTGGCCGCGATCATGGAAGGCAACCCGCGCGCCGTGTGGTTCGCGCGCCCCTCGGGCGGCAACGTCTCGCTCGCGGGCAGCGTCGCCGCGAGCCGCTCGCGCCTCGCGCTCGCCTTCGGCACCACGCCGCAAGGCTTGCTCGACACCGTGCGCGAACGCCTGCGCGTGAAAGGCAGGCTCGTGGAAGTGAGCCGCGAGGAAGCGCCCGTGCAGCAAGTCGTGCTGACGGGCGACGCTTGCGACTTCACCGCGCTGCCCGTGCATCTTCAACACGACCTGGACGGCGCGCCGTATATCTCGGCGTCGATCGACTTCGCCGTGGACCCGGAAACGGGCTGGACCAACGTCGGCATTCGCCGCCTGATGCTGCGCGGCCGCCGCACGGCCGGCATCGACCTGGTCGCGCCCTCGGACCTGCGCGCCATCGCCATCGGTCATGCGAAGCGCGGCGAGCGCACGCCCATTGCATTCGCCGTGGGCACGCATCCCGTCGATCACGTGGGCGCGACCATGCGCATTCCCGCCGACGAGCTCGAACTCGTGGCGGCGCTGCGCGGCGAGGCGATGGGCGTGGTCAAGTGCGTGAGCAACGACCTGCTCGTGCCCGCCGACGCCGAATTCATCCTCGAAGGCTATCTGGACGAGCGCGGCCACGCGGAACCCGAAGGCCCGTATGGCGAATTCCTCGGCTACTACGGCGGCGTGAAAACCAATCCGCTGTTCCATCTCACGGCCATCACGCACCGCCGCGACGCCGTGTTCCAGACCTGCACGATCGGCGGGCGCTCGATGGCGCGCACCGACACCGCGCAGCTTGCCGCGCTGCGCACCGAAGTGACCGTGTGGCGCGCGCTCGAAACGGCCGTGCGCGAGGTGAAGGCCGTCTACGCCAATCCGGCGACGGGCGGCATGTTCAACGTGCGCGTCGCCATGCAGCAGCGCGTGCCCGGCGAGGCGCGCAACGCCATCGCGGCCGTGTTCGCCTCGCTTGCCAACGTGAAGCACGTGTTCGTGGTCGATCCCGACATCGACGTATTCTCCGACGAGCAAATGGACTGGGCGCTCGCCACGCGCTTCCAGGCCGACCGCGATCTCGTGCAGCAAGACGGGCTGCGCGCGATGCCGCTCGATCCCTCGCTGCTGGGCGCGCGAACCACGGCCAAGGCGGGCTTCGATCTCACGCTGCCGCTGCTCGCGCCCGGCGCCGAACGCGATCTCGAACATCGCGTGCCGACGCCGCCCGCTTATCGCGGCGCGCGCTTCGACTCGCTCGAGGCCGCGCTCGAACACGGCCCGAAGCGCTTCACCGAACTGATGGCCGCAACGGGCACGCGCGACGGCCGCGAGGTGGTGCGCTGGCTCGAGGACATCGCGCAACGCCGCGCCGTCACGCGCGACGAAGAAGGTCGCTACGCGTTCGCCTGACGCCGCGGCGATACCGGCTGCGCCCGCACGGCCCGCGCCGGGCGGCCAGCCGCCGCGACAGACGGGATAGAATCGGGCTTGCTTCAAGACCGAATGCACGCCCGAATTCCAGTCCGAACCCTGTAAGAGCTGTCGCCGATGAATCTGTCCCTCAAACAACTCAAGGTCTTTCTCGGCGTCGCGAACGCATCGAGCTTCACGAAAACCGCGCAGAGCATGCACCTGAGCCAGGCCGCGCTCTCCGCGATCATCCGCGAGCTGGAAACGCAGTTGAACTGCCGGCTGCTGGAACGCACGACGCGCACCGTCTCGCTCACCGACGCGGGACGCGTGTTCTACCCCACGGCCATGGCGATCGTCGAAACGCTCGAAAGGTCCGTGATCGAACTCAACGAACTCGGCCGCCAGAAACAGTCGTCGCTGCTGCTCGGCTGCACGCCGATGATCGCCGCGAGCCTGATGCCGCCCGTGCTCGCGCGCTTCGCGCAGGTGTATCCGGCTTCGCACATCGAGCTGGTGGACCGCAATCCCACCGAGCTGCTGCAAATGGTCGAAGAAGGCCATCTGGACGCCGCCTTCGGCGTGTTCTTCTCGCAGATTTCCGGCATCGACCGCGTGCCGCTCTTTCCCACGCGCCTCGTGGCCGTGTCGAGTTCCGACGAGGACGCGCCGCGTCGCGGCACGGGCATCCGCTGGACGGCGCTCGAAAACCAGACGCTCATCACGCTGCCGAAGGACAATCCGCTGCAACGGCTGATCGAAGCCACGCTCTCGAAGGAAGAAGTGACGGTGAGCCGCCGCATCGTGGTCGGGCATTTGCAGACCGCCATCGCCATGGCGCAGGAAGGGCTCGGCACCGCCGTCATGCCGCAGTTCTGCGAGCACATCTGCTACCGCTATCGCGTGCGCATCGACGCGCTGCGCCCCGAAGTGCCGCTCTCGTTCTACCGCATCACGCGCACCGGCCGCGACACCATGAGCACGCTCGATCAGTTCACCAAACTATTCACCGAAGCGGCGAAGGAAGACCCGGCGGGGCTCGTGGGCGTGGGCGAGGACTGAAGTTCAGGCGAAGCACAGCGAGCCGGCCGAAGCCGCGATCTCGCGCGCGGCTTTCGCGCCTTCCACTTGCAGGATCGTCGGCAGCGACACGCCGTTTTTCGCGGCCGTCACCTCGGCGAGAATCGAAATGGCGATCTCGGGCGGCGTGCGGCTGCCGATGTAGATGCCAACCGGCCCATGCAGGCGCATCAGTTCGGATTCCGAAAGATCGAATTCCTTCAGGCGCTCGCGCCGCGCCGCGTTGTTGCGCCGCGAGCCGAGCGCGCCCACGTAGAACGCCGGCGTCTTGAGCGCTTCCATCAATGCGAGGTCGTCGAGCTTGGGGTCGTGCGTGAGCGCGATCACGGCACTGCGCTCGTCGAGTTTCATGTCGAGCACGGTGTCGTCGGGCATGGTGCGCACGAGCGCGGTGCCGGGCACGTCCCAGACGTCGGTGTATTCCTCGCGCGGATCGCACACGGTGACGTGATAGTCGAGACCCGTCGCGATCTGGCAGAGATAGCGCGAAAGCTGCCCCGCGCCGATCACCAGCATGCGATAGCGCGGCCCGTGGATCGTGACGAAGCGTTTGCCGTCGAACGCCACGCCTTCGGTCGCGCGCGCCGCCGCGAGCGTGGCCGCGCCGCTTGCCATGTCGAGCGTGCGCGCGACCAGTTCGCCCGCGGCCACGCGCGCGCACAACGCGGCGATTCCGCTCGCGTCGCGCGCGCCGGTCAACGGTTCGAGCACGAGTTCGATCGTGCCGCCGCACGGCAGCCCGAAGCGATGCGCTTCGTCCGCGCTGATGCCGTAGCGCACGGACTGCGGGCGCGACTGCACGACGCCATGGCGGCGCACGCGCTCGATCAGGTCGTCTTCGATGCAGCCGCCGGATACGGAGCCGGCCACGGCGCCGTCGTCGCGCACCACGAGCATCGAACCCTCGGGACGCGGCGACGAGCCCCATGTTTTCACCACTGTCACGAGCAGCGCGCGGTGCCCCGCGCCGATCCAGCGCTGACACGCGCGAAGCACTTCGAGATTGACGCTGTCCATCCTCGCCTCCTGCCGCGCGCGCGTCGCGGCGGCCGCCCGAACGCGATGCAAGACTTGCAGCAGCCATCCGGGCGGAGCCCCGCGCATTCCGGCGCACTGCATGGCGCCGGACGCAACGCGCGCGTCACGATGCCGGCCACGGGACGGCCGGCTTGTGCGAGCAGTGTAAACAAGCGCCAATGCGCGGGGAATCAGCGATTTTTTATCGCTTCATCACGCGCGCCGATCAATCGTGCCGCTCGTTCATGCGGCTCGATGGCGCCGCTCGATTACGTCGCCGTCGGCTCCATCAATGGGCGTCATACTGCGCCAGCACCGCCTCGGTGTGTTCGCCGAGTTCGGGCACGCGCAGATCGGGCCGGCCGGGCTCGTGCGCGAAGCGTATCGGCGTATTCAGATGCCGCGCGCCGCCGCCTTCCTCGATCAGCATGCCGCGCGCCGCCACGTGCGGATGCTTGAGCGCCTGCGCGTAATCGAGCACCGGCGCGCAACTGATCGCGCGCGAGGCCATCCAGCCGAGCCAGGCGTCGAGCGTTTTCTGCCGGAACGCGCCGCGTAGAAACACCCGCAGCGGATCTTGCGCCGGGCCGGGCGCGCCCAGCGCCACCGCGACGAGATCGGGCCGGCCAAGCGCATCGAGCAACGCGCGCGCGAAACGCGGCTCGCCTGCACCGATGCACAGCCATTGCGCGTCCGCCGTTTCGTACGGTTCGAGCAGCGCGTGACCGCGCGGCGCCTCGAGCGCGGCCACCTCGTGTTCCAGCGCGTCGAAAATCGCGCCGGGGCGCGCGCTCAGCGCCACGTCGTGCATCGAGAGATCGAGATGGTCGCCGCGGCCCGTCGTGCGCGCGGCGAGAAGCGCCATCGTCACACCGGCGAGCGCCGTCAACGCGGCGCCCCACGACGCCACGGAAACCGCCGGAATCACGGGCGCGCCGCCGCGTTCGCGGCTCAGCACGCCGGCCAGCGCCTGCACGGCGGGATCGTGCCCGGCCGCATCGCGCAGCGGCCCGCTCTGGCCGAACGCGCTGATCGAGCAATACACGAGGCGCGGATTGAGCGCGAACGCCGTGGCCGCGTCGATGCCGAGGCGCGTCGTCACGCCGGGGCTGAATGATTCGACGAGCACGTCGGCGTCGTGGATCAGCGCATGCGCACGAGCGAGATCGGCGGGCTGCTTGAGATCGAGCACGACGCTGCGCTTGCCGCGATTGAGCACGCAGAATGAGTCGCCCGCCGGCTGGCGCTCCCGCGTGCGGCGGCCGTGGCGCGTGGGATCGCCTTCGGGCGGCTCGATCTTGACGACGTCGGCGCCGTGATCGGCCATGATCGACGACACGAGCGGCCCCGCCATGAAACGGGAAAAATCGAGAACGCGGATACCGGAAAGCTTCACGTCGATACCTTTGCTGAAAAATGAAAAACGCCGCGCCGCGCTGAAAAAACGGCACGGCGCGGCGCGATGCTCAACGGCCCGTAAAGTTGGGCGGCCGCTTTTCGAGGAACGAGCGCACGCCCTCGGTCGAATCGGTCGTGCCGACCAGCGACGACTGCGCGAGCCGCTCGAACACGCGGCCCGTTTCCGTATCCACGTTCTGGCAAGTGTTGGTCACATGCTTGCCGATGCCCACCGCCTGCGGCGCGCCCTTCATCAGCAGTTTCGCGAACGCGAACGCTTCGGCTTCGAGCCGATCGTGCTCGACCACGCGGCGCACGAAGCCCATGCCGCGAATTTCCTCGGCGTCGACGGTGCGGCCCGTCATCACGAGATCCTTGACGTTCTCGATGCCGATCATCTGGATCATGCGCGAGCACGCGCCCGAAGCCGGAATCACGCCGATAAAGATTTCCGGCAGCAAGAACGTGGCCTGTTTCGAGGCGAAGCGGAAATCGCACGACGCCGCGAGCTCGATTCCGCCGCCCGCGCACACGCCGTTGATGGCGGCAATCACCGGTTTCTCGATGGATTCGAGATCGTCGAGCATGTCGTGATTCGCGCGCACGTAAGCGCGATATTGCGGCAACGGCATGCCGCGTTCGCCTTGCAGCTCCTTCACGTCGCGACCCGCGCTGAAGCCGCGGCCCTCGCCCGTGAGCACGATCACGCGCACGCTGTCGTCATAGTTGAGCCGCCACATGGCCGCGCGGATCTCGCCGATCATCGCCGAATTGAACGCGTTGAGCTTGTCGGGGCGATTGAGCGTGAGCTTCGCCACGCCTTCCACCGGCATGGTGATGCTAATCGTTTCGAACTCCTCTTTTTCCACGAGATAACCGCGCGGGCCCGCCGAGTGGTTCAGCTTCCATACCATTACTTTTTCTCCTTAGATATCCTAAACAACCGGCTTAAATATTTGATTGATTCGCAAACTGGTCGCGCAATTCGCGCTTGAGCACCTTGCCGACGCTGTTGAGCGGAAACTCGCTCACGAAATGCACCGCTTTCGGCGACTTGTAGCCCGCAAGGCGCGCGCGGGCGAACTGCATCAACTCGGCCTGCGTGGCCGCCCCCGCCTCGCGCAGCACGACGATCGCGGTGACGGCCTCGCCCCACTCCTCGCTCGGCAGGCCGATCACCGCCGCCGACTTCACGGCCGGATGCTCGGCCAGCACCGCTTCCACTTCCGCCGACGACACGTTCATGCCGCCCGTCACGACCATGTCCTTCGCGCGATCGACGGCGAAGAGATAGCCGTCTTCGTCGAGATAGCCCACGTCGCCCGTATGGACCCATTCGCCGCGCAAGGTCCTGGCCGTGTCGTCGGGGCGATTCAGATAGCCCGAGAAGTTGCTCGCCGAGCGCACGGTGATTTCGCCGGGCGCGTTCGCGGGTAGCGGCGCGCCGGTCTTGAGGTCGCGAATGCGGATCTCCGCATACCCGGCGGGACGGCCGACCGATGCCAGCCGCGTCGCGCTCGCGTCTTCGCCGAGCGCCGCGCGATGGTCCTGCGGCATCAGATACGACACGAGGCCGCCCATCTCGCCGCCGCCGAAACCCTGATAGAAGTCGCACGAAAAAGTCTGGAGCGCGCGCGCGATGGTCGCGGGCGGCATTTTCGAACCCGTGTAGCCGAACAGGCGCAGCGAATCGAGCACATAGTCGCGGTTTTGGCCGTCCCGTTGGGTGCTTTTTTGCAGCTCCTCGGTCATCCGGCTCAGCATCGTCGGCACGCCGCAGGTATGCACGACGCCGTGCTTCGCGATGGCTTCGAGCGCGGCGCGCGGGTTGAACTCCGGCATCAGCACGTTGGCGACACCGTGATACGCGGCGGCCACCGCCATCCAGATGCCCGCGCCCGAGAACAACGGCAGCATCTGCAAAAACGCGCCGCGTTCGGGCACCGGAATCTGGCGCAGGAAATTGTCGATGCTCGAAAGAATCTGCCGATGCGTGCCAAGGCAGCCCTTCGGCGCGGCGGTCGTGCCGCTCGTGTAGCGGATCGTGCGGATGTCGTCCGGCTCCACGCGCGCTTCGGGCGCCGCTTCGGAGGCGTGCGCGAGCAGCGCGCGCTCGCTCAGCCAACCCGCGCGCGGCGCGGCCTCGCCACGCACGATGACCGGCACGCCGGCGCGCGTCAGCACATCCTCGAGCGCGGGCAGAAACTCGGCGTCGACGACGATGGCGTCGGGGCGCGAATCGCCAAACAGCACGCCAATCTCATTGGGCGTGAGGCCGTAATTGATCGGCACGGCAAGCACGCCGCCCTTGGCGAGCGCGAAAATCCATTCGACCGCCGCCGCGCCGTTGCGCACGATGGTCGCAACGCGCTTACCCTTGCCGAAGCCGTGCGACGCCAGCGCGTTGGCGAGGCGATTGGTGGCGAGGTCGAGGTCGCGCCACCCGATCACGCGCTCGCCTTCGATGAGCGCGGCCGCGTCGGGCGCGCGCCGCGCGTTGTGCGCGAGGATATCGCCGATTCGCAGATGAATCATCTTGCTGTCTCCTGTTATGAACCGTAGTCATTCAACAGGCGTTAATGCTATATCCGGCCGTATATAACGGGAATCAAATTATCCCGTACGCTTGATAACCAGTACCGAATAATGCCGCTCGCAATGCGGCAATTGGGCTTCGGCTCGCGACCTAACGCGACAATCCGCCGCATGAGTGCCGTGCGCGGAAGGCCGAATTGGTCAAAGCGGAAAGCCGTACACTGGTGGCTGTTGTTCGCCGAGGAGGTTGTTCGTGCCCATTCAGTACCTGCGCAGTTTCACCTCGGTGGACCGCACCGACAAGGCCAATTTGCGGCTGGGCCGCGCGCTCGCGGCCATTGCGGGCGCAACCAACGCGGGCGGCTTTCTCGCGGTCGGGCAGTACACTTCGCACATGTCGGGCATCGTGTCGTCGGTCGCCGACAACGTCGCGCTCGGCGACCTCGGCCTCGCGCTCGCGGCGCTCAGCTCGATTCTCGCGTTCGGCGGCGGCGCGGCCACCTCGGCCATCATGATCAATTGGGGACGGCGCCGCGCGGTCAACAGCGTCTATGCGCTGCCGATGCTGCTCGAAGCCGCGCTGCTGCTGGGCTTCGCACTGCTCGGCGCGAACATGGAGCATCACCGCGTTCTGTTCGTGCCCGCCACGGTCGCGCTGCTGTGCTTCGTCATGGGCCTGCAAAACGCGATGATCACGAAAATCTCGCGCGCCGAGATTCGCACGACGCACATGACGGGGATCGTCACCGATCTCGGCATCGAACTGGGCAAAGGGCTCTACTGGAACTGGGGCGTGCCGGCGGCGGCCTCGCAGCACGTGAAAGCCGACGCGCAGCGCGTGCGCGTGCTGGCTTCGCTACTCGGCATGTTTCTGCTGGGCGGAACGGTCGGCGCGGTCGCGTTCCGGCACTTCGGCTTCGTTTCCGGCGTGTTGCTCTCCGCGATGCTGCTCGCGCTTGCCTGCGTGCCGGTGGCCGACGATCTGCGCCGCCTGCCGCCGCGTGGCTTGACTTGATGTAAAAAGCCGCCCCTTCAAGGCGGCTTTCCTTCCGGGCTTCTTAGCACCT